>JABIUA010000046.1 GCA_018667575.1 Methanobacteriota archaeon | reverse complement strand
TTTCATGCACTTTATTGTCTTTGGAAGTCGGTCAATACCCAGCCTTATTCTAGCATCCTCCATAGCAGATTCAATCGGTACAGTAAGTAATTCTCCTCTTCTTCTTCGCTTTGGACCCAGTTCAGTATTGAATTCAGTTCTACCTCCACATACCTCTCCAGGAAGTCCTTCCCCGTATTTGTCTTTTTTACGATGATGGCAACTGATAAATGGAGATTTCCTCTCACATTTAGTACAGGTTCTAGCGCCTAGTTGAGTGCGAATATCTTTCTTTTGTGATGCAACGCTCATCAATCTTTGATTACCACCATTCAATTCAATCGGGAATAGAATATGAGCCATAGGATTCATTATTCTTGGTGCAGATTTTTCTGGTCGTCCCATTCTACTTCCAACTCTTATCGGAGCAGAATGTTCCCATCGTAAAGGAGATATTTTTCTTATCTGAGCAATGATGCCATCAACGAGGTAATCATCTTCATGGATTTGAGCGGCAAGGTATTTCTCTTTGTCTTTAGGCCCTTCATCTGGAATACTATTCGCAGCATCTTTACCGATTTTATCTGTTTCAGCAATATTCATTCCTCTTTGCCTAGCACCCGTTTCTGCAGCAATCCGATGCGTTGCTCGGATTTTTTCTAATTCTCCTTTGCGTGAATTCTCTTCGTCAAGAACCAATTTAGCCTCTCGGAGTTGTTCTATTTTGAGATTGAATATCTCATCTGAATTTACTATTTTGATAATTTTATTTCCATCAATAGAAAATCCAAAACCTTCCAAAACAGCAGGCCATCCAGAAGTAATTACAAGGTCATCACCATCATGGTGATGTGCTAATCCGAGAATCAGTGCTGAACCTTTGGCAAGTCCATGTTGTAATAGCGTCCATGCTTCAGCAACAGTTTCCGAAAATATCGGCTCTGCTAATTCATTACCAATTCCGGGGCAATTTTCTAACATTTCTTTGGTAATGTTTTCTGATGGTATTTCATCCATCATTTTACTTGACCAATTTTTGGCACCATCAATAATTCTCAATTGTCTCCTTTCAGATATAGGAGACGCTTGTAGTTCAGCATCATATTCGTGTTCCGTATTGTGGCAGGTACCAAAATCTTCAATCTTGGAGTTCTCAATTAGTTTCAATAATGATGGAACCCATTCTATTGGGAGATCTAAGAACCAAGGGTTGTGTGGTGGAGGTAATGATGTTTTGAAGCGTTGAGATACCAGTTTTGCCTGTTCCCAATCAGGCGCTAATTTAGTTAAAAACCGATGCCAACTACGCCTAATTTGGAATTGAACATCGATATTATCAACATCAGATTTATCAATTCCAGGAATTCCTTGGGGGCAATCAGTAATCTTAATTTCCATAATTTCGCAGAATTTAGACACCGAATCTTTTGAGTCAATCTCTTCTATCAAATCACTAGCCCACCAATCAAAACCATAACCAGCGGGAACTAACGTCTTGTTGTTCTCCATGAATTCCCCATAACCAATAACCAGCTCTCCATTATCCCAAACACATCTTACATCCGAGGCGATTGTTGAGAAACTTTTGATATCATCAAGCCTAAGGAATCGTCCATTTTCCAGAACTACCCACGGCCCTTCAGAATCATCACAAGGAGTAATTGCACACGCTTTACCCGGGCGCTCAATTTTCATCTGTGTGCCAATGGTAATGAAGTCATCCATCGCTGACATACATGCAGGATTTACTGATGCAGCTGCTAGGCCGGATGGGCGACTTCGACCGTATCTTAGTCTGAAGCCACCTGCAGCTTGGGGGGTTCCAAATACCGGTCTGCCAGCAATAATATCATTCATAAATTTAGTAATCGGCTTAACTCTTCGAGATTTGAAAGGATTCTTTTCAGAGTCAGAGTCTTTTTCTTTACCCTTATTGGCAAATTTTGAGATAAAGTCCCACCCAGCAACCTCTAGACGTTCTGTGTGTTTCTGAATTTTTGGTGCTTTGAGACACAAACCTTCACCAATAACAAGTAATACACCACCTCTTATTCTTGCTTCGTCAATATTTCTTACCCGGCCATATCCTGCACATTCGATTCTTTCGGTAGATTCGCCGTTGACCATTACAGGACAAGCACGAACAATTTCTTCGATTTCAGTGGGGGAAGGCCTGTACTGGAGGTTACCTCGGTATAACCCAAATTCTTCTTTGACACGTTCTACTTCGGGGTCGGTAGGCTGGTATCTTCCAACATTCAATTCGCGTCTAATCATATCAGCAATTAGTACTGCTAACGCCTGAGCAGTACCGCCAGCAGCACGAATAGGACCAGCGAAATGAACAGAGACAAATTGAGAACCATCTAAATTATTCAGCAGTCTTACTTCACTAATTCCTTCTAGAGGTGCCACAAGAACTGCTTCTGTTAGAATCGCTAACCCAACACGAAGACCTGCATCTATTGCGGTTACTAAATCAAATCCCTGCTCACGAAATCCCTTTGCCACTGACTGACCCATCATAATTGAGGTAGTCTCTCTGTCATGGAGTTCTAACATTTCACGAATATCATCAGCTACTTTGTAATCGCCTAGATATTCGACAAGTAATTTCTCAGTTCTACTGGCTAAGTCCGCGGCTCTAGGGATTTCAACAAATGGCTGATGATCGAGATTTAATGAACGAGCCTTTTCAGCGATCCTATAAGCATCATCAGCACGATTATCCATCCAAGACTGATAGTTCTCCATCTCCTTTTCTAATCTAGGAATATCAAGTCCAATGAGCGGATTATGGGCGCTCAATTCAGGTGAACCATTATCAGATGACATACCAATAGAACTCCTGTTGGCAACTCGCTTATCAAGAGTGCCCTATTGTGTCGCTCAGTCTACACAACAAAGAGTTATTGTTTGACAAATTGATAAAAAATAAGGAAAGTTCATTTCATTAGAGCCGAACCATAAGCCGATGAGCGTCCATTCCTCTCTGCGCGAGCACCCCAGTTGGCCACGACTTGTCTCTTTGGTTAGAGAGTTAGCATTTATCGACGGGGGTAGTGATGATGCGTTTACATTAGCCAGCGGCCGCAACTCCCGTTGGTTCTTTGATACCAAGCCAGTAATGATGCATCCTGAAGCGAGTCACCTTCTTGGTGAATTATTTAATTTGAGAATGGATGATATGAATGCAGATTATGTTGGTGGATTAGAATTGGGAGCCGTGCCTCTGACAGCAATTGCCGTCGCCACTTCACCAAAGGATTCTCCTCGCCGAGGTTTCATGGTGCGTAAAGAGCCTAAAGGTAGAGGCGGAAGAAAAACCAACAATCCCCCAGGTATTGAGGGGACATCTCTCGCAAGCAGTGGTACAATTGTTATTGTTGAAGATGTTACTACAACAGGTGGCTCAGCAATCAAAGCAGTTGAGAGAATCCACAATGATACTTCTTGCAAGGTTATTGCAGTAATCAGTATAGTTGACCGCGAAGAAGGCGCAGCAGACGCATTCAAAGAAGCCGGAATTCACTTTGAAAGTATCATGACTCGAAGTGATGTCGCAAGTGAATGAGGGGTAAAGATGGAAGAAATCATCCACCCATTAGATGCCAAATCCGATGGTCTAATCGAATCCATGAAAGACCCAACATCAGCCGAAGGGATGGTGTTTTTTCATGCCGATGAAGGTAAACCACTAGCGACTCCTTGGCAGGTTGCTCTATCTAGGGCGATTTTACTAAGCAATATTCCAATTCCAGAAGGCCATATTCTGGATTGTGCTTGCGGTAGCGGAATTCAGATTGCGGCATATTCAGCGATTTTCAAGAGACCAGCATTAGGGATTGAACTCAATCCACAAAGGGCAAGAGCGAGTGCCGTCAATTTTAGAAATATTTTCAAATCAAGAGGAGGTGATTCTACACAGTTACTCCAAAATAGCCTTTTCTTGGCAGCAGATGGTAGAGATGGCAAGGGTGCAATAGAGAAATTTACCAATGCAAACGGCCAACAAGAGGTAAAGATTGCTTTACTACATCTTGACCCGGCGAGACCAAGAAATAGCCGTTCACATTCCTTAGACGAAATGAAACCCCGACTTGGAGAAATCTTTGAAGGTTGGAAAAGCCATCTTGTAGAAACCACTTCTGGGCCTTGTATCTTGCTTGACCTTTCTCCAAGACTATCTCACCTACAGAGATTAGAGGTTGAGGGGGTCGTAGATAGCTACTGGCCAGGTATAGCAAAAACTTGGACTTGGACTTCACGTGGAAGGGGCAGGGTTGACAGATTAGCATTATGGCTTGGTGGAATTGCAAATCAACAAACACCTAGGCGATTCGTAAGAATCTCACCAGATTTGAAGCAGCAACCATTTGTTTTTGAAGGTGGTTTAGATTTGAACTCTGGTGAAGATATTCCGGATTCGAGCCATAGAATGCCGAAACGTGGAGAATATGTCAGTATTTTAGATTCCGCATTCGTAGAATGTGGTTTAGCCAAATACTGGCTTAGTGAGCAAATAAGCGAAGAAAAGACATACTGGGTAGAGTCT
Organism: Methanobacteriota archaeon; assembly: GCA_018667575.1. Taxonomy (GTDB): domain Archaea; phylum Thermoplasmatota; class Poseidoniia; order Poseidoniales; family Poseidoniaceae; genus MGIIa-L1. The sequence goes on along the minus strand of JABIUA010000046.1, from coordinate 6,499 downwards.
ACAGGTAGAAGGCCACAAATTCATCACGAAGAGAAATTAAATCTTGAAACAGAATCATCGAAAACCCTGATTCAAGCATCCGGAAGAGTCGTTGAAATATTCCATCAGCAACTGACGGCGGAAACAGTTGACAGTTTTGTTGAACAAGCGATTGCCAACGATATCAAAAAGGTTACAATTAGGACTCCTCTTGAACCTTCTTTGCACCCTAAAATACAGGGTTCATTTGACCGCCAACTAGCCCGCCGTAGCGGCAAGAGGGACGGATTCATCATCCAACATCCTAATTCCGAAATGAGCATGCTTTGCGTAATAGAGTGACTAAAAAAGTAGTGTAAATCATCAATTTTTTCCGTTATTTGAGTTATTAATTATTGATTGCAGCATCGCGGTATTGATATATGGGAGGTTGGTCGGAAACCTGCTCCACACTCTGTGTAAGCACGATGGTGAAACAATATGGCACAACCTAAGACCGAAGAACTTGGCGAAGATTTCTCATATATTCTACGTATGGCAGATACTGATATGGACGGGCTAAAAACGCTCGCCACCGCTCTTACTGCAGTAAAAGGAATTGGCGCAAGAACAGCGATTCAAATCTGCAAGAACACTGGATTCGACGCATTCTCTTTAGCAGGACACCTTTCCGTAGAAGACCAAGAGAAACTTCGTCTTTCTATTGAAGGATACAATGAGACAGTTCCATTGTGGATGCTAAACAGACAAAGAGATTTGGAAACCGGAGAAGAAATTCATTTGACCGGACAACAGGTCACTCTAACTCTTAAGGACGATGTAGATCGTCTTCGTACAATGAAATGTTACCGTGGTGTTAGACACGCTACAGGTAACAAGGTCCGTGGACAACGTGGACGTTCAAATGGCCGTGGTGGCCTAACACTCGGTGTTAACCGAAAGAAGTGAGGGATTATAGATGGGAGAGCCAAAGTTTTCAAGACCAAAATTCGACACACCTTCCCACCCGTGGAAGGCATCCAGAATAGAAGAAGAGCATGGTATACAAGCTCAGCATGGATTAAAGAACATGCGTGAAATTTGGAAGGCTAAGTCTCAACTACGTAGATACCGAAGACAATCTATGCGCTTGATTGGTGCTGCAGACACAGATGGTGGACACGGAAAGAGAGAGATGGAAGGACTACTTGCTTCTCTAAATAACAAAGGATTAATTGCATCAGATGCAATCCTTGACGATATTCTGTCGCTTGGAACTGAAGACATTCTTAACAGAAGACTTCAGGCTCAAGTTTACTACAAAGGACTTGCAACAACAATGAAGCAAGCCAGACAACTTGTAAACCACGGATTAATCTGTGTTGGTGAACAGAAAGTGACTATTCCTTCTTACCCAGTATCACGCGATGAAGAAGAATTGATCAAGTATCACCCAAGTAGCGAACTAAACAATCCAGAACACCCAATTCGTAAGGCTATCGAAGGCCGTAGAGAAATGGCTGAATATGCTTCTGAAGAAGTAGACCCTGAGGCAACTCCGGAGTTCGCTGAAGAAGTCAAGAACGCTGCCGGAGAAGCACCTTCAGTAGAAACAGAAGGAGGTGACCAATGATGTCACGACGTGCAATTGTAAACATTTTCAGTTCATACAATAATATTTTGATGACGGCAACTGATTTGACAGGTGCTGAAACCATTACTACTTGCTCAGGTGGCCAAGTAGTCAAGTCTTCAAAAGACAGCGGTGGTCAATTTGCAGCAACTAGAGCAGCCGAAAAAATGGCTGATTCACTTAAGGATAAGGAATTCACTCAACTGATTGTCAAGTATCGTGCACCAGGAGGCAACCTATCCAATAACACCGGACCAGGTGCTCAAGCAGCAATTCGTGCTCTAACACGTGCTGGTATGACAATTACTAGAATCGAAGATGTAACCCCTATAGCACACGATGGAACCAAGAAGAAAGGCGGCCGTCGTGGACGTAGAGTTTGATTAGGAGGAGATATAATGAAAGCGCAAGTAGTAGATGGCTGGCCTCGTGGAAATGCAATAAGAGTATTATTGACAGATACCGATGCTTCACAAGTAAATGCAATTAGAAGAGCAATGATTTCAGATGTACCAAAATTGGCAATATCAAGAGTAAACTTTACTCAAGGTATCGTAGAACAAGACGGTCAAATCATTGAATCGGTAAACGTACTTCCGGATGAAGTATTAGCACATAGATTGGCTATGATTCCAATTCCAACCTTTACCGACGACAATATTTCATTCGTTGAAGATTGCGAAGAATGTATGTACAAGCCGGAATCAGAAAAGGGCTGCCAACAATGTCAAATCATTTACAGCTTGAATGTTCAAGGACCTGCAAAAGACTCCGAAGAAGAATTTGTAACTGTATATGCTAGTGACCTGACAACCGTTTCAGACCAAAAGTACGATATTCTTGAAGAGCACAAAAGAATCCCATTGACTATCCTTTCAAAAGGTCAATATCTAGAGTTATACGCTCTTGCTCGCCTAGGTAGAGGAACTTCCCACCAAAAGTGGTCTCCAGTTTCTGGGGTAGGTTTTAGACCTCTTCAAAAAGTAACTTTGAACAAACCAAAGAAAGCAGAGGTTTTCTTTAATTTGGGACTAAAGACTTCAGATGGTAAAGATATGAATGCTAAACTGTTTGGCTCGAAAAAGACCGTTGAAGATATCAACCACGTAATGGACCTTGAAAAGGCATTACATCAAGTAGGCCCTGGAACTGGTAGAGATGCAGATTTCGACGACGCAATAACAATCGAATCCATTGAAGGATCTTATGTATTTTCTTTTGAGACAGATGGAAGTTATGATCCAAAGACAGCTTTCAACCTTGCAATGAAGGAATTGTCGGCTCGTTTCGATAATCTCACAGAAGATATCGAAAAGGCATTTGCTTGATTTGCTAGTCAGTTTCAACTTCCGTTGGAATAATTATTCGTTTCTATTAGTGTTTTTTAGATTAGACCTAAGCGACCACATGCGTGGAATACTAGATTGTATAATCATCGAATCGACCAGTTTAAAAATCAAAGTGGACGGCCAAACTCATGCCATTCGAGACTGATGAGGAATCGGGCGGCATTGCCGAGCTAAAGCAGGCAAACAAGATTCAGCCACATATAGCAATAAATGATTCGAGCGATATACAATTAAATTCTTTTAGAGACTTTTTGATAAAGAACAGAGGATATATTTTATTCGCCTTAACATCAATGCTTCTGATTTATCGTAACAACTTACAACCATTGAATTTCTTAATTGTAATAATTTTATTTTTTTGGGCCATTATCAGATTAATCGCAAGGACAACAATATTCTCTAAGGGAGAATTATCGAGAGACAAACCTAGTTTGAAACGTAAAACCAAGATTTTTTCTTTGGTTATATCTATGTTTATTACGTTTATAATCGTCTCATCAACGTTATTCCTAAATTTTTCACCACAGGTCGGTGGAGACTCGTTACCCTATGAGGTTTCTCCGAATTTCAGAGATGGTACTTTTCATAATTTGAATCCAACTGACATCTCTTCCGGTAATGTTTCGTTTCTAGAATTATTGGTACAGTACATTGTAAGTGATGACCATAGATCTCCAAATATCCCTCTTCCAACAAAAGAGTTCGAAAAACTAAATCTTGAGGCGGATGAAATAAGCATAACGTGGCTGGGGCACTCCACGCTTCTAATCCATACAAATAATGTTACAATAATCACTGACCCAATATTTGGAGAGGATAATATGGATCCACTATTCTTTGGCCCTATGCCCTTTATTTATCAACATACATATGAACTTGAAGACTTACCAGAAATTGATTATGTCTTTATTTCTCACGACCATTATGATCACTTGGACATGGGTACAATTAAGCAATTAGAGGATTCTGAATTCTTTGTCCCATTGGGTGTTAAGGCTCATTTACTAAGGTGGGGTATCGACGAAAAAAATATTGAAGAGTTAGATTGGTATGATGAAATTAATATTTCGAGTGAACTAAATGTAGCGTTAACTCCTTCACAACATTTTAGTGGTCGAGGATTGTTTAACGGTGATACCACATTGTGGGCTTCATGGGTATTTAATTTGAATGATAAATCCATATTTTTTAGTGGAGATAGTGGCTATATGGAAGAATATGTTACCATCGGAGAAAAATACGGGCCTTTCGATATTGCCTTTTTAGAATCGGGTCAATATAATGAAGCCTGGAACAACATTCACATGTTCCCAGAAGAAGTCATACAAGCCGGTATAGATTTGAACGCCACTACAATCCTGCCAATTCATAATTCTAAATATGAATTATCATTACATCACTGGGATGAGCCGTTAGAAAGAGTCACAGCAGAAGGAGAGCGAAGAAATCTCTCTGTAGCAACTCCTATGATTGGTGAAAGTTTCGTCCTAGGTAAAACAATACCTAATCGTGCATGGTGGACAAATGTATCTGACGGGCCAGACTTATTTTTGAAGGACAACATAATTGTTGGTGTTATAGTTGTACCACTAAATATTGTTTCGATAGTATGGATTGTGCTTTCTCTAAAACATAATAAATCATTGAATCGAAGTATTGAAAAGGTTACTAATTCAGAAGAAGAATGATACTTGAAATCGATATTGATATAGATAAATTTTAGCTCTTTATAAGTAAATAATGGAAATAAAGAGATTTTCACGAGTCCTTTAAATCACATTACTTTTGGAATCACATCATGACTTTAGCCCCTAACGATTATGACTTCGGTGACGCCTCAAATTATTTATTTGCAACTACAATTACTTGTGCCAACGAAGAAGCCCGTAAAATGTATGTTCGAGCATTTGGACATATGATAAATTATAACCATGAACAAGCAATTGCTTGTTTCAGTCAATGTGCTGAATTAGACCCTACTTGCGCAATGGCATATTGGGGAATCGCTTATTGCGTTTCATCCAACTATAATTGGAGCCCAGGATTAGGTTCAGGCCATGATTATATTCAAATTGCAATTACTTTGAAAGATGGTTGCACTGAATTAGAAAAAGACCTTATCGACGCTCTAGCACAACGCCACTCTGCAGAAGCACGCGATGCAGCAGACCCAACAGTCCTCAATATGGGCAACAGTCCTGAACTAAATGTTGCCTTTGCTGAAGCAATGGCGCCTCTATATGAGAAGTACCGTGGAAACCTAGATGTTACTGCAGTCTATGTTGAGGCCCTAATGAATCTAAAAGCTTGGCAACTATGGGATAAGAATACAGCGACAGGAGAAATTTCCCCTGCTGATGATAATACATTACTCCTAGTCAAGATTATGGAAGAAGCCTTTGAAACAGTTGAAGGTGCTAAAGAACATATCGCACTGTGTCACTTATATTGTCACGCTTTGGAATTATCACCATTCCCAGAGCGTGCTTTACCAGCTGCTGATATTTTACGAACCGCAATGCCTGGACTAGGGCATTTGGTTCATATGCCATCTCACATCGATGCTTGGGTAGGGCAGTGGAAAGAAGCAGTAGAGTGTAACATTGCTGCAGTTGAGGCGGATGACCGCTATGTTGAATTAAGCGGTAATGAATCACAATTCTACAAATTTTATCGAATGCATAATCACCATTTCGTTGTTTGGTGTGCTATGTTTGAAGGTCAATACGAAGTAGCGCTAAAGTACGCTCGTAAGGCAGTAGATACCCTTCCAGCAGGAGACGCAGAATCAGGAGTACAGTTTATGCTAGCAGGAATTATTCCAATGGGCGCTATTTTCCTTGAATCATATGTTACCATGCCTTGGCACGTAATGATTAGATTTGGTAAGTGGGATGAGATTATCGCTGAACCGATGTATTCTGATAGAGATGTCTTCCCAGCAACAATCGCAACACAACACTATGCACGCGGAGTCGCTTATGCATCCAAGGGAATGGTTGCTGAGGCTGAGGCCGAACAGGTTTTGTTCAATGAAGCACTCAAGAATCCAGCTCTTGCAGGTAGAGTGTTGCACAACAATTTGATGTATCAAGACCCTAGTGATGGGCCATGTATCTTATTGGTAAATGAAGCAGTATTATCTGGAGAAATTGAATACCGTAGACAGTTCCAAGCCAAAGAGAGGGGAGAAGCATCAGACTTTACTGTGGCCTTTGACCATTTACGCCGTGGAGTAGATCTTTCGCTCAATCTTGCATATAACGAACCTTGGGGCCAAATGCAGCCAGTTCGCCATATCCTTGGAGCACTACTGCATGAACAAGGTGAAATCGAAGAAGCCGAAGCAGTTTATCGTGCCGACATCAAACTTTGGAAAGACAACATGTGGGGACTATTAGGCCTCAAACTATGTCTTGAAGCACGTGGAGATGCTCCTGAGGAACTTGCAGAAGTCACCGCTCTTTTCAACGAGAGAAGTTCGCGTGCAGACATAAAGCCTGCAAAGACTTGTTTCTGTGCTCAAGACAGTATCGAGAAAACATGTTGTGACTGATAG
>JABIUA010000082.1 GCA_018667575.1 Methanobacteriota archaeon | reverse complement strand
TTGGTGGCGGACGTACCAGGATTCGAACCCGGGTCGCCGGCTTAGAAGGCCAGAGTGATATCCAACTACACTATACGTCCAAGCCTGCCCAAAAGTATCTCTTTGATGAACTTTGAGTATGATTCTCATAAAGGCCTAGCACATTTGTGGCATCTTGAAGGTTTTCTAACCGTAGTTCTATCCCAAGAATAACCACAATTTTTACACTCCCAGTGCTGCACTTTCAGTTCACCAAGAACAGAATTTCTCATTCTTTGTAGTAAGGGAGAATCCTTTAATTTTGGCATAGGTGCTACAGAATTAGTTAATTCATCATGTTGAGAAGAATGTAAAGTCAATCCACTAGCGTGAAGAAATTCATGAACAAATGTATGCTTATACAACATTTCATCCTCTAATAATGCAGGATGAAGACCTATTGTCACTATTCCTGGGTCTAACCGGAGTAATCTTCGGCGATTCAACTCACCGGACCCTTCCTCAAATCTAGTCATACCAAGTCTGTCATCATCTGACTCTAACCAAATTAGGTTGATTCTATCTTCAATCCAAGGCATGAATACGGCATCTGTAACGCCAGATAAAGCAGCCAGAGAATCTATTACAGCACCATCTGGTATGTGTGGGGGTACTTCTGGTTTGGCAACATCACCTAATAGACCACTACCCCTACCGCCCATGTAATTGCCAAAAAGTCACCACTCATCAAACCTTAGATGATTGAAAATGCTTATGATGGGCTTGAAAGTGGACGGTTTGCGAAAGCACCCATTTGGGCGTGTAGATCAGTTGGAAGATCGCTACCTTGGCATGGTAGAGGCCACGAGTTCAAATCTCGTCACGTCCACCATTTACTGTAAAACAAAGTTTCTCCAGCGCTTCATATATTCTATGAAAACAGGACTTAGATCTACACTTTCAAGATGCTCTACACTAAACGGAGGTCTCTGCGGCTGATAATTTTCATCGATTAATTTATTCGGCCAATTAGGATGGCCGATTGCAACTCTGGCAACACCAACGATATCTGCACCTTCATCCATGAGCCATTGAGCATCCTTTGAATCCCAAACCGCCCCTGTTGATATTAACGGGATATTTTTTGGAATCACTTCGCTAAATCTTTTTGTTAAACTTGGCCCATTTTCATCTCCCTCTACCGGTTGGAATACGTCCCAGCACGAAATATGTAGCATATCAATATCCATATCACATAAAATTCTAACCAATTCGAGACTATCTTCAAGATATATACCTGCCTTCTCGATGATAGGAGAAATTCTGACAGCAATTAAAAAATTAGAACTCGTTGCTTCTCTAATAGATTCAATAATTTCTCGAAGAAATCTACTCCTTGCATAAATATCTCCGCCCCAACCATCCTCTCTACGATTGGTGATTGCACCGAGAAATTGACAGATTAAGTATGAATGCGCACCATGCAGTTCAACACCATGGAATCCTGCTTTTTCGCATCTTAATGCGGCTTGGGTAAAAGATTCAATCATAGAATTTATTTCACCTTCTGCCATTTCTCTAGTATATTCTCCGTTCATTCCGGCCTCAGTATTCTTACTAGCTGAAATTGGTTGAACACCATTTAATTCTCTTGGCGCTCGCATTCCACCATGAAAAATTTGTACAAGGCTAATGGTTTCTGTTTCTCCAAGTTGATTAGCCATATTGGTTAATCCAGGTAATTGATGATCACCCCAAACGCCCATTTCTCCATCCCAACCGCGCCCTGTTTCTGTCACATTTGCAGCTGCAGTAGTGGTTATTCCAAAACCACCTTTAGCACGCCTCACCAACCATTTAATTTCTTCACTAGAAAGGGTTCCATCTTCATTACTTTGCTTATTTGTCATCGCTGCAAGTAATGTTCTATTAACAGAATTTGAGCCGATTCTTGGGAATACTATTGAATCTGTGGCTTTCATGATGCTTGCTGATTAGTCATGGTTTTTGATTTATTGTAAAGATTGAACTGAAACTTCTTCTCCGCGTGAAAGTGTTGATAGAATATAATCGAGCGCTAATTTGTCTTGCTCTTTCTTATCATCACTTCTTTTGGCCAGACTTCTTAGAGGCATTGCCATCCTTATATTTCCTTCAAATGCACCTTTGTGGCGCTCGATAAATGCCCAATACAGGTTGGAAACCATACAGTCTTTCTTCGGATTGAATTTACATGATTTACAGTAATCTGACATTTTGTTTATGTAAGGAGTTCCAGAAATGTATGGCTTTGTCATCATCGCATCTCCCAAAGAGTAGGTTCCCATACCAAGCACATTCGGTTCAACAACCCAATCATATGCATCGATAAATGCTTCATGAAACCAAGTGGTTAGTTCCCTAGGGTTGACGTCTAGTAAGTTAGCAAAATTACTCAGTATCATAAGTCTCGGAATGTGGTGTGTCCAGCCCTCATCCATGACTGAATCAACTACTGTATCGAGGCAATTAAAGCCGCTTTTTTTACCCCAGAATGTCACAGGCAAGGGATTATTTTGATTCAGGAAATTGGGTTCACCCAATTTTTTGTCAAACACTTCTAATTCTCTAAAACCATCTGTAACTTCATGGATATGTCTGACATACTCTCGCCAAATCATCTGTCTAAAGAATCCTTCAAGACTATTCAACGGAGCATCTGTACTCAATACTGAATCTATTACTTGTTTCGGAGATAATCTGTGTAGATTAATCGATGTTGCCAATTTAGAATGAAATAAATAACGACTTTTTGTGCTCATCGCGTCTTCATAACGACCAAAATGAGGTAGGTTTTCAAGTGCCCAATTAAGACTTTCAAGATTTTGTTTTAATGTAGTTGGAACTTTAGAAAGGTCACAATGGCCTGGGTGAGAAGAAAACTTACTACTTACTAATTCCATTACTTCTTGGTCTATTGTATCTACTTCATATTCGAGTTCGACATGTGTATCTGGTTCACCTTTCCAAGGGAATCTATTTTCTGAATCATAACTATACTTACCACCAATTGGCTTTCCTTGCTCCATCAAGACACCCGTTTCTTTCCTCACACGTTGGTAAAAACGGTCCATACGGAATGGGGGTTTATCACCGACACTTTCCAAGAACCAATTTCTTTTGGTTAGCCATCCATCATGCTCTAAGAACCGGATTTTATCAGCCACAAGTAAAGATTCAAGTTCCATTCTTAATTCTCTCTCAGCAGGTTTGACGACTTGGATTTGCCCTAGTTGTTCGTATAACTCCCCTAAAACTTCACTGTATCCAAGTTCAGAACTCTTGTACATTATTGGATGCCCTAGAGATTTTGCTTCCTCCGCAAAATGCCTCATATTTGATAGTAATAAGGCTAATTTTTGTTTATGGAAATTTTTAGAATTACCTTTTTTGGAGGATTCAATAAAAATTAGACCGTTATTTTTCCTATCTAAATTAGACCAAGGAAAGATGTAATGGTTAAGTTGGTCATAAGGAACGAAGAACCAACTCACCTTGTCTATTGCATCGTTCATGGATAATTCCAATGACTAGTAAACATAAACCTCTGTTTATTTCAAGCCGCCTTTATCCTAGAATCATCGACCCATTCATCCCAACTAGAGTCAAATCTAACATAGTGAATAAAATATTATCGCCGTTGATTTCTTTTGTCAATGCTTCTCAAGAACCATCGTTCCATTCAACTTGACTTGTTGAACTTATCAAAAAGATGACTCATTGAAAGGATGGTCGTCTGGCCTAACTTTCCAGCCAGTTGGACCAACAACGTAAATTGTATTTTTTGTCTCAACTCTTGCTGTTGCTCTTTCATCATATTTTATTGCCTGGATTGCTGATGATTTGACCGGCCCTTCACCTAATCTTGGATGAGCATATGCATAGCCTCTCAGTATTGAATCCGAAATTATAGCATCACGAATAACTACTTCCGGTTTGATTTGTGATAATTCTGAATCTTCAGAACCAATCATGTATTTGGCAAGAGAGCGATAGTCAATTTCAAAATCTAATCCAATATCCCTATTTGGAAAGATATTAACAAATTCTTGCATTACTTCATCTATTGAGATAGGTTCATCACCCATTTCAGTGAGGATAGTGAAATATTCTCTTGCAGAAATTTTGCCGCTATTATCTGTATCAAAAACTTGGAATGCTTCTATAAGTTCTCTTTCAGCTTGGGACTCGTTTTCGATATAATCTTGCACTTCTTTAGATTCTTCATTCAGAGGTTCTATCCTTTCCCATTCTACATTATATTCAACATCACCATCATCAAAATGGATGTTGAATGTATTATTTAGGTTTTCTCTGACTATTTTACCGGGGTAATAGTGACCATAATCTTTCCAATTAACGAACACTCTATCTCCTGATTTTAAGGGTATGCTAGCTGGGCGGATAGTTCCAGGTGAAGTCCCAATTACAACAGCCAATTTAGTTTCAATTACAGTATCTTTAGGAACTTCAACTCTGTAGGTCCCGTCATCATTGATTGCCACTACTTTACATTGATTTAGCCATCGAGCATTAGTTGGACTGTGGTATTCAACATGATCTCCAACTTGGAAGGATTGAGGTAGTTCAATTTCGGGAGTAGGTGGGGCTTGGTGAGGAGTATTCTCTCCAAGCACCCCCAATTGTTGCAATGCTGCTATAACAGCTGCAGTAACAGCATTAGCATCATTATTTATGACAGTATTATGAACTACATCTCCACCTACAACTGAATCTTGCATATTAAGAGTTTGAGTCCCACTTGGCGGTACTGGAATCCACTCTGTTCCAGACCACATGAATTTACCATCCGGACTGTAAACTGTGTCGGTCATGAACAAGGGTATATCTCTAATCTAAAAGAGATTATCAAATATTTTGACGGTGCAAAGGTTTTACATTCGAATTACCAGGGTATTGTATGACCATCGAAAAGTTTTACCAATGACACTAGTTTTTTTGTTCATTTTCACATCATTATCACCAATAGTTGATGCTTTTGATTGGGACAATGATGGCGTCGATGATTCGATTGATACAGATGATGATGATGATAATGATTTAATCAAGGATAATCTAGATATTTGTATTAATGGCGATAGTGTGATGAGCACCGATTGGATTTCTGATTCCTTAACAGACCATGACAGCGATGGCTGCAATGATGAATTGGAGGATGATGATGATGATAATGATGGAATGAAAGATGACTTAGACCAATGCCCCACTGGCGACTTAGGATGGACATCTACGCCAGATACTGATTTTGATAATGATGGCTGCCAAGATTCATCGGAAGACTATGACGATGATTCAGATGGAGTCATTGATTCACAAGATATGTTTCCTCTAGATCCAAATGAGTCATTTGACTCTGATGGAGATGGAATTGGAAATAATCAAGATGCATTCCCTAATGATTCTAGCGAAACTATTGATTCTGATGGAGATGGAGTTGGAGATAATACTGATTTATTCCCATCGATGTCTTGGCTAGGCTCAGGAACTTCCTTCACTTTAATTGCTATAATTATAATTTCGATAATTACCGCCATAGTTGTCCTTAGGAGGAGAAATGATGAAAACATACCCGAAGGTCTGACTAAGGCATTCGAGAATCAAGAAGAGTTCTTTGAAGACATATCTGGTGATGCTCTAAGTCTTGCTGGAATGGCACCTATAATTAGTGAGACTCAACACCTCATTGGTAATTTACCGCCTAGTAATGAACTGGTTGGAGAAATCGATAGTGACGGTTATGAGTGGATTGAACACCCTGAAGCAAGTGATATATGGTATTGGAGAGGTTCAGAATCAAATGATTGGGACCTTTATGAAGAATGATTAATCTTCATTTTCCTTTACCGAAGGAGCCATTTTCTTGACAGGAAATAGTCGGTCCATCCATTTTGGTGACCACCAGTTCGCTTTGCCCATTAGCCTCATTGTAGCAGGCACAACAAGTGCCCTGACTATTGTTGCATCGATCAAGATAGCTAATGCTAATCCAAATCCAATCTGCTTCAAGATTACTACAGAAGACAAACCAAATGCACTGAATACTACAACCATAATTGCTGCGGCTCCTGTGATTAATCTCCCAGTCTTCTGTAGTCCATTAGCTACTGCCTTAGTATTATCGCCTGTTCTTTCCCATTCCTCATGGATTCTAGAAAGCATTAGAACTTCATAATCCATTGATAATCCAAACACAATACAGAACATAATTACAGGATTAGTTGTTTCAATTGGCTGTGGTGTGAAATTCAGTAAATCAGCCCCATAGCCCCACTGGAATACGAATACGAGCATTCCAAACGATGCTGAAATTGAGAGTATATTCATTATGATGGCTTTGATTGGAATTATTATACTTCTGACTTGAATGAATATCAGTATTATTGTTGCTGTGAGAATAAAGGATATTGCAATCGGTAAATTCTCCACTATTGCATTCAAAACATCTTGACTGTAAGCAGCAAATCCTGCGACCTTCAAAGAACCGCTATCACCAATATTCAGTTGTTCGAGTAATTCATCTCTGTCTGAGCGAACGTCATCGACAAATTCCCTACTACTCTCTCCGGTTATTTCGCCATCAAGAGAGAAAACCATGTAGGTTATATTATCGGATAAGAATTGTTGTCGATAGTATTCTCTTTTACCCAAATCTTCAGTACTAAGGTTAGATTCTGAGTCCCAGAAATACAATACTTCAGATTCTGTCATCGATGAATCGGGTAGTGCATAGCCAAATCCACCAAGCACCCTATCATCTTCAATTTGACTTACCATCCACCTGTGCATTGCGATTAAGTTAGTCTCATTTAGTGGGTCTTGGCCATCGAAATCCACGACAATCATGGCAGCATTAACTGCGTCTTCTGGCCATTTCTCGTCCATTAATTCGAATCCTACACGCGTCTCATCATCTGGAGGCAATGCATTACGAGACGCTATTGAAAAGTCTGCTTGTAAAAATGGAAGACCTGCCCCCAGTAGAATCACTAGTGTTGGAATCAGTACAGCCCAAGGTCTAGCCATTACCGTGTTGGCTATCTTCGACCACAGGCCATCTTCTTCTTCGTTTTCTGTACTAAACGAGAACGGGAGTCTATTTGGTATACTTTTGTAGAGATACTTTTTATCCATTCGAGGACCAATAATTGCTAGTACTGCTGGTAAAATGATAATTGAAAATATCATTGCAATCGTCACAGATAAAGTACCACCAATACCAAGGCTAGGAAGTCCTGTGTTATCGAAAAATAGCATTCCCATCAGACCTATCGCCACAGTAATACCACTGAAAAACACAGCCTTTCCTGCGGTGGCAACAGTCATAGAAGTGGAGGTTCGTAAATCTCTACCAGCATTCATTTCCTCTCTAAATCTGTTAACAATGAATAATGAGTAGTCCACCGAAACTCCAATACCGATCAGCGTAATGATATTCAAAGCATATTGGGTGACATCTGTTACATTCGATAGCCAAATTGTCACTCCCATTGCAGAAATAACTGTCAAAATCGCCACACCAAATGGCAATAATGCTGCAATGATAGTACCGAATACAATTCCTAAGATAATTATTGTTAGCGGCCCGGAAACAACTTCTGCCTTGATCAAATCATTCTGAATTCTGGCATCAAATATAACATCTATCGATATACCACCTGTGCGCCATGAGTTGAACTCACTGCTCATTTCGATATCTTCCCAGTTTTCAGCGTAGAGTTCCTTTGCTTCTTTCCTATCCAGATTAATGGTTACGACATTTCTGGACCAAAAGCCATCATCATCTTCATGGACAAACTTTTCACGTTCATCCCCAGTAGTATTCCAAGAATATTCAATGTCAACATCTTCCATCTCCGAGAAATCTTCTAATGCTTTAATTACTGCATTCTGCCATTCAAGTGATTGATCTGTCATTGTTGGGTGATTTACTAGTAGTACAAATCTCTCAACACCATCTTCCTCAGAAGCAAAAGCACTATCCTTCAAGTCAACGGCTTCGACAGATTCTAAGTCTCCTTCACCCCAAGCCTCAGCCCAATCTGGACCCATAGACATTAGCGAGCCAAGTAGAATACAACTCAAAAGTCCAACCGCAATTACCGCTTTTCGATAGTCAAAAACAAATTCTCCCAATTTAAAAAACGCTCTATCTCTCAAAAGGTCTGGGTCGGTAACGGACTCCATGTCCTCCGGCCGTCAAAAGCAGTTTATCAAACAATGTTTTATTTTAAAGAATAAATCAAGTGTATTCTTGCGCACTTGTGCAACAATTGATAAGTCGACAATAGCACCTTGCATTATGGCTCGAGCGCTACTAGGTGGAGGATGTTTTTGGTGTACAGAAGGAGCATTCAAGGAAATGAGAGGGATTGATTCTGCATTGCCGGCGTATGCAGGTGGACCAGATAAAAAACCAAATTATAATTCAGTTTGTGCTGGGAGAACGGGTCATGCAGAGATAGTTGAACTCGTTTATGACCCCAATGTAATCTCTTTTGAAACTATTTTAGAAGTTTTCTTTACAGTCCATGACCCAACGCAACTCAATCGACAAGGCAATGATGTTGGAACTCAATATCGTAGTTGCATCATGCCCGTAGAGGAAGGACAAGCCGAGGTTGCAAAAGTGATGATCTCAAAAATGGAACAATACTTTGACGATGAAATCGTTACAACCATAGAAGAACCAATAAATTTCACAATCGCTGAAAAATACCATCATGACTACTATGCAAGGAACCCCATGCAGGGATACTGCATGGCTGTTGTAGGCCCAAAACTCTCCAAACTGCGCCAAAAATTGTCTCATCTGTACTAGCGAGATGTTGAAGAAGTTCCTTCCATAGCCTTGTACATGGTCAATAGTATTCCGCGCCCACCAACTCCAGTCAACGAACCAATTCTTGGTTACCTTCCAGGCAGTCCAGAAAGAATTTCATTGAAAGAAGAATTGACACGCCAGTCTAACGAAGTTGTTGAAATTCCATGTATTATAAACGGAGTAGAAGTGTACACAGATAACGTAATCGAACAAGTAATGCCACATAATCATGGACATGTAATAGCCAGAGTACACTTAGCTGGAGAGAATGAAGTAAACGATGCGATTAAAGCAGCATTAGACGCTCATGAATCTTGGTCGAGTATGCCATGGGAAGCAAGAGCGGCTATTTTTCTCAAAGCGAGTGAACTACTAAGCGGAGAGTACAGATCAAAAATCAATGCTAGCACAATGATTAATCAGTCAAAAACATGCCATCAGGCCGAAATTGATTCTGCCTGTGAACTTATCGATTTTTGGAGATTCAATGCTGACTATGCTCGACAAATCTATGAGGACTTGCAACCACCAGTCTCTCCTTCCAGTATGTGGAACTCTAGCGAAGTAAGGCCATTAGAAGGATTCGTATTCTCTGTAACGCCATTCAATTTCAGTAGCATCGCTGCAAACCTACCTTCGTCTGCTGCGATAATGGGCAATACTGGTGTATGGAAGCCAAGTCGTAATTCTTACCTATCGAACTACTATTTGATGCGCCTAATGATGGATGCTGGACTACCAGATGGAGTAATTAATTTCATCCCTGGAAAGGCCAGTATGGTTGGCGATATTTGCTTGTCGCACCCTATGTTAGCAGGTATTCACTTTACAGGTTCAACCGCAGTATTTAGAAAAATGTGGAAGGATGTCGCAGAAAATCTTCCAAAGATGCGCTCCTATCCTAGAATAGTTGGCGAAACTGGAGGAAAGGATTTCATTGTCGCTCATCCAAACTGTGACCAAAAAGCACTGATTGTGGCACTATTAAGAGGAGCATTTGAATTCCAAGGACAAAAGTGTAGTGCTGCAAGTAGAGCATATATCCCTAAATCTGTATGGGATAACATCAAAGAGGAATATTGTTCTGAAGTCTCTAAAATCACTATTGGTGACCCAAAGGATTTCTCTAATTTTATGTCTGCAGTAATTGATAAGAAATCCTTTGATAATATTACTGGGTATATTGACCGTGCTAGTAAGGATTCAGGTTGTGAAATAGTCACAGGTGGAAGTTATGATGAGACGAAAGGATATTTCATTCATCCAACAACAATAATTTGTTCTGACCCATATTATGAATCGATGAGTGAAGAAATATTTGGCCCTGTCCTATCTATACACATCTACCCTGACCAAGAATTTGAGCAGATACTGGATACTTGCGACAAAACTTCTGAATATGCCCTTACAGGTTCTATATTCGCAGCCAATAGAGAAGATATTGAAACTGCCAAGAAAGCACTAAAGTATTCATGTGGTAATTTTTACATTAATGATAAGCCGACTGGAGCAGTAGTTGGACAGCAACCATTTGGAGGAGCTAGAGGTAGCGGAACAAACGACAAAGCCGGTTCACCTCTCAATCTACTAAGATGGGTCAGTCCTCGTTCAATTAAGGAAACATTTGCTCCACCGCACAAGTGGACCTATGGTTTCCTAAACGAGTGAAGTGGTAATTTTTTACTCTTATCAACTCTATTTACAGAATCCACCAGCGGCCTAGGTTTCATCCCCTTCCCAACTATTGAAATTAACCACCACCCTAGAGAAAGAAGCGGTGTTGAAATAAGCATTGCAAGGCATAGAAAGACTATGACATTAGATTTTGATAACTGCCAAGAGTAAACCAAAGTAATTATCATGGTTATTAGAAAATAAATTCTAGACGCCTCACTGGGAGTGGACCATCCTCGGTGATCTAATCGCGGAGCAAACAAATACTCTAGCAGACTCATACCGTGAATTTTACTGAGTTAGATAAAAAGTCATGTTTTCAAAATCATCCGATGACTTGATGACTCAAGACTATCAGGAACAATCCCGCAGTGATGACTGCTTTAGCCGAATGCTGTTTTTTCAGTGACGAGTGATGGGCGAACTGAGCGGGACCTGACCTATTTCCTAATAATTAATATTCAATAAGTTGATTATCCGTATGATATACGGTAACTCATGCACAAAAATGTCTTTGTCAAATTTGTATCCGAGCCTAAGAATGACCCGTTCAAGTCAATGGTCGGGCTTGCATGCGCTGCCCAAGCAATTAACGATGGCCACAAGGTAAGTGTATTCTTTGCTGCAGCAGGTACGCGCTTGTTAGATCCTAAATACCTAGAAGAACTTGGAGCAGATATGCCAATGGTGGCATCATTTATGGAGATAATTGCTGAAAAAGCAACACTTTACTGTTCTTTTGCTTCTGTAAAAGCTGTTTTGGGACATAGTGAAGGAGATAGTGCACTTGTTATTTCTGATGATGAAATACAGTGGAGTGGCCCTCCTGGAGTTATAGCATTAGCAACCTCATCTGATGTTCAATTAACTTACTGATAAAATAAGAAACTGAATCAATTTACAGTTGATTTAAGGTTTGAACCGCTTACGAGGTTCATGCAGGGATTAGCCAAAACCCCTCTTTCTCCTGCACCTAAGAACCTCTATTTATCCCAGACATCATCAAGATGGAAAACTGTAAGTTCAATGTTGGGTTTAGTTATCGTTGTTTTCTTCTTAGTTCAAATTGCAGTAGTGGCTGTATCAGGTTTCCTCGATTCTGATTTTGATGGGAAAATTGGACCTAGCGACCCATTGTTGATTATGATTGGAGCAATTTGTTCAACTCCATTCTTGCTACTTTTCATAATTCTTAGACGCCCAAAATTAGCCCATATTGTACGATTGCAGAATGTAGAAATAGGTTCAACGGCTCATTTGATATCCCCTTCAACTTTATTTCAAACACCATATCCAACGTCGATTCAACATCATCTTGTCCATAATACTGGACCACTAGAAGTGCCCCCCCTCAAACATTTATGGATTATATTCATCTTAGGTACAATCATTTCTACATTGTGTATGCTACCCCTATTGTTCAACTCATCTATCCTCTCAATTTTACTATTCATCTTGATAGCAATACCTGCTTGGCTAATCGGTTTTTCAACACCAGTATTTGCTTGGTGGGCAACTTCTAACGAATATTTTGGACTTAAAACAACCAAGAGACAAGGAGAATGGATGCTTATCGCTGGAATGCTATCTACATTCCCCGCTTTGATAATTAATTCAATTATTTCTCCAATAATTATTAGTTCACTCGGGATAAGTATGGACGGAGTAGAAAGTCTGGGCTTTGGAATGATTCTTTTCTTATCTGCACCGATTGGAGAAGAGATCAGTAAGGCAGTCGCAATTCTATTTCTTGCACGATTTATAGATTCACCAAAAAGAGGTTTTCAAATTGGGTTCTCGGTAGGCTTAGGTTTCGCTCTACTAGAGAATATGTCTTACATTTTGAGTTCTCTTTTCGTTGGTGAAGGTGCTGCTATCAGTTTCATTCTAACCACTGTTCTACGGGCCATAGGTTCAATTCCCGGTCATGCCACATGGACCGCTATAACTGGATTTGCAATTGGACATCACATAACGACTCAGAAACGAAACCGAGATATAATCAACGGAGTTCAAGATTCCACCAGAAAGGATAATGAAAGTCCATGGATCTTATTTGACAAAAAAACTGGTACTCCCATTTCCAGTTCAAATGTAAATGTTAGTCCAGTAATTCCAAAATGGCTGAGTGCTGGTGAGCAAAATGCTATTCAAATGACTAAATCCCCAATCAAGGCACTTTTAATCGCAATACTATGCCATGGAACTTGGAATGGTACAATGTGGCTTAGTAGTAGATTACTTGCCGACAAATCATTGATTTTCATGTTCTTAGTTGATATGATTTTAGTCGCCGTTTTAATAGTAATTTTATTGATTATTCTTAGAAGATTGATACCCTATGCTATAGATGACCGGAATTCCTCAAAAATATGAAAAACAGTCAATTTCCTATATATCGGGGGTATGACATTTTAAGACTCTTTATTCCAACTATATTTGGGGACTACTATGGATGTCTTGACTGGGGGATTCAACGAGGGCAATTTAATTGTCACCGTAATCATAATCCTAGCGCTAGTTGTAGGCTCTTCCAAGGCTAAAATGCTAGATTCCGCAGGTGTTGCTGCAGCGGCATTTATCGGCCTAGTGGTTGGAGTAATGGGTCATTGGACTTGGCTACTGATATTACTTGCATTTCTTCTCGCTTCTCATAAAGCCACAAAGTGGCGTTTTGAAGAGAAGAAGATTCGAAATATGAGTGAATCTGATGACGGCCATAGAGGTTGGATAAATGTTCTAGCCAATGGTGGGCTACCTGCAATTGTGGCTGCAGTAGCATTTTTCCAGGATGATTGGGAATTTGGAATTTGGATATTCAGTGCTGCTGTTGCTGTCGCTGCTGCTGATACATTTGCCAGTGAAATAGGATGTCTTGATGACAATGTTAGAATGATTACAACTCTAAAGCCATGTGAGGCTGGACTGAACGGCGGATTTTCTACAACTGGACAAAAGGCAGCTTTATTGGGCTCTTCTATGATCGGATTTTTGACTTTCTTCGCTTGGTATGCCACAAATTCAAGTTCTGAGATAACAGATGGATTATATCTTTCAGTGATCACTTGTATAATTGGGTGGATTGGTTGTCAAGTAGATAGTATTCTAGGAGCAGTTTTTGAAAACCGCGGATACTTGACAAAAGGTGGAGTTAACGCATTAGCGATAACATCTGGAATGGTGTTCATGTGGGCCTGGCTTAGATTCATTTGAATTAGCAACAAATCGTCGGCGAGTTCTTCAACCCAAACCTATTGGTCAGTCCATGCGCAAGCATGGCATACCCCTGCTATTACTAACACTAATGTTAGGCATGGGTCTAGCAAGTTCGGTTTCTGCCTATGAAGATCCGGTATATGAGGCAGGTTATGTCGACTGGGAAATAAACCCAATAGAACGATTATATGTTGAAGGAATGGATGAGACAGACGCAGTACTTCAAAGACAGAAGTCTGATAACGCACCAGGTGGAATTAGTATCAACTCTGGCTTTAGCGGTCAAATATTGAATCTTAACAGTGAACCTATACAAAATGGATTTAGTGCAACTGTCAATATGAGTGTATTCTTTTCCGTATACCTAGACCAGGGCGCTGGACCACAAACCTGTGTTCGAGAAGAACAATTCAATTTGGATGGAACTACAACTCTGATATATTCAGTTGATGCTGGCGGTGTTCCGGTTTATGACTCGGTAATCACCCAAATTGTCGATAAAGTAAATTCTAACGAAGCAATGAATTTCTCCGGTGAATTAAATCAAATTAATTTGACTATGCAAGAAGGTGATGTTCTTACTTTATCTGTCTCAATTGAACACCAATGTACTGCTAGAGTAAGAGTCCAATGGGGCGCTTTAGAACAGAATGGTGGAGGAATTCTAATCAAAGGAGAAATCTATGAGCCAAAAGGTGAAATTATCGTTGATGAATCTAGGAGAGCACACATTGAGTTTGAACCTCTGTTCCCATGGGGCGGAGATGATGTCAAAGAAGTCAAGTGGGAAATTTGGGGACCATTAGAAGATTATGAAAGAACTCCTTACACTCTCGAAGGAATGATGGAAAACTCGATTGGAAGGACGATGACGGTTAGAGAAATGGATGATAACCGCTCAATTTGGACATGGTCTGGTCAAAATGAACTAAAACCTGGATTGACAAATTTACAGTTCTGTATAACTACAATATCAGGAGATTCAAATAGTGAATGTCATGCATTTGGAGTAATAAAAATCGATATTGAAGATGATGATGATGGATTTGCAAGCGCTAAATTATTCCTTTCACTGTCGAGTATTCTTGCATTGGCATTATTCTTAAGAAATGTTTTCAGTCAAGGTTTGATGTTACCATTACCGATTATAGGAGCATTAGTGGCAATTATGCTACTAATGGTTCCAACAATATTTGACCAAGCCAACCTTGGTGCAGATGCTGCTATTGACGATAATACAAGAGTAAGTAATGCCGAATTATATGATGAAAACGGAGAAACTTATACTATCTCTGATTTGATTGATGGCAAGAATGCGCTCATAATTGGAATTGGACTACCTGCATCTGAAAACTTAATCGATCAATCAAATCAATTCAATCAAACTATAGAGTACTTTGGTGAAGATATAGCAGTAGTTCATATTCTCTCTGGAATGGAACCGATGGAAAGTGATATTGTACAAATGAAACAACAGATAAATTCCTCATGGCCTATTCTCATTGACCAAGATGAAGTGTTTGCTAGTGGCTTGCCGAATGGGGTTTCTGACTCTGTAATTGTAATAGACCCCGCTATGCATGTCACGTATAGTAAAGCGCCTGTGGCCTTTTCAAAAGAAATCATAGATTCGGTAGAAGACATATCTTCTGGAGGAAGTCAAAGTTCTGGCTCATACTTCACATTGCTTCTAGGTCCTGGATTATTCTTGATATTCCTCGCTCTACCTAGAGAAGACTGGACTCCTCCCGAGAAGCCTCTTCCACCTGGTACCTTGTGGGCATCAATTATTGGAGCTTCTGGATTAGGGATTTTGATAGTTAATCTGCCACTATTAATCGCTACCTTACTACCAATAAACTCCGACATCTTATTCTGGATTGATATCGTATTGATGATTTGGTTTATCGAAATGAGTTTTGTGACTGCAAGAAGAGGTAAACCATTCGAAGCAGAAGTTATTGCAAAATATCTCCATAGATTATTCCCCGAATCATTCCAAAAATGGAGACCATTAGAGGATATGGAAAGAGATGTACTGCTCGGAATTTGGTTCGCTTGGTTCGGAATTTTAGCATTCCCAGCACTATTCTCCCAAGGCGTAGGAGCACCTATGCTAAGCGGTATTGGCGGTATATTTAGCGGATTACTGAATTTAGTTCTATACGTTTTACTTGGAGGCTTGTGTATCCTGATACTCCGATTGTTTTCGGCGATTGGTGGACCTATTTCGCGAGTGTTTGGCAGATATGGTGCTGAAGCATTCACTCAGTTTGTCGGCTGGTGTCTAGTACCAATTTCAATTTGGGTAACTGCCAATGCCATTATCACAAGTTCGATTTTTGGAATTGTATGACAACATTGACCTAGGTTAATGTTGGTACTTGGATTATGAATCTGCTACAAACTATGTGGAGTATTAGCCGTCGTAAATCATTACTTAATTGTCCTCGCCAATATGTAATGAGATATTCTCGTAGTCAAGAAAAATGGAAATATAGTAATAATTTAGTCGAACTTTCGTTAACAGATTTGATGATTCGTTCATCAAGGAAGTTGATGCTTGAAAGACTGGAAGACCACAAGAATGGCATTGAGTGGTCAAGTAGAATGGTTCAACTCAAACTTAAATTAGGTTTGAAAGTAGAGATGAACTTAGAAAGATATGAACAAGTCAAACACAAAGAAAGTAGATACCTAAATTATTTAATTAGTTCTGCAAAAAACAAAATAGATTCTTTGTGGAATACTGAAATATTCAAACGGATTATTTCAAGTGAAATTCGACAGTGGTCAGTTATGGATCGGAAAAAGTTCTTTTCAGATGGACATATCGATATATTCTGCTCTCCTGATATTTGCTATAAAATACAAAACAAATGGAATCTACTTAGAATTGATTTTCAAGGCGAAAGAAAAAACGCATCGAGTGAATTAGAAGGTATGGCAATGGTTAACTGGGCCAAAAGAAATAACTTCTTACCGCTAGTTACTGAGCAATACATCGTTCATACACTGAAATATATCGGAGGGTTTTGGATTCATGAGAAATATTTCCCCAGTGAAGAGAAATTACAACAATCTAAACAACTTCTAGAAAAAGACGTGAATGCGATGAATAATTTAGTAAACAAAATGGGGCCTCTAATGGACCTTTCACAAATTCCATTATCCAATAGTCAATCAAACTGTAACAAATGCTCTTTCAAACAACTTTGCCCAGCCAAGGATGGACTAGAGCAGTCTAAACTAGAGCAGAACTCGATTGAGTATAACTCTGTTAAGATAAGATTTGAATCAAAGTGATGAAACTAAATCCTCTAGTACAGAAAGAGCATCACTTGCTTTTGTCACTCCACTTGCAAGAAGTACTCCTTCGGCTCCTAATTCAATTGCTTTAGCAACATCATTACCATTCTTTACTCCTGCCCCACAAAGAATTCTAACATCTGGGTTTACTGACTTTACTGCAGAAACTGTATCGCTAACAATCGATGGGTCGGCTGTAGTTACAGAAGTATCTCCACCAATCAATTCAGGCGGCTCTACGGCGATGAATGTTGGTCCAAGTTCAGCTAGAGCCTTTGCTTCCTCGACATTTGCAGCGCATGCACAAACTGGAAAACCTTCAGGTAATTGTTCCATTAATTTCTTGACATGTTCTAGTGAAACTTTATGTTCAGCGTGATTGATTATAGTTCCTTGCGCACCTCGAGAAATCGCTGTCTCTGGCTCTAACCATCCAGTAAAACTACCTTGGCCCACTGGGTCTAAGTGTTGAGACCAAACTTCTAGTTTATCACAGGACTTGGACACAGAATCTAAATCGAAGGCTGATACAACAGCAACCATCCTAGCTTTGGAGTCTGAAAATTGTTCCATCTTACTTGCAAGTTCGTCGGCAGTAAATGCTGATGCTGAAGAATATGTTTTGAAGTTGACAACTACGAGTGGCTTGTCCATGATTTTCGGACCTTGTAATGACATTTGAGTTCTTCCGTAAAATAGCTCTTAAATAATTGATTTATGGCCATTGTCCGTCGTTTAGAATTGAATCCTCTGGAATGATTGAACCATGATCTACAATCATATTGGTCAACCTACTATTCTTTCCAATAGTGACATTCTTCCCGATTAAGCATGACTCTATGGACACATTCTTAGAAACTTTAGTCCCAGAAAGGATCGTAGAATTCTCAACCACTGAATGCATAATTTCAGTATCTTTGCCGACCATCGAATCAATTATTGTGGAACCTTCCTCAACCTTTCCAAAAGGTACGTCAAACCAAGATTTACCACAAATTTCACCACTGGAAAATCGCTTTTTATCGATACAAGTCCTTACCGCATCACACCAAGAACTTCGAGTCCCGGAGTCAATGAAAAAGCCATCAAATTTTTGCCCATTGAGCATTTGTTTTTCCGCTAACAGAGGGAAGACATCTCTTTCTATAGAACTTTTACCACTGGGGATATAATCGAATATATCATCTTCGAAAATATAGGAACCGGCATTGATTAAGTTAGAAAATACCTCCTCAGGTTTTGGTTTTTCCATGAATCGTGTAATCTTAGAATTATCATCTAAACCTACTATTCCAAATCTAGTTGGGTCGTTTACCTCCCACAGACCTAAAGTTCCAATACCTCCATTTGATTTATGTAAACTGAGTAAAGATTTCACGTCCAAAGATGAGATGACATCTCCATTAAAGCATGCGAATGTACCGTTGACAACATCTCGACAATTGCCTAAAGCGCCGCCAGTTCCTAATGGTTCATCTTCAGGAACTATGGTTAAATCAAAATCAAAGTCTGACTTGGAGAAGTATGATTTTATCATATCAACTTTGTAGCCTCCAGCAACAACTACTTCGTCAATCATATCACTGGGAACAGAAGAAATTACTTGTTCAAGTAGTGTTTTATCCAACATTGGAAGAAGTGGTTTAGGAATTGACTTTGTCCAAGGTAGGAGTCTAGAGCCAATACCTCCAGCCAATACTACTACCTGCATGAATAAGGCGAGACAAAGCCACCTTTCAAACAATCCGCTATTAAGATTCTATTTTGGTGGTTCTGCAACTGATTCTTTATCTTCATCATTTGGGTCTGAGTAGTCAATACCACAACTTCTACAGACCATTTTTTTGTCCCAATCACATTGTCTACGGCATCCAGTCATCAAATCACCTACTGCTTCCACTTAACTGAACAACCAATTGAATCAGTTACTTTAGGTTCTATGTTTTTTCCTTCAATTAAAGAATTTACAGCATCAAGTAATTCAGTACTTGATACTTGATTTGGGTCTCTTGGTGAATCATCCATTCTTCCTTTGTATACCAAACGACCATCACCATCGAACAGGAAAAATTCAGGTGTTCGCTTGGCATCAAAAGTTTCTGCTACAATCTGCGTTTCATCAAATAAATAAGGATAAGGCATCCCTTTTTCGGCTCTTTTTTGCATATTCTCGAAAGAATCAGAATCATAGACACTGGCATCATTAGAGTTAATTCCAATAAAACCAATTTTCTTAGATGAAGCAATATTTGCCATTTCGTTAATTCTTTCAACACTTGCCACAACATATGGGCAATGGTTACATTCGAATAAAATGATTAGACCATTCGGCTCTAATCTATCAGTAAAATTGACTATTTTCCCTCCAACTTTTGGATTAGCATTGCCCAACTCAAAGTCTGGCATTTTACCGCTGATTTCTATTGACATGGTTAGACCAATTCCTAATTGATTAAAATTTCTTGTATCTGGCAATCATATCAAAGGTCCCAAAAATAGACCTAAAAATAGTACTATACTGGATGCGATAATAATCAGTACATTATCATCTATGACTCCAAACTCATATCTCTCAATAAATGAGGCCACGGCCCCTGAAATCAATCCCCATAAAGGTATAGAGGGACTAGCTAAATTTCCTACAAACCAACCCAAAGGAAGACAAAGAATAGCCATTCCTAGATTCCCCCAAGCACTTTTTGTTCTTTTTCTAAACATTTTATTTCTAATAATTCCTGTGACGCCGTCTCCGAAGGCCATGAATAGAGAGGGTAGTATTGCAAGCCAAGGTTCGTCAGAATAAGTCCATATTACATAGACTGAAAGTCCTAGCATCAAGGAAAAGGTAGCATCATTCATATTCTGTTCTGTTTGCATCCACCACAATCTACGGTCAAGTAAATGGGTACTGAGTAGAGCAACAAATCCAATCAAGCCTCCGATTAACGGCCAAATAGGATCATCAAAAACTATCGGTGTTAAAATTACAGGCACACCTCCAGCAAGCATGTGAGCAATTTTACGATTATAGTAGACCGCCACCATATTTTCAGTACCTCTTGAAACCATGAAAGTATGAACCGGCTTTATCAAAAATACGATTACTACAGACCATATTCCGAGAGCAAAAAACCACACTACGTTAGAATCCATGGTTTGTGCTTTCTAACTCGGCGTTTAGTGATTGAGGTTAATTTAGAAAAAATAGTAGAAAATCTGACTTAGATTGAATCAAAGTATTCAAAGACGGTCTTTATGTGGAGGCAATTGGAGAGAGAGATGAATATCCACGAATACCAAGGTAAAGCGCTTCTAAAAGAAAACGGAGTCCCTGTTCTAGAAGGAGTACACTGTACTTCTGTCGAGCAAGCTCTAGCAGCATATGACACATTAGGTTCCAAAGTTGTAGCAGTAAAATCACAAATACATGCTGGCGGAAGAGGAAAGGGTACTCTATACAATCCTGATACCAAAGAACATGTCATGGATGGGGGAGTGAAAATTGCTTTTTCGAAAGACGAGGTAGAAAAATATTCATCTCATATCCTTGGTAATCTACTAGTGACAATCCAGACAGGAGAGGAAGGAAAAGTAGTAAACAACCTATACATTGAATCAGGGTGCGAAATAGAACATGAATACTATCTCGCTCTATTAGTCGACAGAGACAACAAGTCTGTTCTAATCATGGCATCTACCGAAGGTGGAATGGATATTGAAGATGTAGCACACAATACACCTGATTTGATTCATAAAATCTTAGTAGACCCTAATTCGGGCCTTCTCGGATTTCAAAAGAGAGACTTAGGAATGGCATTAGGACTTTCTGGCGCTGCTTTGAAATCATTTTTCAAGATGCTAGGAAAAATGTATGATATGTTTGTTAGCAATGATTGTGCTATGGTTGAGATAAATCCTTTAGTCAAAAATAAAAATGATGAAATTATTGCTCTAGATGCTAAAATCTCATTTGATGAAAATGCTGAATTTAGACATAAGAACTGGGATGTTCTGCGTGACTTGTCCGAAGAAGAGGATGTTGAAATCAGAGCAAAGGAAACCGGATTATCCTATGTTAAACTAGACGGCAACATCGGTTGCTTAGTCAATGGAGCAGGACTTGCAATGGCTACAATGGACGTCATCAAACTGTATGGAGGAGAACCTGCAAACTTCCTCGATGTTGGTGGCGGTGCAAATGAAGAACAGGTAAAGACCGCTTTCTCCATAATTCTTGAAGACCCTAACGTTAAAGGAATCTTAGTCAATATCTTTGGTGGTATAATGCGTTGTGATATTATCGCAAGAGGAGTTATTGCTGCAACTGAAGCACTATCACTGGATGTACCTTTGGTAGTTAGACTAGCAGGAACCAATGTTGATGAAGGAAAGGCAATCCTAGCATCTTCAACATTGAACATCCATCCTGCTGATGATTTGGCCGAAGGTGCCAAAAAGATTGTATCACTAATTGGAGGTGAGGCTTGATGGCTATTTGGATTGAAGAAGATGCTAAAGTATTGGTTCAAGGAATCACCGGAAAGCAAGGTCATTTCCATGCTGATAAAATGGTCGAATATGGAACCAATATCGTTGGAGGATGTACCCCTGGAAAGGGAGGTCAAACTGTTGAACTACAAGGAAAGGATTACCCAGTTTGGGATTCAATGAGAGAAGCCATTGCAGCTACTGATGCTGATGCAACTGTGATTTACGTGCCACCACCGTTTGCAGGTGAGGCAATAATGGAAGCCGCTGAAGCATTTGATGCAGTAAAAGGAGAAGGTGTTGTAGTATGTATTACAGAAGGAATACCTACTCTTGATATGGTCAAGGCTGTATCTTATGTATACAATAGACCCGGTGTTCGTTTGATTGGTCCAAATTGCCCTGGAATCATTACACCTGGAGAAAACGGTGGAGCAAAAATCGGAATTATGCCAGGACACATTCATGCCAAGGGACGAATTGGAATTGTTTCAAAATCTGGAACATTAACTTACGAGGCTGTTGCTCAAACAATGAGCATTGATGAAGGTCAATCAACATGTATTGGAATTGGCGGCGACCCTGTCAATGGAACTGGGTTTATCGAATGCTTAGCTGCTTTTGAAGCGGATGAACAAACTGAAGCAATTGTAATGATTGGAGAAATTGGCGGAAATGCTGAGCAAGAAGCCGCTGCTTGGGCTGCAGAAAATGTAACTAAGCCTATTGTTGGTTTTGTTGCTGGTGCTACTGCACCACCAGGTAAGAGAATGGGTCATGCTGGAGCGATTATTTCTGGTGGCAAAGGAACTGCTGAAGAAAAATTTGCTGCCTTTGAGGCTGCTGGAATTGCCTGTGCAAAAGATCCATCAGAACTTGGAGCAGTATTACTTGAATCTCTTAAGAAAGCAGGCCTAAGGTGAGATTATATAATGGAAGATTTTGATTTTCATCAGCATTATCAAAATCATGAAGTTGACATATCATGGCTTAGTAAACCCAGTCAGCATGAATTTCGTTGGCGGAATTCTGACGGTAGATGGAGAAAATCTAAACGAAGAGTTAGTTCAATCGCGACTTTTCGAAAAGCCCTTTTTCAGGATAACCCTGCAGATGTCTATTTTTCTACATCATCCTGGTTAAATCCAATCGATTTACCAAGACTTAGTGATGAAACTAGACCGCATCCGATACTACTCAATCACTTGATTGTGTTTGATATTGACTTTTCACCATTATCTTTGGAGAACTTAGAACAGGCTAGAATCACAACACTAAAACTACACAACTGGGTTGAACAAAACTATGATTATGAACTAATATCAATCTCTTTTTCTGGTAGCAAAGGTTTCCACCTATTCTACAATGACCTAGACAGAAGTTTATTCTCCATTGAAAATGCAAAAGAGAGAGAGATTGCAGTAAAGGATGAACGTAAAAAATTACTACAGGAAGTGTTGTTAGCAGGTTTCAAAGTAGACCCAAGAATTACTGCTGATACTCGCAGGATTATACGCCTACCGGGCAGTATTCATGGAAAGACTGGGCTATTATGCCACAGAATTAGCCTAGAAAGGCTTGAAAAAAGTATTGAATCATGGATAAATGATGTTCCAAGTCACTTCGCAGACTTAGAAATTCCAAAGACTGCGATTTCACAAGACAAAGAAAAGAAACCATTTAAATCATACGTCAATGAAGAAAAAGAACAAATAGATCAATACACCTATATGATGGAAGTCAGTAACCACTTACCAGGCACTAAGGATAGAAGTGCGCTAATTTTTTGGACACCTTACTCATGGGGCACTGGTGCTGAATGCTTTGAACGATTAAACACTCTAATAGAGATGGAAAAACTATGCTATTGTGTAATTTTTTCTGATGGTGAAAGAATTCTTTTCGTATGCCCAGAATCTATCACTAGGGCGAAAGTAGTCAAGATTCTAACACATATAGGCCTCGATAAATTAGCCAGTACTCTCGAACAGAGAGAATACTATTGGGTTAGGATATCTGGTATAATGGAGGATGATGGTATTTGGTATAATGAGCCAAAGTTTATTTCAATTATTAGTAATAATGAAATTAAATCGACATACTCAAAATCACATCTAACATTACTAACTAAACTGGGAGTCTCACTAGATATTTCTCAGTATGAAAACCTCTCAGGAAATGATGAACCAAGCATTAGAATGGTTGTTCGAGACTGATTATTTATAGACTGCTTGCCATTAAACTAAACTGTCCCCAATGGAGTCTTAGGACTGTGACATTTCGCTACGCGAGACCATAGAAACAATCGGCAACGGCGCTCGGGGACAGCGCCTAGCCACATTTTCGTGATAATATGGCTGAAAAAAATTACTTTTCTACTATCGTACTGGGTGTCATATTTGCAGGATTAGTCTTTATGACATCTCTCGGCACTGAACACTCTGGAGGATGGCTTGTCTTAGCCTCTTTTTTTGGTTGTGGATTTTTTGCACAAATACTTGTAGTCAATGGAATTATGCAAATTACGCCGGTTAATCAAATGCCAGAAGGCAGTACTGTCGTGGCTTACAATCGAACTGCCGTTGACTATAGAAATTACCACTATAACTCAATAATAGCCAAAGTAAACTCAAGTGGAGTAACTGTAACTACCGTTGAGGATGCAATAAAGACATACTCGAGTTTATTCAATGTCGGAGAAAAAGCAGCAAGACCATTCTTCCAAAATCAGTTTGTAATGTCATCATTGAGGTTGAATAAGCATAATTCAGCCCAAGTTTCACCAGTAAGTCCAACTCGTCAAAATAATTCTAAGAAACTAGACGCTAACTTTTGGGAAAATGTTTCGGAAGGAGTAGCACAGAATCAAGCAAAGTCTGATGAAATATGTGCTGCGGGTAATTGTTCTAAACCTGTTTCTGCATTTGATTTCCGTTGTTTCAAGTGTCGCAGTAGATTTTGTTCTGAATGTGAAAGCGGTAAAGGTATTATGTGCCAATCATGCTCATAGGAAAATTTCCTTTCTATGCAAGGAATTTTGTGGAACCAAAGTTGATGATTGTATTATCTCTAATCGCATTTTACCTTCCTTATTTCTTGCATAAAATAGTTCTGATGGGCTGACAAACTCATTCCAATATCGCTGAAATGTTTCTGCTTTTTCAGCTGATGCTGCCAGAACTTTCGGTACTGTATGATACATAACCAATCTATCTTTTACTGGCCTGAAGAACTTAGCAATAACTTCAGGCATGATTTTTGTTAACCAAGTATCATAGATGAACTTGGATGATCGAGAAATTACATACCTTGGTTTTTCCATAGGCCCTAATATTTCTTCTAAACAAGCAGTGAATAATGCACTCTCATCTTCGGTTGCATTGTGAAGGTGTAAACGAACCCATCCTCCACCTCTGTCGCCTCCATCTGCACGACAATTTCTCGAGATCATACCAAGATGGATTAAACTATTAACGATTGAAAGTGAAATTGCTTGAATTAGTGATTCGTCACTCCAAGGAGTTTTCTCTCTACCAAAAGAAAATCCACCACCAAATCCACTGCTAACCTTTGCTTCGATTGCCGAGGTTGGTTTAGCATTGAATGGTTGACCAATTCCCCATAGACCTCTTAAATGAGTTCTATTTCTACTTCGCATCAACATATCCTCATTGAAAACTGACATTCCTTCGCTAACACCTTCTGGTTCTGCCTCTGTAAAAGCAGCATGGACATGCCCGACACCTTTTTCAATCGCACCATCATCACAAACGCCATACAATTGCTTATGTTTCTTCTTAAATCGTTCATAATCCGAAAAGCCATTTGTGAATTCTTCTGCAAGACAGACAATATCCCAATTATTGGCAACTTTTTCTGGCCACAGTTTATCCAATCTAATCGAACGACCTCGAAGTTGGTTAATACTCATACTCGTAGTAACTGTTGTCAAATCAATCAACACGTTGATTCTAGATGCATCCCAGCCTTCACCTAGCAATCCTCTTGTTCCAATTAAGCACTTTGTAATGCCTGATTGGAAAAACTCAGTAAT
>JABIUA010000048.1 GCA_018667575.1 Methanobacteriota archaeon | reverse complement strand
ATAGGTGGAACGATGGCAATTGAGCC
The DNA here is from genome assembly GCA_018667575.1 of Methanobacteriota archaeon. Classification (GTDB taxonomy): domain Archaea; phylum Thermoplasmatota; class Poseidoniia; order Poseidoniales; family Poseidoniaceae; genus MGIIa-L1. Next base: position 3,063 of record JABIUA010000048.1, on the reverse strand, counting down.
AAAAGTAGTGTATTTCGAAGGCAGCATCGGCGTAGAAGATACTTGGATTAAGACTTCTGATGAGATGAAATGCCTGACTAGATTAGAGACACACGGAGAGAAATTTATTTCTGAAGTGTGATAATATGAATAATAAGCGAACTTTTTCATTCACTCTCACAACGATTTTCTTATTATTTTCAAATATACTATTATCCTCGACTAGTTTTAGTGAAGCTGAAACTGCTGTGGAAAAATTATATGTCCCAATGGAGTCTTATTATTCAATAGAAGGTGAGCAAAATCACCCGTTGATATCACATTACAACTCCAAGGGTACAGATTTAATCAGAATACTTCCTAGCGAAGGAGTTTATGAGGATAATTGGGCTACAAGATCTGATTCCATTAGCGCTAGAGAGATAAGTAATATTGCATGTGAGGATGGCAACCAAACCATTCCCGACGAACATGGACTTTCAGATTACAATTGGATTTGGGGCCAATTCATTTCTCATGATATCGACTTTACTCTTACGCAGAATGGTAGGGTTGACGGCACCCCCGAAACACTGAACATTCCAATTCCAAACATGGATAAATGGATGGATCCCTATTCGGTCGGGTCTCTACAAATCCCGATGGTCCGTTCTATGTATAATTCGTCTACAGGTGACGACACTTCACCTCGTGAGTTCCAAAATTCGATAACAGGGTGGTTAGATGGGTCACAAGTCTACGGGTCTTCTGATTTTGATAGCCAATGGTTGAAAGAGGGCTCCTTAGGAAAAATGAAGGTAACCAATACAGAAATTGGAGAGTTTTTACCAAAGGCTGCTGATGGTGAAGAATCTCCAAGCATCAGTTTCGTAGGGTTCTCTGCTTCAGAACGTTTCGTAGCAGGTGATTCAAGAGCCAACGAACATTCGGCATTGACTGCCATGCATGTACTATTTTTGCGTGAGCATAATAGAATCGCATCTGAAGTACACATGGAGAATCCGGATTATACAGATAAGCAAATATATCAAATTGCCAGAAAAATAAATACTGCTCAAATGCAATATATTACCTATTTTGAATTCTTACCATCACTGGGGGTAAATCTTCCTGAATATTTAGGATTCAATGAAACAATTGATCCGAGAATTAGTAATGAATTTTCGACATTGGCGTTTAGGATGGGCCATTCCCAGATAAATGACATATCGTTAAGGTTTGGAACTGATTATGACATAAAAGAATACGATTCTATCCTTCTTTCGGACGGTTTTTGGCTTCCTTCAAATATGATAAGCGATGGTGGTATTGAACCAGTTTTAAGGGGCGCAGCAGTATCAAATCAAGCAGCTAATGATATCTATTATGTCAGCAGTTTGCGAAACTCAATGTTTGGCGAACCCGGTCTTGGAGGTTTGGATATGTGTGCAATAGATATTCAGAGGGGTAGAGATCATGGCTTACCAAATTATAATCAATTGAGACAACATTTTAATTTACAGGGTATCGAAAATTGGTCTGATATCTCAAATGACTTGGAAACAATAGAAAAAATGGAACTAGCCTATCCAGATGTGGAGCAGGTCGACCCTATCATGGGGTTGTACTCTGAAAACCACATTGAAAACTCTTCATTGGGGGAGACTATGCACGCTATAATCGAGGATCAATTTATTAGATTACGAGATGGCGATATATTCTATTTTGAGAATGACTTGGAATTAATTCCCCATATACAAGCCATCAAGGAATCCACATTATCGTCTATTATTTTACGAAACACGAACATCAACAAGATGCAATGTGATTCTATGTATTCACAACCGGATACTAGTAAAATGGATTGTTTTGCATCAGAACTAAGCGAGCCTTATCTGAATCGAATCATGGGGGATAGTAATGTTGAATATCAGCCACCACAAGTTAATAGTTTGATTAAGAAATCGGAGTTGGTCAACTTCCAAGAACTCGACAACGGCACAATACCAATTCATTTCTGGTCTTCATACGGGCCTACCACTGCAGTAGGAGACTGTAATGGAGACGGCTTAGAAGATATTTGGGTCGGTTCATCTTATGACCAAGAAGGCTGGGAAACAGGAATTAAACAATCAGTGGGACAGACATTCCTGTTCTTGAATCAAGGTTCTGGTAGCTTCGAAGACATTACTCTTGATTCGGGCTTATTATTTAGAAACTCAACTTATTTAGGTGCGTCATGGGCCGATTATGACAATGATGGCGATCTAGATATTTATCTTTCCAATAATGGTTTTCACAGCCTAGATATCAATACTTTTTTCCCAAATAAATTATTTTCTAATGATGGTCATTGTAAGTTCACTGACGTTACCACAGAAGTAGGATTGGGCAATATTGGCCATTCCTCATCAAGCGCGTGGGCCGATTACGACCACGATGGAGATTTAGATTTACATTCTACTAACGTTGGCCAACTTATAGAAGAAAATGGTGAAGCTGTAATAGAATCAGATATACTTTACAGGAATCAATTAGTAGAATCGGGAGTTGCTCGATTTATCGATGTCACAGAAGAAAGCGGTGGTATATATGGAGGAATATTCAAGCCCTTGGACAATGAATCAATTTCAGTGAATGGCCCCTTTTCATGGATGCCTTCGAGTGCTTCTAATCCATCTTCCAATGCATTACTATGGCAATTATATGAGGAAAACGAGGATGCATTTGAGCAAGGAACTTCCATATCTTGGTCAAGTCTATTTATCGATTTAAACAATGATGGCTTTGAAGACCTGTTCGTAGCAACTGATTTTGGACGTTCAGCATTTTACAAAAACAATGGCGATGGCACCTTTATCTTGAATACGTTTGAATCGAATTTAAGTGCCTTTGGAACCGCTATGGGTCTAGATGCTGGAGATGTAGACGGGGATGGTGATTTAGACATATGCCAAACCAACTTAGGTCCTAATTATATCTACAAACAACAAGAATCCAATACTTATGTCGAGGCTAGTTTGGAATCAGGATTAAATTTAGGTATTTCAGCAGAATCAGTGAGTTGGGATTGTAGTATTATCGATATCGACTTAGATGGTGATT
>JABIUA010000051.1 GCA_018667575.1 Methanobacteriota archaeon | reverse complement strand
TCGATATACGAAAAACCTTCCACAAGGACTAGAGTTTCTTTCGAGGTTGGAATAAACAGATTGGGAGGTTATCCACTGACCTTACTCAAAAATGATATTCAATTAGGAAAGTCCGAGACAGTTGGAGATACTTCTCAAGTTCTCTCAAGATTCCTCGGCGCCATGACTTACCGATGCTATGCTCACGCTGATGTCGAAGAACTTGCTAAGTATGCAACCGTTCCAGTTATTAATGCACTTTCCGATAAGCATCATCCATGTCAGTCTGCTGCAGATTTGATGACTATTTTAGAACACTTTGACAATACTGATGACTTGAAAGTTGCTTGGGTAGGAGACGGAAATAACGTACTTCACGACTTAGCACTTGCTTGTGCAATGCTTGGTATAGATATCTATTATGCTATACCTAAGGGCTATGAACCAGACCAAGAGGTAATGGATAGAGCAAATGCTCTTGCCGAGAAGAATGGAAGTTCAGTGGTACAGACCAATGACCCTGTGGAAGCAGTCAAAGATGCACATGTTGTTTACACTGACGTGTTTATTTCGATGGGTGAAGAACACTTGAAAGATAAAATTGCATCATTCGATGGTTTTCAGGTTAATGAAAAATTAGTTGGCAACATGGATGAGAATTGGAAATTCATGCACTGTCTTCCGGCACATCGTGGTGATGAAGTCACAGATTGGGTAATGGACCACAAGCATTCCATTGCTTTCGACCAAGCAGAAAATCGCATGTGGGCGCAAATGTCATTACTTGCTTACTTAGTATCTGAAGGTGCTTGGGAAGCAATGTATGAGTTTATGGGATTGGAATAATCAAACATACATTGGTACAATAAAGCCAATCAATCCCAGTAACATAGCTGCCCTAATTCTTCCTGCAACTAAAGCATCCTTTCCTTCGTAAAGCGGGCGGTTTAGAGTAATCAATGTCAAGATGGCAGGGATTTGAAAGAATATTTGTCCAAATTCAAAGGGACCTCTCCAATATGGCATATACAGGCATACAAGTGATGCCATTATAATCACATAAGCCGCCATACGTGAATTTTGCAATCCTATTTTCATCGGTAAGGTCTGTCTGATTCCCTCATCAGATTCCATATCTTGACAATCTTTGACAATCTCTCGTGCTAGGTTTGTGAAAAATACTACACTGGCAGTCCACCAAACCAATGTTGAGTTAATGGAAGAGACACTTGAGGCGCCATATAGTATCACTGCACCTACCATTAGAGAAATAGATATATTACCAACTAAACCAGAATCTTTGGTTTTTGGTCCATGGTCATAACTCAGCATTAGTCCGACAGCCAATACATAAATTGTGATTAGTGGATACCACTCCATTTCATTATTATACAATTCAAAAGTACCATATAACACACATGCTATACTCAAAATCCATAGTGCCCATGTGAAATATTTTGCCTCTTCAATGCTGATTCTCTGTGATGGAATTGGTCTACTTGGATGTGCAGTTTTATCGATGTCTGAATCTTTTATATCATTCATTGTATTTCCTGCACCGATAAAGAATATCACTGCAAATATTTGGATTACCACATCTGGTAAGTAGTCACTGATCCATTCATCTCCAATTGCGAATTGTGCTCCCAAGGGGACCGTAATTGCCGCGAGAAATACATTCTTCAGGCGCATTAATTCGAGAAATGCTCGAACCCTGCCCGACATATGTGTGGCTAGGGCTGAAAGGTTTTGACTTCTTTGATTCAAGCGGTGACTTTGGACCAAACACAGACTCGCATTCGAAATCCACCAACATCAGTTCCCTCATCAAAGCCGACTTTGGTAAATCGACTATCACGTGCTAGAACATTACCGAGTTGATTCATCGTGGCACCCCATCTAAATCTTCTATTTATGTGATCTAGAATAGCAGTGGTATTAGCCTCTCCTACATCATCTAGATACTCAGAAATCTCACTTCGTAATCTCCTTGTTTTACTCATCAAGCCTCACCTCTTGATTTTCTTACTCTTCTAATGATGCCACTGATTGTTGCGCTAACTCTCGGCCCGGTTGATGGTGCGAATACAGGTTGCCACCCAGCAGCGGCAGAACGGGATGGGATTCTGCCACTGGGGTGAGCTATTTTCGTGGTGCATCTAAGCCTCCACGAAGGGGTGGGGGAGTGATTATTTGTCTCTATCAAATCAGAGAACTTTAATTCGTTTTCATTCAAGGTTTCGTGTTCCATGAATCAAATGTACTGGCGGTGGTATATCAATAGACGAAAGACCCAGTAATTTGAAAGTGAAATTAATTCAGTACTCAGTATAGCATTTACACTTTCAGTTTTTAGTTAAAGTGAAATTAAATCCAAATTTTTGGAAACATGTTTCAAGGGAGATTTCTAATATGGGGGTAATGACGGCCGGTTAGCCAAGCTCGTATAGTGTAGTGGCCCATCATAAAGGACTCTCATTCCTTTGACCCGGGTTCAAATCCCGGTACGAGCACTCTTCTATAGAAATAATTGAGATTATTACGTTGGCGAAGCATTGGTAAATCTACACTCTAAGGGTCTGTTATGACCGACCCAGTTATCAGTCCTGATGGTAAATCAATGTGGACTGGCGAAGAGTGGATTCCAGTTCC
>JABIUA010000074.1 GCA_018667575.1 Methanobacteriota archaeon | reverse complement strand
TCAGTTGAGTATCGTAAATCCTTTTGATTTAGATCATAATGAGAGATATGTATTTTATTATTTGAGTCAACACCAATGGAATTATGATATCCACTGTTGCTGGTTGAATCGATAACAGAATAGCCCCAACTACCGGTCTTATTTGTAGCATATTTCAAACCTCCAGTAGAACCGTATGAAATATGCAAGTGGCCGCTAGAATCTATACCAATCGAGGTGTAAAAGCCTACATTTCCGGTTGAGTCAACAGTTGAAACGACCCATGCACCTGTCTTGTTTGTTACATATTTGAGGTAGCCATAAGATTCGTCATAGTAAGAGATGTGGACTTTATCGTTTGAATCAATCGCTATTGAAGAATACTTACCAACATCATTTGAGGTTACAATGGAGGAGATTACCCATGCTCCACTCGAATCAGTGGCAAATTTGAGGTCGTTATTGGTTTGGTCAAAGTAAGAAATGTGCACTTTACCATTCGAATCAAGTGCTATTGAAGGGTACTTGCCAACAAACCCTGTAGCGTCAACGGTGGTTGAAACCCAAGTACCGTTTTTGTCAGTGGTGTATTTGAGGGCGGCGTTCGTTGCATCATAATGCGCAATGTGGGTAAAACCGTTTGAATCAACAACTATCGATGACTCTTGACCGACGTATGCTGATGAGTCGATGATGCCCGATGGAATCGCTCCGCCAGAGTTGGTTGGTGTTGCTGTTGGTGACACAGCAGTATTATTGGTCTGAACAAACCAGTCTGGAGAATAGGAGATGTCCGGCGCTTCATCGTTCACAGTGATGTTAACTGTTGCATTGACTGAACCGCCGCTGTTGTTGGCCCAAATCGTGTAGATAACTGCCGTTGTCTGCAAGACCGTTGGGGTACCCCAAATAGTTCCGTTGCTGGATTCAAAGGTTAGTCCAGCAGGCACATCCGGTGAAATCTCCCATGAAGTTACTGTTCCTCCACCTGGTGAAACTGTATTTGGAGTCATTAACTGGTCTTTGGTTAGAGTCATATTTTCTGGAGAGTATGAGAAAGCTCCAGGTGCTGCATCAATTATTGTGAGGTTGATCGTGGTTGAGGATGAGCCATTAGCATTAGTTGCAGTAATTGTGTACATTATTGGTGTTAACTGCAAGGCTGTCGGTGTTCCGCTGATTACTCCATTATTGAAATTTAGACCGCTTGGTAGAGTCGGCGGGGAAATTGACCATGTGGTTGGCGCGCCTATGATACCATTCGCGGCATTATTGACATTGTATAGTGTATAACTCGAACCATTGTAAGCTATGAAATATAGTGTTCCATCAACATCCATCATGTCTCTTGGTGAAGAGCCCGTTTCGCCGACGCGGATATCTTCTGCTCTCACTGTACCCGAAGGTGTACCATCGGTACTCCATAACTCATAATCACTGGAACCATGTTGGCTGGCTCTGAAGTATACTATTTCACCAACTAGATGATAATGAAGTAAATCTGCGCTAGGTAATGAGATTTCTTTTAATATTGAAGTGCCACTAGAAGTACCATCTGTCTTCCATAACTCAAGTTTGCCGTCCCCATCTGAATCTACATCAAACAACAAATAATTCTCAGTAGCATGGAATCTAAATCCTCCTTGGCACCATGATAAAGGATTGCTACAGAATCCGGATGCCGAGCCGGGGACAATATCTTTCACCATCACAGTACCACTTAGCGTACCGTCAGTCTTCCATAACTCATCGCCGTGGCCTGAAGAATCTCTTATGAAATATAATTCATCATTGAATACCGCCATTTCTATTTCAGAGTTTGAGTATTGTGGAGTATCGCAGACAAACATCGAAGTGCCACTTTCTGTTCCATTAGTTCGGTATAAGCAACCTATTCCTGCTGCTGAAGAGTAAGTTAAGAAATACAGCCAGCCATTGTAAATAGTCAAAGAACGTGGATTATTATGTCCACCACCGATGTCTGCTACCCTTTCATATGTCGTGTCATTTAGTGAGAAGAGTACTCTATTACCATCATAACCTTGACCGTAAATTGAGCCGTTATACTCTATTCTAGGATAGAAATTGCTGTTTGGATTCGTTGTTGTTGAGCCTACTTGATAGGTTCCTGCGTTTGTTCCATCTGAAACCCATCTGCGATACTGAGATGAAGCACTGGTAGTGAAGAAGAGTTTGTCATTGATTGAAGTAAAGTCACTGGGATTGGATGAACCCGAACTGAGGTCTTTCACCATAACCGTACCAGAAGAGGTCCCGTCGCTCTTCCATAACTCAACACCGTTTGAACCGTCATTACCTCTAAAGAATAGAGTGCCATTAACCACCAGCATTTCATCACAGTCTCCTGATATGCCATCATTAACTCCAGAATTTATGTCTTTGACCATATATGGATTGTTGACTGAAACAGAGAGAGTGTGATTGAAGGCCCACAATTCTCTACCGTGCGCAGGGTCATTACCTTGGTAGAAGATTAAATCACCCATCTGAATCAAACACATATTCGGCGCGGCAGTTCCTGAATAGGTAATTGCAGCAACTGCGCTTGGTGGATTTGCTTGGAGAATCGGATCAATACGGATTGCAGAATTATTGGTAAGTGTGTAATTATCGGGATTGTAATCAATGTTTGGAGTTGGTTCATTGATTGTTAGGTCAAAGGTTGCTGAGACAAAACCACCCGAGTTGTTTGCGTAAACTGTGTATGTTACGGTTGATTGGTTAGCAAATGGCTTACCACTGATTACACCATTAGTGAACGATAGGCCACTTGGCAAAGATGGAGAAATCTCCCAAGTTGAAACTGGGCCACCACCAGTTGTTGGCGTAATATCAGTCATGTCATAACCACGAACAATGGTATACGGGCTACTTGGATAGGATAATGTTGGTACAGCATCATTAATTGTGACATTGATGTAAGCAACCGAGGAGCCGCCAGAATTTGTTGCCGTAATCATAAATTGTGTTCTGGCTAGTGTAATACTTGGCGTTCCTCCAATCATACCGTTATTGTTATTGAAGTGGAATATATTGAGTAAATTTGGTGAAATAGTGTATGAAGTTGGTGTACCACCGGTATTTGTTGGAAGTATAGTTGAGGAAATCGTAACGCCTTTAGTGAAGTTAAATTCATCCGGCGAGTAATAGAGTGACGGGATTTCGTCATTGACAACAATCGTTACTGTCGTCGTGTTTGTACCACCAGAGTTGCGCGCCGTAATCGTATAGGTTGCATTGGCTGTAATGGCCGTTGGCGTTCCATAAATCTCACCAGTTGCGATGTCCAAACTCAATCCTGCTGGCAGGTCTGGACTCACTGAATACCCATACACATCCGCTGAGGAATCAACTGATACATACCTAAGGTTGTCATTCGTAGTTTCATAATAGGCAATATGAACAACATCGTTTGGACTAACGGCTAAGGAAATGGTGTTGACTTCAACAGTATTGTCGATCCTAGTGTGGGACCACGATGATGATGATGTGCATGAAGAAGAGCAATATGTGTAGTCAACGGGATAACCCATTCCTTCGTTGAAGATGCGGTGTCTGTAGGCAATGTGCAGTCCATCATTGGAATCGATACCCATAGAAACACTGCCCATATTCCAATGGCTGTAAGAGGGACTGACATCGATATAACTAACCGTCCAAGAGGAGGTTATGCATGAAGATGAACACGACCTCATCTGAAGTCCTTTGTTTACATCACTGCCACCCAAATAATGGATAATTGCGATGTATACCACATCGTTGGAATCAAGAACTATTGAACCCCCCCCAGCAAAACCGTTTCCGATTACCTTCGTGGCCCATGATGACGTTGATGTGCATGAAGAGGTACATGTAGCATAGTAATCGCCCTTATTATCCCATGCGTGCCTCCCATGGTAATACATGTGAATTCCATCATTAGAGTCAAAGGCAATTTCACTGAGGTAACCGGTGTTGGTCGCATTGTCAACTGTAATGTTAGACCAAGAAGATGCTGTTGTACAAGAAGCAGAACAAGTAGCATACTTGAGGGTGCCTGAGCCGTTGGTAACCCAATGAGGATGGTATGAAACATGCAGCGTATTATTGGAATCGATTGCGATAAATGGGTCTTGCGTGTAATCCCCCGCGTTGTCTATTTCTACGTAAGTCCAAGAGGAGGAGGATGCGCATGAAGATGAACATGTGGCATATTTCAGATTATTAAATTCTCCAATATATGCTATATGTAAAACACCATCAGAGTCAATAGCAATCGATGACAAAGGATGATTATAGCTCGACGAATTAAGGGTGACTGTTACCCATGAACCACTGACGTCAGTAGTATATTTGAGTAGTTCCCCTCCTGCAGTAGTATAGTCGATGTAAGAAATATGCTTGTATCCATTTGAATCAATCGCTATTGAATTACCAATACCGATATCACCAGTCGAGTCGAGAATGGTCGCCGGTATAGCACCGCCTGCATTGGTCGGAATCGCGGTTGGTGACATTGCAACATCTTTGGTTAATTCAAACCAATCTGGTGAATAGGAGATATCTGGCGCCTCATCGTTCACAGTGATATTGACTGTGGCTGAAGACCAGCCTCCGCTGTTGTTGGCCCAAATCGTGAACGTCTTGAGTGACATTAAGGAAGTTGGCGTTCCCCAAATCGTTCCATTGCTCGTACCAAAGGATAGACCGCTTGGCAGTGCTGGACTGATGGCCCATGAGGTGATCGTACCCGAGCCCGTCAGTGTTGCACTCAGTGGCAAATCGGTGCTCGATTGTCCCTTCGTGAGCGTCAAATTCTCTGGAGAATAGGAAAGCGTCGGCAGCTCGTCCACGACGGTGATGTTGAGATAGGCCACGCTTGAGCCGCCGCTGTTGTTGGCCCAAACCATGTAGGATGTTTGTGTCCACAGTTCGGTCGGTGTGCCGTAGATGCTGCCGTTGGTCGTGCTAAAGGTCAGTCCGCTCGGCAGACTTGCGTTGATGGCCCATGAGGTGACGGCTCCACCCGTGTTCGTCTGGTAGTTGATGGAGGCTGGCTGGTGTCCAGCCATTCCAGAATTACCCAAGTAGAGCGTGCCGTTCACAACAGCAACCGCAGCGGCGTTGTTGCTGGAAAATGG
>JABIUA010000184.1 GCA_018667575.1 Methanobacteriota archaeon | reverse complement strand
GTATCATCCAATTGGAATAATTCACGATGAGCCCACACATCTGCAGAGTCATGAGCGATAAAAATAGGTAAATCTCCGATTAACGAAACATTGTTTTCTTTTGCATATTCATGAATTTCAATCCATCCAGAGTTAAAGGATTGCTGAATATTTTTTTCATAATCATATTCGGCTTTATCTCGCCATTCTCCCAATGCACTAGGGTCTCTGTCTCTCAGTTCTGGTGGCCACTGCGTCCAAGGCAAATCTTCATGATATGACTTAATTGTACGAAATAATGCCCAGTCATCTAACCAGTATTCTTCATTTTGTATATCGTTTAACTTTTCACCTTTTACTAACTCGTTCCAACCCGCAAATGCAGATGGCGAAGAATACGGAGAACCATGCTGGTCTGGAGGTGTTATCGGCAGCATTTGCCAAGAATTAATATTATTTTTAGATAAAAGCGATATGAAATTCTTAATATTTTGAATATTAGATTTAGGTAGTGAAGTTAAGTGGCATAAAACACCTCTTGCACCGCCCATAAATTAACCACTAAGAAGAAACCCTTTGAAGGTATCACACAACGGAAGGATGATGCGAATAAAGGCGGTATCACTAGTTTTGCTCATTTTTCTCCAAGCGATGGCAGGTATTACTACGGCTTCAACGCCTGAAACAATGTCTATCGATGGAGACTTATCACAGTGGTCACAAACCGATTCAACACTCCAAACTGATTCTAACGGAGTCTCTTTACTGACTACTTGGGACTCAGAAAACTTGTATTTCGCATGGAATGGAACCGATTGGGCTTCAACAAGCGAAGGTGCAGATTTATTCATCTACTTCAACACGACTTCGGGCGGCTCAGTACTAAGTAAAGATTGGAATTTCGCCCATACCTTGCCGTTCGCTGCAGATTATGGATTTGTTTTGGAAGATTCGTCATACAACAGTATGCTGACCTTTGACGGAAGCACATGGGAAGACCAAACAACTTCGCTCGATATCTATACTGGATGGAGCGATAATAAGGTTACAGAACTGGCAATACCTTGGGCTTCGATTGGTAGCCCAACATCTTTCCAATTCATGGCATACGCTCAATGGCAAGATGCTGGTAATGTATGGACTTCATTCCCGACAGAGAATCCGGCGAGCTCGAATGGTGCCGAAACCTTCACTCATGCTTGGCATGTAGATAATGTTAGTAACTCGACGATACCTTCCGATTTACCAGTAGTAGATACTGGTGGTGTCGAGAAAGTTTTAGATGCTCTAAATCTCGCAATTGTATTCCACCAACACCAACCATATTACAAGAATAAACTAACCAACACGTATGAAATGCCTTGGGTCAGGGTACACTCGATGACAGAATACGTAGATTCTCCCGGTATTTTGGCGGACACTGGGACCAAAGTCACTTACAACCTGGTGCCTTCATTTATTGAACAACTAGTCGACTATAATCGCAATGAAACTTTGGACGACCACACTGATATTGCTAAGAGGCCTTGGCAAGAAGGTGGTTACCCAAATGCAACAGCATTGGAATTACACACCATGCAATTCCAATCTTTTTGGAATAGTGGATGGATCTACAATGTTTCACAAACCGGGCACATCCAATCATGGCTATATCCTTCTAGTTCAAGATACTCTGAATTATACGATATGACATTACATAATTTGAAGCCTAATACAATAATGGATGACGAACTATTAGCGCCACAGGATTTCCTTGATTTACAGGTACTGTGGTATCTGTATCAATTCTCTCCAGATTATGTTCAAGGAGAGTATAATTCGAGCCACAGAGACCAAGGGCTGATTGATTTATTCACTCAAAACGGCCAGTATACTCATGCAGACTTGATGTATGTCATCGATTCTCAACATGAACACATGGCAAATGTTTTGCCGATGTATAGCGAACTTGCAGCGCAAGGTCAAATAGAACTTACCACCACTCCATATTATCATCCAATCATGCCATTGCTAATGATGGACGGGTGGACCATGGAAGATGGAATTAGGGTCAACAAAGAAGCATGGCCAGAAGATGTAGAGAATCACCTAGTTACAGGAATGGATCTTTTTGAGGCTGAACTAGGTTTCAGGCCAACAGGTATGTGGCCAAGTGAGCAGGCAGTATCCCCTACTATGGTTGAACCAGTATCCGATGTAGGAATACAATGGATGGTCACAGATGAAGAATTATTGAAACAATCAACCGATATATCTGGTAATTTAATAGATGTTGAAGATGCTAATAATCTAGCCACTCCCTGGGTTGCGACAGGTGAGGATGGAGGAGAAGTAGCAGTAATTTTCCGTGACCGCGTGATATCAGATAGAATAGCTTTCCAATATGGGACAATGACTCCAGAAGCAGCGGTTTCAGACTTCATTTCATATCTTGATAATATTAGACAACAGTTAATCGATGCAGGCGAAGACCCATCAGAACATCTCTTGACCGTTGCTTTAGATGGTGAAAATTGGATGTTCATGTCAGAATTTCAACACCAAGATAACGCGAGACCGTTCATGGAAGAATGGTATTCAAGATTAGCAACCCATCCAACAGTAATCACAACAACTCCAACAGAATTCCTGACCAAAAACACCACATTGCCTGAAATTCAAACCATAGGTACAGGTTCTTGGATAGATGGTACATTACGAACATGGGCCGGAGAGGCAGAGGAAAGTTTAGGCTGGCAAAGATTGGTTGAGGCTAGAGGTGCTCTTGTAGAATTCGAACAATCTAATCCAACTCACTCAGGATTAGATAATGCTTGGGAGTCGCTGTATATCGCTGAAGGTAGTGACTGGTTCTGGTGGTATGGATTAGACCAAGACAGTGGATATGACGAGAACTGGGATACTCTATTCAAGGTTCATCTTTCTAATATTTATCAAGCAGTAAATATGGAACTACCCCCATATTTGCAAGACCTCTGGACAGGGGCTGCAACACCCGTTACTCCGTATGGAGGTATTATCGAGCCAATGATAGATGGTATCGCTCTTCCAGGGGAATGGGACGGCGCAGCAAAATATGATGCCCCAGTCGATGGTGGAGATTTTGATATAGACGAATTCTACGTTGGTTATGATTCAAGTAATGTATTTTTGAGAATAGATACTGAGACGCCAGAGATGTTGGCATCAGTAGATCGCGAATCAAGCAACGATGCACCTGACTTAGCGATATATTTCATGCAACCAAATGCAGTTAATTTCAATGAAGTCGAGACAAACTTCAGAACATATTACGGTAATCAGATACTTGGATTCCCTGCTAAGTACATGGTCTCTTTTGATTTTGATACACTGCGAGAAGATGGCCGAGCAAAATGGAACTTATTCACAGCCAAGGGCAAATCGGGCGACCAAGAACAATGGGTTTTGACAGGTAGTTCATCATTAGGAAACTGTGCTGCACAAGATGTATATGAGTTCATGATTCCTTGGGCAGAAATAGGGCTTGCTCCAAGATATACGACCCGTGTCAAAGTGGTTTCTTCATGGGCAGAATCGCTTTCTTATGGCGATGGCATAGATATGGAAGTAGCTCCTCCAGCACCCGCCGAATTGATTTTACCAGACTTGGAAGAATGGGTCACACTTTTGCAATTAGAAGACCAAATAGGCGATGAAACTGGCGATGGAGATTACATCTATCCTTTAGCAAGTGATTTTGCTACATCTGGAGATGGTGGTTTGTGGGATGCACAAAAGGTCACAATTCGTCAGAGTGCATGGAATGCCCAATTCATAATTGAAATGGGTGAGATGACAGATATATGGGGTCTAAGTAACGGCTTTAGTCACCAGATAGTACAGATTTATGTCGACCAAGGCAATACTTCGTTTGGTAATACTGAGATGCTCTCAGGAGCCAATGCAGAGATTCATCCCGACTGGGCTTGGGAAGTGGCAATCAGCGGAACTGGTGAGCCAGGTGCTGTTATGTCAGTTCAAGCAGATACAGGTAGTACTTCTGCTAGAGGCATCGATGTTTCTGGTGACACATCTACAAATACGATTATTTTCACAGTCAGTAAAGGCGTTATTGGCGAGGATATTCCAAATTATAGATATATCATAGTCATCGGTAGTCAAGACGGATTTGGAACAGGTAAGTGGAGAGATGTTGATGCTACACCTACTACTTGGACACTAGGTGGCGGAGAAAACCCAGCATCAGACGATGGAGTCGATTATGATCCAAATATTATCGACATAATTTTAGATGGTGCAGGTCAGCAAACTATGCTTTCTTCTTATGATGTCGATGGCCATATTTATGCCCAATTAACCGGATTTGAAATGCCAGAAATAGCCCAACAGATTTACGGATTCAAATATGTCAGTAGCACATCTAGTACGGCCCTTCTAGAATGGTCCACGACTAAACCAGCATCCGGCAGAGTTGATTGTATTACACCAAATGAACCTTCAGTATCCACTACATTATCGCAGCCATGGGTCGGACAAGGGCTTACACATGCGATTACCATGGCCAACTTATCTTCAGGAGTTGAATACGAGTGTCAAGTATTTGTAGATTCATTGAGTTCTGAGTCTGTAAATTTCACCACTTCCACTGTAGTTGATACTACGGCCCCAGACCTTCTCAATCTGGCAGTAGAGGTTCTAGAAGACGGAAGGGCAAGAATTTCATGGTATACATCAGAAAGTTCTACTGAGCAAATATCTCTTAATCAACAAATTGTCTATCAGGATAACTTTGCTACTAAAAAGAATCACCAATTTACCACCGAACCGCTTCTCAATGGCGAATGGAATCTTGAGGTAGTGAGTTTGGATGCTTCTGGGAACTCTAATTCCAGTACGGCCCAGTTCATAGTAAATATCGAAGGCCAAGACAATCAAGGCGATGGCCAAGTCGATAGTACAGATTCAGATGATGAAACCTCATCAGTCGACTCTTCAACAGTAATTCAAATTGGACTTTTAGTCGTAATATTACTACTAGTTGTTGGATTTATACGAGTTCGCCAGAGCGAATCTAGCGATGATGATAAGTGGTCCTAATCAATACTGTTCTAAGACTAGTTCAGTACTTGTAGAACCAATTTCATTCGGTGCCGCCATCCACATTTTGTCAAGTAGAGCACGCAGAGCCATCGTATCATCGACGTGGACAAGAGCAACTAGATCGGCTTCTCCTGAAACTTCGTAGATAATTTCGATGCCATCCCAGCCGGTTACTTCAGAGGCAAAAGAACCAATTTCTGCACCAGGCAGAACCTTAATTCTAACAAGAGCAGTTAATCCAACTCCTCCTTCTCTAATTGTGTATCCGCGAATCACACCTTCTTCTTCCATTTTTCTAACGTGAGTTCTTATGGTTCGTTCAGAAGCCCCTATGTCTCTAGCTAATTCGACATATGACATTCTTCCGTTCTTTCTAAGGTGGGCAAGTATCGCTCTATCAATTTCTGCAATGCGTGGCATATACACCCCTCAAGTTACTAGTTTATTAAACTTCATAAAACCGTCATTAAAAGCACATTTAAGTAGTTAATATGCAAGTAATTAGAATAATTTGCCGAAAAGCGGGAAACACCTCGTTCTAAAAACCACCTAAATTCTTTTTTTACCGCCGTTTTATTCAAAGGGCGGCATACATTGGCTCGTTATAGGGAAACACATGGCGGGACACATTTCAGGATTAAATGCAAGAATGATTCTTGACAGCCGAGGCAACCCAACAGTGGAAGTTGACTGTTATGTCGACGGTCTTCTTATGGGTAGAGCGGCAGTTCCCTCAGGCGCTTCTACAGGTGCTTATGAAGCAATTGAAATGCGTGATGGAGACAAAACCAAATATCTTGGAAAAGGAGTTAATCAAGCAGTTGATAACGTTACTCAAAGAATCGAAGAGGCACTTGTTGGTTTGCCGGTTGATGAACAGAAAGTAATCGATGAAGTAATGATTGAACTTGATGGAACCCAAAATAAATCATCTCTGGGTGCAAATGCAATGCTTGGAGTATCATTGGCTTGCCTTCACTCTGGTGCAGCAATGCATGAATTAGCCCTTTGGAAATACATTGGAGGCGTAGCAGGAGGACTGATGCCAGTCCCTATGTTAAACATCCTAAACGGCGGTGCTCACGCAGCAAGTAATGTCGATGTCCAGGAATTTATGGTCATGCCACATGGTTTTGATACATTCCAAGAAGGGCTCAGAGCGGGAGTTGAAACCTATCACTCTCTCAAAAGAGAACTGAAGGCTGACGGCTTGTTAGGAGGAGTCGGTGATGAAGGTGGCTTTGCCCCAAATCTTCCAGCTAATGAAGAAGGTCTCAAGTACATGGTTAGAGCCATAGAAGGCGCTGGCTATTCTACCGAACAAATGGGTATTGCTCTAGATGTCGCAGCCACCGAATTCCACCATGAAGATGGCTATCACATGGACGGAAAGGTGATTTCCAGTGAGGAATTAGCAGATTTATACTCTGGTTGGTTGGACGAGTACCCAATTCTCTCAATCGAGGATGGATTTGGGGAGGACGACTGGCGAGGATGGGCTAATTTCACCAAGCGAGATGGCCATAGAGTTCAGACCGTCGGGGACGATCTGTTTGTTACACAATCTGAAAGACTGGCTCAAGGAATTGAGATTGGTGCTGCTAATGCTATGCTGGTCAAGGTCAACCAAGTTGGCACAGTTACTGAGACGCTCGAGGCAATGGACCTTGCCTCCTCAAACGGTTTCAACAATGTCATTTCTCACAGAAGCGGGGAAACTGAAGATGTAACAATTGCCGACTTAGCAGTTGGTACTAGAGCCGGACAAATCAAAACAGGAGCTCCGGCACGCTCTGATAGAGTGGCTAAGTACAATCAGTTACTTAGAATCGCTGAGGATGTCAACGAATATAGGTCTCCATTCTAATTATGGTAATTTACAGTGGTTTATAATAGGCATTTTTACAGTCGCCTACATGAAACAGAAATTAGTTTGTTTGATTGTAGCCTGCTTTATGATTTCGACAGTGACACTGAATGTGTCTGCAGACAAGTCTGATGATATACCAACAAATGTGGCAGGAACAGGCGACCATGCGTCATTAGTGGCCGCATTAACTCATGCTGATTTAGTTACAACCCTACAAGGCGAAGGACCATTCACAGTATTCGCCCCTACTGACCAAGCATTCACAGATGCCGGTATTGATTTATCGACATTTGATACGGATGAGGAAAACCAAACCTTAGTCGATATACTAACCTATCACGTCGTATCTGGAAGCGTAATGTCCTCCGCACTCACAGACGGAATGGAGGCAGACGCCGTCAACGGAGACAAACTTACATTCTCCGTCTCCACTACTGAAGTCAAGGTTAACGATGCAGTTGTTACTTTGGCTGACGTCGAGTCCTCCAATGGAGTAATTCATGTAATTGACAAGGTATTGATGCCTCCAGCAGATTTACAGGATATTCCAACAATTGCACAAGGGACAGGAGTTCATGCTTCATTAGTAGCGGCTCTTGTTAAGGCAGACCTAGTTACAACCCTACAAGGTGATGGACCATTCACTGTATTTGCTCCAACCGACCAAGCATTTACCGATGCAGGAATAGACCTCTCAACCTTTGAGACTACTGAAGAGATTACAGCATTGGCAGATATCCTAACTTATCACGTCGTCTCAGGTACTGTATTGTCTACAGATTTAACCGATGGAATGACAACTGCTGCACTTAACATGGACGATTTAACATTCACAGTCAATAATGACGGAGTGAAGGTAAATGAGGCAACAGTGACTTCAGCAGATGTAATCGCTTCAAATGGCGTAATACATGTAATCGACAAGGTATTGATGCCGCCAGCAGATTTACAGGATATTCCAACAATTGCCCAAGGAACAGGAGTCCATGGTGCTCTAGTATCAGCATTGACACAAGCTAACCTAGTATCTACTCTACAAGGTAGCGGTCCGTTTACTGTATTTGCACCAACAGACCAAGCCTTCACTGATGCAGGAATCGATTTAGCAGCATTCACCACAGATGAGCAAATAGCAACGCTAGCAGATATTTTGACCTATCACGTCGTTTCTGGAAATGTACTTTCCACAGACTTAACGGATGGAATGCAAGCATCAGCAATCAATGGAGATAAGATGTCCTTTACTGTCAATTCTGAAGGAGTGAAGGTAAACGACGCTACAGTGTCTTCTGCTGATGTAATCGCTTCCAACGGCGTAATACATGTAATAGACAAGGTTTTGATGCCTCCGGCTGGTGACATATGTTACAACGTAATTTCTCACACGATCATTCCAGGTGCCACAAAGGTTCAGTGTAATGCTCACATATACGTAGAGAATTACTCGATGGGCGGTCAAACTATCACGGGATGTTACAACACTATTACTCACGCAGTCTCTGACATTTCACAATTAGAATGTAATTCTTACATGTGGACTCCAGCAGTAAACCTCGCTGTGACTGCTCAAGCAACAACAATTCACACATCACTTGTAGCTGCTCTAACCGCTGCGGGATTAGTTGATACTATTAGTGGAGAAACAGAATATACAGTGTTCGCACCGTCCGACCAAGCATTCACCGATGCAGGAATCGACCTAGATAGTTTTGATACTCCTGAAAAGATTGACACACTGAAAGATATCTTGCTATACCACGTCGTTGCTGGAACTGTTATGTCCACTGACTTAGCATCCGGTCAGAGTCAAGTGACCACTGCAAACGGAGACTTTCTAGACATTGATGTCAGTGCAGATGGAGTTTCTGTTGGTGCAGAAATGGCTACTGTTGTATTGGCTGATGTACCAGCATCCAATGGAGTAATACATGTTATCGATAAGGTGCTAATGC
>JABIUA010000052.1 GCA_018667575.1 Methanobacteriota archaeon | reverse complement strand
CTCCGGCATAGTTTCCTCTACGCTATGTATTCCTGAGTCAACTACAAGCACCTCTGCGGCAGGTTCTATGATGGGCTCTGTGAGAGGCTCTACTCGAACCATGGTCAGTGGTTTAGGAGACTCTTGAACTGGAGCCGGTGGAGTTTCAACAACTGGCTTTATCGCTTGTTTTATGGCAGGCATAGAATCTTTTATCTGAGGTTGTTTTTCTTCGATAAGGCCCTCTTCATCACTATCAAATGGAACACCCTCTGCTTGACTACCAATTCCAAATGGTAATCTAGAAAGATGGACATTGGATTGACCTGAGAAACCAAATGGCAATGAACTGTTAATGGATGGTTTAGTTGCTGTAATCGTGTCGCTGGCTTCTTCAGAATCGATACTATCCATTCCCTCTAAATCATACAGCGATGAAACCGCATCATCTAATCCTGGCACTTCAGTAGGCATAGTTGGATCGTTATCTTCACTAGCCAAATCGATTAAATTTTGACTCCCGCAAGCCGGGCATGAACGGGAATTCAACGAAAGTAGACCACAGATAGTACATTCTAGCATTCTGCTCCCTCATACTTACCAAGCGAGCCACACCTTTGAAGTAAACGCTTCCAAGAGTGAAAAAGTCTTGATTATTCTTCACTATCAATTTTAGACGATACAAATTCAGCCGCACTTGCTATAGTTTCTTCAACCAAGTTTTTTAGTTCATTAACATCGTTGTCCACTAGTGATTCTGCGTAATCTTTACCCTTCTTACGGCCTCTTTGTATTTGGTAAATAGTACCAATCAAGGTAATCAATACGAGTGCGATTTTCCACATCATACCACCGCCACCGACAACATATACCAATATCATGTAAAAAGATACGATTAATGTTGTGAGGATCATCATTGGGAAACCTGCTCTAAAGAATTCATTGAATGAAACCGGATATCCTGCTTCTTCAGACATACCAGCCATCACAACGTTTGCAGATGCACCGATGAGTGTACCATTACCACCTAAACATGCACCAAATGCCAAAGCCCAAATTAGTGGATTTAATTCAACATCAGCGCCTTGTGAAATTTGCAAAACGATAGGAATCATTGTAGCAGTATAAGGAATATTATCGATAAATGCTGAAGCAATTGCTGACACCCATAGAAGAATGAGAATTGCAGCAGTTAGGCGAATTAAACCATCTTCACCTTGAGGGAATGCTTCAATTGCCCTCTGGACATATTCACCAATAAAACTGATTACGCCCATGTATTGGAGAGAGTGGACTAGTACGAACAGACCTGCAAAAAATAGTAGAGTAGTCCATTCAACTTCTTCGAGTGGCTCTTCCAATTCATGTCTGTTAGTTGCAAGTAGCATTAATACAGAACCTCCTAGAGCAATCCAAGAAACTGGCATGTGAGTAATAGGATGCAAGAAGAAACCTAAAATCACCAAACCAAGTATTATTCCGCTTGTAGTGAGCATCTTTGCATCCTTTATGCCGTATTTTGCTTCCAATTCTGCAACATCTCTAATTCTCTTTCCGGAGAATTCATCAGCATACATCCATCTAAGTAACATGAATGCAGGAACAATTGTCATGAAAATACCTGGTGCCATTTCCAAGATGAAATCATTGAAGGTAACCCCTTGAGATGCAAGATCGGCATAAATCCCACCATCCTTTGACTTGATAGCCGACTCCGATAATCCAGAACCAATCATAATATTTGGCGGGTCTCCAATCATTGTGGCTGCGCCACCAATATTCGAAAATAAGACTTCAGAAATTAACAACGGGACTGGTTTCAAATCCAAAACCTTCGCTAATTGTATAGTAACGGGAGTCAGAAGAAGGACAGTAGTCACGTTATCCAAGAATGCAGAAAGCACTGCTGTAACTGTACAAAGAATTACCACTAGACTCCAAATCGAACCGCCACTCTTCTTGTACGCCTCAACAGCAAACCATTCAAACACACCCGTGTGTGATATTACCCCCACCATTACCATCATACCTAACAGTAAACCAATGGTTTCCCAGTCAATGAATGTAGTAACTGCCTTCAAAGTCAATGCGGATTCAACGGAGTAGTGATTCAACGCCATAACAGCAGCCAAACCACCTAAAGCAGCAGCTAAAGTTCGATGAACTGCTTCAGTTATAATCAAAGCATATACGGCAATTAAAATGAAAAGTCCAACCCAAATGGCTTGAGATTCAAGACCCTCTTTGATGTTCAGTTCCAGATGGACATCGGTGCCTTCGCTACTAGCCATAGATTGGCCAACCATAAGCATACTACCAACAATCAATAACAGCATAAATGCAATAGTTTTGGAACTATTTCTTTGTTTGAGAACACTAAACATGGACACTCCTCGTTGTAGGCGAATAGAAGGTCATTATTGACCGTTTGCTTTACTTTTACTATCTCCACAGAACACAAACATTGCCTCTGGCTGAAACAATCGTAGAATTTGTCTCATCTGCAAGGTGTTTCCAAACATCATCAATTTGTGCTCGTTCAAACAAACCTCGATTAATCTTTATTTTCACGATATCTTTGGTCGCGAGTTGCGCATCGATTTCCTCAATTAAATTTTCAGTAATTCCAGACTTACCAATTCTAACGCTTGGCTGGAAATCTCTTGAAGTTGCAATTTTTCTTATAGACTGGGGTACTTTTTTTGGCATATCAATCAAACCTTTTTCCTTAACCATAGCGCCTAATATTATTACAATTTAGACAAGTTACTATTTTCTTCCCATGTTTTATTCTGGTTCTTACATTCAAGCCATGGGCGAATGGTGTTGCACATTTTCGACAAAGTAGTATTTTTGCTGAATTTGGCAATGAGAGCCTATGCTTACGACTTACTGCTAATATTTGCCGAGCCGAAGAGTGGGCAAGTACTGAATCTTTAGCACCTGTCTTTTCAAGCAAGTGGATTAAGGAATTCTGAGTCTCTCTAGCATTAACAATTCGTTGACCCTTAGGGTTATTTGATCGTTTACGCCTCTTACCCATGGTAATTCCTACTTTTTCAATGCCAATAGTATATCATCACTAATCAGGTTGATATCTCTATCACCATTAACGCGGTGGAAAATACCCTTATTGTCATACCAATCTGCTAGCGGAGAAGTTTGTTCATGATACGCACTGAGCCTAGACTTTACTGTCTCCTTGTTGTCATCAGCGCGCCTCTTCTCGATGAAATCTCCACATTCACAACCCGAATTGGAAACTGGATTAAACGTCTCATGATATACAGAACCACAGTTTCCGCAAGAGTACCGTCCGCAAATCCTATCGACAATTCTCTCATCTGGCACTTCTATAGCAATTACATGAGAAACTGCAGTGATTTGAGCGAGTGCCTCCGCTTGAGGTATAGTCCTTGGAAAGCCATCAAACATAACACCGGCTTGTGCGTCAGGCAACTTAATTCGATCTCGAATCAAATCAATGATAATGGAATCTGGAACCAGTAATCCTGCTTCCATGTACTCTTTTGCTTCAATACCTGTCGGAGTCTGTTGTTTAACTGCAGCTCTCAACATATCACCAGTGGATACTTGTGGAAGACCGGTGGAAGTAGTTATTCTTTCAGCCTGTGTACCCTTACCTGCACCTGGCGGCCCAAATAAAACAATACTGCTCATGTATAGACGTGAAACTACTTAGATTTGAAGATACGCACTCAAGATTGATTTTTCTCGAGCCACATGTGACCATATGCATTCCATTGTTCGACACTCCAACCAGGTGGAAGTCCTGTTGGAGGCAGAGGTCGAGTCAAGACTGGAGATTGATTTGTAGGTGGAGGTAATTGGGGTAAAGGAATAGCTGGCAATACCTTAGGTTGTGGAGGCATACCTGCCGGAATATTCAATTTTGGCGGCATTCCTTTTGGAACATTAGGCGTATTTGCAAATGATGGTAACTCCATAGACTGTGCAAGAGCCGCTGCTATTTCATCAGCTGAAACTTCCCCACTGGTAATTTCATTTACTGAGTCACCAATATTCAGGGCTTCATCACGGCGCTCAGAAATGTACTCTGGATTGACATAGGAATCAGCAGATACTAGTTGAGAATCATCATTGCCTACTGAACCACTGCGTTTAATACGCCTAGCAAATATTACTCCTGAAGCAAGAAGAGTCGTCAAAATCAATACTGAAACATACCATGGCACTAAATTGAACAACCCACTGTTACCCTTAGATGATTGAATACTTGAAGAGAGCGATATTTGGGCAACTAAATTAGAATTAGATGTTACATTAATTACAACTTCATAAGAACCTTTTTCCGCTTTGTCATTAGGCTCAATATCAACTTCCAGTTCGATAGTATCACCTGGTGCTAACCCAGATATTTGTGAAGGAGTAATATCTACATCCCAACCAGATGCTTCCAAACCACCAATGTCAAGGACTGTTATCGAGACCTCGCCATCAAGAACCGTATTTCCATCATTCCTAAAATTGATAACTTGTGACTTGGAGTTACCAATTTCAATACCAATGAAATCTTGCGACGTTCCCGCATCGATAGAGAGATTACCGAGATATGATTCTTCAACCTGGACATTTAATTGCAGGCTTTCTACAATTACTCTTCCATTGCTTTCAGCGGTAACCGAAACTGTCATCACAAATGAATTATCTGATATTTGTTCATTTATTGGTGGAACTAAACCTATTGAGATTGTTGCGTTCTCTCTAGGGTTGAGTAACTTTGCTGGATTGGAGAAACCGACAACCCAACCATCGGGGGCTAGTGAATTAGACCAATCAAGATTCAGGATAGAATTTCCTGTATTGGTAATTAACAGGTCGTTGTATGAAAAATCAGACGAGATTGTAGCAGACAAGTATTCCGGCCCTGTCAAATCCAAGGATACATCTTCTTTGATCAGAATTCTTGTCGTATTAGTCACATAGTTGAAATCTGAAATCTCTGCTCTCAATGTGAATGAATTTGAATCACCCTCAACTGATGCTGCTGGTACATTAATCTGAAATTGAACAGTTTTAGAATCACCTGGTTGAATGATTGTCGACACTTTTCTAGAATCATTCTCCGAATCAGAATATACTCTCAGGAACCAACTTGGATTTGAAGGTTGGATACTAATATCCATGTCTAGAACTGAATTACCCATATTTATTATTTCATAATCTAGATATTTGATTTCACCACTATCGACAAGAACATCTCGAGTGATCAAGTTTGTACCTACCGGAGTTCCTTCATTCAAAAGATGTACTTCAAACTCTTCTTTCTCAAGTACTGAGACGCTAACGACTTCAGAATAGTTCAATGATAAATCCGTAGTCGAAGTTACATAACAAGATATCACATCTGTAGCCCCAACGGCAGGTAATCCATCGGCAACAGGAGGAACAAATATTCTAACTGGCATTGATAGGTAAGAAGAAATGTCCAATGGCTCAAAGTCGAGTGTAGATGAATTTGAGTTACCTAGCATTATTTGCCACCGGTTATCAGACTCGCAACTGACCGAGTACTGGGCTGCAGAGTTACCAATGTTCTGGGCAGATATTGAAAATGCGACAGAATCGCCTGGTTTAGCAGAAAGTCCTGATGTACCCGCTGCAACAACCTTCACATCATCAACTTGACCTATCTGAATGGTCAAGCGTTGAGAATGAGAAACAGTCGGAAGACTTTGATATTGAACAGTCACATCGACATAGAAAGTACCTGAACGGGCATACCTAGGATTATTAGGGTCATCTAGATTAGAATACTCATCTTCGAAATGTAACACTACATCTTTGTAATCTCCTGAAGAACCCTGCCCGTTTAGAGAGAATGGTCCATTTTCAGAATATTGCTTAGTCCAACTGTCCTCTGGAACAATAAAATAATTATAAATCGGATGCTTTTCTTGAACATTTGTAACAGAAAGCGTCACACTTTGAGTCCCAGTACCTTCATTCTTAATTCTAATTGGAACATCTATACCAGTTTGATTACGTACATCGAAAATCTGTATTGCTGAGTCTGAACGCTCTTCAGCCGTAATTGGTTCACTGCCATCTTGATTTAAGACGACGACTCTAACACCAAGAGAGGTAACTTCAATATCGGTCGATATAATATTATTATCAATCCCAGATGACTCATCATTCATTTCCGATATCACATTATCAGTATCCAAGCTCAGTCTTAGAGTATGGATTCCAGTTGTTGAAAAAGAACGTGTCGTAATTACCGACTCTACTTCACTAGAATCGACACCAAGAGAATCCCCTTGCATCAAAATAGTACCTTCAGTCAAATCCTCTAAAATCCAATGGAAGCCTTGGGTGTCAAGAGTGCCCTGATTCATCCAAGCCACACGTACTGAAACAATATCATTTTGCAAAGGGTTTTGTGATGACAGGTAAATAGACTCATTGAAGGTTGTCAAATCGGACTTAGGCTGGATTGTCATATCACCTGTAATAACAATACTGAAATCTTGTTCATTACCCCCTCTATGCATCACTTTAACCAACCAATTACCAGTGTTTGAAAGTGTTCCCGGAGCGATTTTAATTCTCTCAACATTGTTCAGGTTATCAGCAGTCCCACCTTGCTTGGAAAACCCTGATGAAAAATCATTACCTAGCCATTGGTTCCCAGCAGGGTCTACGAGAATGAGGTCAAGGTCATTAACCAACTTAGACTGACTTTGAGCAGAATTTGCACTACCAGCTTCATCTGTCCACACAAGTGTGATGTCAAGTCCGTGGCTTGGGTCAAGGTCTAATTCATATAGTAATCCAAAACCTGAGCGAAGTGATTTCTTATCATCGAAATATGTCGATAAAACCTTACTACCATCCATAGGTAAAACTGTTTTTTCTAGATCAATCTGACCCCAACCTTCCAAATTATTTGGGATATCGGGGGTTCCAATATCGGTAGCCCCGTTGATTATAGCTGCTTTTATCAGTGACGCTGAAGGAGAATTAATACCAATTTGCTCACGTAAAAATTCACGAGTCAGAGATGCGATTCCACCTGTCACTGCAGTGGCTTGAGATGTTCCAGATAATGACATGTAAAGTGAATCTCCATCTCCATGGACTCCTGAGCCACAAGAAAGACCAGAGGGGGACTTTGCCTCTTCTGCCCTTCCGGAGCAAAGTTCGATACCTGGCGCCACAACATCTGGCTTTATCCTACCATCCAATGTAGGCCCTTGACTAGAGATAGATGCAACTGAACCTGCTGCGGCCGAAGAACCAGTTCCTGTTGTACTAGCACCTACAGACAAAGCATTCTTTGCTGTACTCGGAGGTGAGACTTGAGAGGCACCACTTGAGCCCCTGTCTCCCACAGAGAAAACTGGAAGTAGGACTTTCTCATCCCATACAAATTGATCTACAGAGCGTGAATCTGCAGTATACTCACCGTAGTTACCATTCAAACCCCAAGCATTGATAGCAATCCTAGCAGTTTTCTGTTTTGCGTCTAGTAGTAGACTGTAAATTGAACCCTGTCGACCAAATACCCCAGTAGGGTCATGCTCTAAAGCGTACATAGTAACGGAGGCTTCTGGTGCAATACCTTTTGCAGAAGAATCTCCTGTCCCATCCCCAATAGCAGTAATAGTGACGTGAGTACCATGCCCAGAATTGCTATCAATAGGAGAGGCATCTAAGCCGAACTGTGTGTAAACGGCTGAAACGCGTCCCGATATATCTGGATGGTCTCTATCTAAACCAGTATCAGCAATCGCTAACATTTCTCCGGAGCCATCGAGAGTGAAACTAGCAGAACTAGCCACATTGACAACACCAGAAATGGCACCTGCAACCGCATTGTGAAGTTCCAAACCATGCCCCTGTTCAATCCATATTATTCTCCCATCTGTAGAAGTTTTCTGAACAAAATCAATCAAATTGAAGTCAGATACTGAAACTTGACAAGCGCCGACTCCACACCATGCATCATCTGCACCGTATCGAGTCAAATCAAGAACCAATCTATCAAAGCCGCCTAATTGTAAATCATCTGAAGGTACTAGCATTAGGTTGTAAGTTTCTTGTGTTTCAAAAATCTCACCACTCACTCTCCAGCCAGGATGCATGTTACCCAACCATCGAATACCTGCATCATCATTCATTTGAGCAAAAATGGCTTCCGAATTGACTGGAAGTCTTATGATCGAAGATCCCTCTCCAAGATAGTCTATGATTGTGAAACTATACTTTTTCTGAAGTTGTTCGAAATCTGAGCCGGACTCTAGCTGAAGAATTGCAAATCCAGTTTTCTGGTAATCAAATTCATCGTGTAATAGCCCGACTACTTTAGGTCCATCAGAATTTAGCGGGTCAAAGGAGCCTGAAGAAAGGTGAATTAGCGATGAAGCAGAATTGACCTCTATACCATCAAAACTCATTGAATCGGCTTTATGCCAATTCATTGTTGCGAGTTCCAACCTTTGTTGCTCTGAAAAATTAATTTCTTCAATATCGGACACTTCTAATGAATCTTGAATATTATCTGGCATTAATACCGGAGAAAATGAGGTAATCAGCAATAGTACCAGCATCATAAGGGCACGACGATGGTTCACCATAGTATATCGGACTCCTGTGAGGTTTTTGAAAACGACCCCATAATGACCTAGAAATGCTCATTCAAATATTATTATATTTCGAAATTGCTGAATCGGTCTTACTAACTGATTTTTGCCAATTTGATTCAACGCCCATCAATGCCCTAATCGCATCAACATTTTCAGGAATTACATCGGATTCTTGATGGATAGCTTGGAAGTAATATAGCGTATTACCTTCCAGTTTAACACCATCTTTCCAGACAAAAATTTCATGCAAGTCTCCCCACTTACGACCAATATCTCTAGCAAATTCCATCACTTCGGCGGTTGTAGTAATCCCAGTCTCACTACCATTCATAAGGACGATTCTTGGTTGAGATTCCCACATCTCCAGTACTTTCTCAGTATCTAGTCCATGACCTTCTGGCAATGTTGCAACGATGACATGAACGTGCATGATGGTAGTAGGAACAGCGACTGCCATCGAATTAATCGAGATTTCTGGTTTGACTGTCATCACGTCAGGACCATGATGTGAAGGGACTTTGAGAACTGGTTTTATTGCATTAATGGGGCCTTTGTTAGAGTCCCCAGGGTCTGCAGCACGACGAATCATAGTACATTCGACACTTAATTCTCCACAGTGTTCGTATAGTGGAACTAGAGTTCGAGAGAGACCTGTCGTATTACAAGAAACAACTCTAGTACCTTGAGCATTGAAGTTTTCTTGATGATTTGCTGATGAAGTGTAGGATAACTCCGTCATTGCATGCTTTTCTCCTCCTTGGAAAATCCATTTTACACCTGCTGAAAGATATTTTTCTTTATTAGATGCCCCTACTTTACCTGGAGAGCAGTCAACAACTATGTCTGCTACCGAAAGAAGGTCTGACAATCCGCCATGACACTCATAACCTGCTTTGGCAAAAGCATCTATTCTTTCCTGCTCATCAAAAGTGCAATAAATCGGGTAGCCTTTTCTTACGGCCAAATCACAACCAAATGCTGGTCTAGTCTTCGTAACTCCAACTATTTCCATATCATCTTGTGCGTCCACTGCGTCAGCGACTCTCTTACCAATTGTCCCGTATCCATTGATGGCTACCTTGATTGTCATGCTCTCACCAATTACCTGTCTTTGAAGTCCCTCTATTAACAAATCGTTAGAAATGAGGTGGTAGAAAATGAGCACAAATGATAATTTGTTCAAAGAAAGTATATGTTCAAGATACTACGACATCGTCTCATGGCGGATGTTTTGGATATTGTCGAACGCTCGTTTAGTATAAATTCTAAGCTCGGCTCAAGGCTCGAAGCGGCAGCCGAGCAAAACGCCATATTACGTATAGGCTGGACAAATGCCGGAGAGCCAGTGCCAAAGAACGGAGAGTTAGGGCTATGTCCTGGACTTCCAAAGGGGTCTAAACTAAGGGCACTTGGAACATTGGGCTCATGGATTGCTGCATTTGGAATGGGAGGAACATTCACGATTCAAGGAGATAGTGGTTCATTCCTCGGTGCGGGAAATAATGGTAATATAATAACATGTGAACGAAATTCTGGAAATTATGCAGGATTTGGTATGATGTCGGGCCATATTAGTATTCTTGATGGTGCTGGAAACGATGCTGGAGCGTGTATGGCTGGAGGACTACTTTCAATCCGTGGAAACACTGGCTCTAGAGTTGGAGGTGGCATGACTGGCGGTTTGATCGTTATCGATGGAGACGTGGGAAGCGACCCAGGAGCAGGAATGACCGGTGGTAGAATTATAATCAATGGACGATGTCCAAATCCCCCTGAAGGAGTTGCATTGAGACCATTAACTGCTGCTGAACAAAAAGACATCAATAAACAACTTGGAGACAAGAGTCATGAAATTCCAAAAGATGCAATTTGCTTAGAGGCAAATGATTCGGTCACCAATCAGTTTCGCGAAAATATAGTTTCAAGTGGTGACCTTTCTGGAATTGGACTAGTACCTGGCGAAGAGGGGCGAAAAATGCACTATGTCACATGCGATACAGTCGCACTAATTGGAGAGAGAGGCGATGAAAACACACCCATCGCCCTACCGCTTCCGATGATTCCGTTTATCGATGATGCAAAAGAACTGAAACTTCCCAAAGATACTGATGTCGAATTGAGTAATTCCCTCAATAAGCAACCATTCATGACCCGTTCTAACCCAAGAAATAATGACTTTCTGGTTGTAGATACAGGAAATTTATCTGATGTCTCCAAATCGATATCCCAATCTGGCGGACTGATATTAGATTTTACATCACTTCCCAGTATGGACTCCGAAGAAATTGACGGGCTCTTGGTAGCATTGCGCTCAATGGCTGGAAAACAGAAACCATACGCAATAATCGAAGGGATTGGAAGAATAAATGCTCTCCACACTCAGGCGTCATATCACAATGTCGACTTAGCCATTTGTAAAATTGAAGATAGTACTGGCATTTCTGAGGCAGCCAGCCTTCCACTAATCGGCAGAAGTAACAAAGCAAACTTGGAAGGAACAGATACTGACTCTGGAATAATGCTAGGATTCTCTGTTGACGCACAAGATTTAGCCATACTTTCTGCTACAGGAATAAAGGCAATATGCTGTGAGATTCCTATGGTTGATGCTACAGATTTAGCACTTTGGATACAAGGCTTATACAGAAATTTATCCGATATCCTGAGAGAACTAGGATTGGAATCGATTGATGGCCTAAATAGGCAACACCTTCGTGCGTTAGACCATGAAACTGCGGCAGTCAGTGGACTGAGATTAGCAGGATATGAAAGACCTTTACCACATTGGTTTGCTAGATGAGGAATTATTATGCCAACTATTTCTGTCGAGCAAAGTTTGATTTCAAATCTTCTTGCTAAGCATAATTTGGTTAATAATGTTGAAGTTCTATCCAATGAATTACCACTGCTTGGGACAGATATCGACAACTGTACTAATGAAATACTTGATATCGAAATATTTCCTAATCGCCCGGACCTACTCTCGGGAGAGACACTATGTAAGGCGATTAGAACTTTCATTCACGGACAAGATGCTGAGCCTAGTATGAATGTTAAGCCTGGAACTATTTCTGTAACCGTCGATAAGGAACTAGAGAATATCAGACCAGTAGTACTTGCGGGCATTGTAAGGGGCGTAGAACTCGAAGGTGACATCGAAATTGATGCATTCATCAAATCTCTTATGGACCATCAAGAGAAATTACATTTTGCTCTGGGAAGAGGAAGACGAAGAGCATCTATTGGAGTTCACGATCTAAGTACTTTGAAGCCACCATTTAGGGTAAAGGCTGTTTCGGGAGACACCAAGTTCGTACCGCTCGCAATGACGGAAGAGATGAGTATTGTTCAGATTTTAGAAGAGCACCCTAAGGGCATTGATTATGCTCACCTTCTGGAAGGTTTCGAAAAGTTCCCTGTCATTGTAGACTCAGATGACGCAGTTCTATCTTTCCCACCAATTATCAACGGAAATCATACTACTGTAAATAATCAAACTCGTGATTTCTTCATAGATGTGACCGGGTGGGATATTAGGTCATGCGAAGCTAGTTTGATGCTCATTGCATCCCAGTTAGAAGAGAGAGGGGGACAAATCGAATCTGTAGAGATAACTTCGTTTGATGGAAAGATGAGCCAATATCCAAATGGTACAGCGATTCAACACGAAGTTCCTACCGAGTTATTGGACGGACTACTAGGGAGAAGTTTGACCGATGAAGAGATAACTAAGGCAATCAATAGAATGGGTGGAAAATACATTTCGCGTAATAACAATAATTCAATCACAATTGAAATGCCGAGATGGCGATTTGATATTTTACACCCTGTCGATTTGATTGAAGATATCGCTATTGGTCATGGATATGAGGACCTAGGGACTGATGTACCAAAGTCACCAATGACAGCAATTCCCCGAGCTGATGGTCACTTACGACGAAGAATCAGAGATTCAATGCAAGGACTAGGATTTATGCAGATTCAATCACTTACGCTATCTAACGACGATGATCAATTTAACTTCGTGCGTTTTACTCCTGTTGGAGAAGTTACAAGAATAACAAATCCAATCACAATAGACCATACATTACTTCGTCAATACTTGACACCAGGTTTGATGAGACTGCTTGCTAAAAATCAACATCATAATTTACCGCAAAGTGTGTATGAACTTGGAACAGTAGTTAGAGACCACAAGAATTCTGATAGAGTGGCTTTTTTGGTGGCTGAAAGAAGTGGGGGTTTCGCTGCAGTAAGAGGCAGGGTACAAGCATTCATGAGAGACATTGGAGCATCTAGTTATGTTATTGAAAAACTACCAGATGATGAAGGCCCCTGGCTTTCAGGTCGAGCTGCAAAAATCGTAATTGATGGCATCCATGTAGGATGTTTTGGCGAGATAGACCCTTCAATTTCTGAAAGATTCGACCTACGTGTTCCGATTAGTGGAGCCGAATTCTCTCTAACAAACTTGGCAGATTCTATCACTGACCCTGTTTGAGATTATCTTGAACAAATCATCCGAGTGTTTCAAGAGACTCACTCATTCCACCACCTATGAGCAGACCAGTAGTTCTGATGTTATTGGTGACAATTTTTGCACCAATGCTAATCGTAACTGCAGAAGTTCATTCGAGGAGTGAATTTGTGGGTGTGAATTCCCAAGACCAAATTATAATTCATAGAAGTGAGTCTTTAGAGATTCCAATTACACTTCAAAATACTGAAGATTACACTCAAACGTATACACTCGAAATCGAATATTTGGCTACTGACTTGAGTGTCAGTGGACTCCCTTTACAATATACTCTGAACTCCGACGCATTACGTCAAGTAAAGTTCACCATCGATTGTAGTTCTAATGCAAACTACGCTAACAGTACTATGAAATTGAATATTACTAACGATGTAAATTTAGATGAATTTCATCATGTTGATATAGATATTATGATATTGCCACAGTCTGCTTTAGAATTTGGAGTTAGTGGAGTTTCACAATTTGTTGTTGATCCAGAAGTTCGTACTAATTTAGCAGTTAATATTACTAACAACGCAGTGATATCAGACGATGTGACCTTTTCCA
Source organism: Methanobacteriota archaeon (assembly GCA_018667575.1). Lineage (GTDB taxonomy): Archaea > Thermoplasmatota > Poseidoniia > Poseidoniales > Poseidoniaceae > MGIIa-L1. Next base: position 1,136 of record JABIUA010000052.1, on the reverse strand, counting down.
TTTCCACCCAATCCGGCTGGAATTGGGGTTGGACAATGAATCAAACATCTGACAATAATGCGATTGAAACCCTCTTACCAGGTCAATTGTCATACGTATATCTGTGGGTGGATATTCCTTCAGTAATCGATGGATATCCCCTGTATGGAACTGGGCCACGTTTCACCTTAACCGCATCATCCAGTTTGGATTACGCTCAATCACAATGGTCATTTGACCTTTTGGTGAGTTCTTATCGAAATATTTCAATAGACTATGTCGAAAATAATCTATCTTTGGACCCTGCTGAAAATGATAGAATAAGTGTCACTGTAAGAAACGTAGGCAATGTCAATAATAAAATTAGTATTGCGTTGGAGGCTATAGACGAACTAGGAGAACCTATTGCGGGCGTAGCAATTGCTGATAGAATCGAATACAATGGATGGACTGCTGCTTTATTTGGTGCAAAAGAAAACATAGAGATTCAGCCAAACCAAGTACGTAGTTTCGAAATTGGAATACAAGCGCCATCTGAATACTCCGGTCATTTCGATGTTAGAGTGCAAGTATATCCTATCGGTGACATTTCAAAGAAACTTACCACTGATGTCAGTGCTGATATCCTCTGGCTCCGCGATGGTAATTTTGAATTGGATGATGAAGATTGTTTACAGCTACTACCCAGCGAAAGTTGCCAATCACAGTTCACAATCACAAATACAGGTAATGCACTGGATGTTTTCGAAATCAAAGATATTGATTTACCACCCTTTTTACTTCTTGATGGAATTGATACTTCCTATACCTTACTTCCCAATCAAGTAATTACTAGCGAAACAGTAACACTTACTGCCAAGAGTGATGTACTAGCATTTGAAAATACAGAGGTTCAATTTCAACTATTTCTCGCTGGTACTCAGCAAGTGATTTCACAATCTAGCATACCTGTAATAATCGCTCCACAAATAAACTGGACATTAGAAAGTTTGATTGAGGAAATTGATGCTAAAGGAAGATTATCTATTGCTATGACATTACGTAATGACGGCAATGCAGTAGATGGCTTAGTTGTTCAACTTGAGTGCTCCCATTCAACGGAAATGACTTTCATACCACCAAATGATGCGATTATTGAAGATGGAGTGGATTTACCT
>JABIUA010000132.1 GCA_018667575.1 Methanobacteriota archaeon | reverse complement strand
ATTACTAAATCCATGTCTCTACCTTCAATTCCATTAACTTCGATAGTTAATTGTTCACGGAGAGGTTTCCATTGTGACATGTACATATCTACCTCATAGGTTGGAATTTCTCCAACCATGCGGAAATCATAATCTATGGTTATTTGTCCTGCAGGCAATTGTGGTAACCAAATTCTATTATGCCAAGAACGTTTAAATTTCCATGTAATGCCTAAATTTTCTAGTTGAGTGACATTCAAAGTCTTCATTTCAAAATCATAAATAACGCCATCTTCAAGAGCATCTAATAAATCACCGAACTGCGTAATATTTGCCTCCTGAAGAGCATTGTCTATGGCTTCCCGTTCATTTGTGTCTACCTTGTAATCAGTCAATGCTGCATCGACAATTGCCTTGGTCGATTGAGTATAAGTTGGCATTCTAGAGAGATTAAATTCTAACTTAGAAGCCTCGAAAACGTTCATCGAAATCCCATGAGCCCAATCAGGGTTATCATCAAAATTATTTCCTTTCTTGACATCTACACTCAAGTTGAATGATTCACCTGTCAATAAATTCAATCCAATTGCAAAGTCTTCTTCGTCGCCCTCGCTACCAACCAAATCCTTGGTGAAATCATAAATTACATCGTTAACAGTTGAGCCAAAGTCAACTAAGTCTCCCAAGAAAAAGGATAACGCTTCAACTCCTTCACCTTCATCAAAACTAGGCAACTCAAGACCTGACGAGTCAACGCCACTTGGGAAAGCCAAGGTAATATTTGATGGAAGTGGGTCAAGAGCGACCCTACCGTTCATACCAATGAAATCATCATCATAATTCGATATATCCTCTAGCAGAATACGGAATGGAGAAGATTGAGTTCTAATCATCTCAATTTGAGAATTGCCTTCAGGTCCTGTGGCATTGGGGATTTGAGGCGAGAATCTCTTCAAACTTAGAACATCAGAAATCTGTAAACTCATACATGCCTCAGAGTTATCTTGGTCTACCCAGAATCTGAAGTGGTCACCGTCCATAGTAACTGGATTGGTCGCATTAGAAAGTTGAATCTGAATAGAATCTAATGCTTGATTTGCAGAATACCCAAGAGTATCTCCAAGTACCAAACCGAAGTTAGTGGGTAAACCATTGAGTTTGATTGTATTTTGTTGACTAGGACTCTTTCCACCATAGGTAATGGACTGGATTGTTGAACTTGCTTCATAGGTCAAATCCTCTGAGGTCTGAATGATCTTGAGATATGAGGGACGATTGGAAAATAGGGCTGATTGTGTTATTGCTGAAGATAAATCTGCGCCATCATGCTTGATGTGACCCATTAGTAATGGCCCGCCGTTATCTCCCTTGACAACGATTTGGCGAATATTAGCATCTGGGTCATACGAATGCGTTACATCGGAAATTCCTGCAACTCTAATACTCAAAGCGACTGGAACTAATGGTTCAACAGCGCCTTCTTTACCATCGATTAAATCAATGGAATTATCTTGTGAAATTAAGATATGGTCGGTGTCCGGAATCCAAGGATGGTCATTGCTGGAAAAAGCAAAAGTTATCCGTTCGATTTCCTGTGATTGACGAGGAGTGCCTCCAATATTGGATTTGACTTGAGAAAAACAATGTAACTCTAAAACTCCTCCAGAGGAGCCCGCTGTGCTAATAATTGAATCTGGTAGAGTATTGACAATCTCTCCAATATCCAATACAACTTCGATGATAGATAACAATGCGTTATCGAGAATTTGGGCGATTGAATTGAGATTTGGATTGTCAAAGTTTACTCTGTCTATCCCTGTTGGCGATACAAGAAAACTTCCTTCTATCACGATTACCTCGGGAACTTGTTCAATTTCTATTTGTAGAGACGAGGCATCGTTTGTGTATCCTCCTCTTTTGAATGTGGACTTGTATTCGAGGCGGTCAATCTTCTCTGTACCGGCTATTACTATCAAAGTATTAGGAGCATCTACCGGATTTACAGGAAGTGTTGGGTCATCAATATTACCAGTATTGTCTCCTGTGAAGTTTTTAATTCCAATAATCCATGAAAGTCGAGAAGGTATTTCGCCTGGTAAGTTAGACGAACCGGGGGCTTCACCTAACATTGTAAAGATAGAACCTATTTCTTCTGTAGGCATACTTCCTGCCGGTAGACCGTGAATCCATACCCTAGCATCCGTTGTATTACCATAACTAGATTCTCCTTCGCTAACATTTGAGCGGTCTTCAAAATAATGCAAATATACATCAGCACCAGTATCCGAGAAAATTTCAACTGTATCAAACGTATTTTCACCAAGATTGTCATTTCTGATTGTAATATCCACTTCTGAAGGAATTGTTGTTTCCCCTATTTCTGGATGAAATCCTGCGTCAAGATAACTCATTTCCAATACTGGGGCTGAAGAACCACCACCATCGCCGGCAAATCGGATAAAGCCAACACCAATTCCAAAGCCACATTTATGATCATCACTATCAGCCAAATTATCCGCTACAGGGTCATAGTATCCCGGGTCTTCACAATCTGTTTGGTCAGTAGTTCCTGGTTCATTCTTATTTGAAATTTGTACCGAGTAAGGAGCAGAAATCGAGGTTAAAGCAAGGTCACTGGAGTTTAAAGTATTGACAAATGTTGAGAGTAATAACCCTAGAAGATTCTGTGCTGTGACATCAAATTCGATCCTTTCAATTCCTATTCCAAGTGTGAATTCATATGGTGCTTGAGTAAATCTTGTATCGATGACAATCCCATATGATTCAGAATCATCGAGAGTAATATCAAAGGCAAGACCTTTCATCAAACTGACTTGTAGGTTCTCGAGAGAATCCCAGATAGGGTCGGTTAAATCTAATGCTTTAACTTCCCATTGGAACGTTGGGTTAATCCACAGCTTCTCGATTACAGGAATTAATCCACCATTAGTTTCTACTCCCCAACCATCCCCTTGGTCAATGATTCCTTCAATGGTTAAGGCAACTGACAAGTCATCAGAGCCATCGCCGTCAATATCTATATAATTAGCAAATAATACTAATTCTGTACCGACAAATAGCTCTCCAGTGAAAGTCCCTCGTTCCCATGCCTCGTATGATGGGCCATTATTTCTTGATGTGAAATTAACATAAACTGCATATGTATTAATTCCGATAGCAAGAAGGTTTCCATCTCCAAGTGCTGCTGTTGAAAATAACGTTTCAAATAGATTGTCTGGGAAACCCTCGGGTTGGGTAGAACTATCCATCAAAAATTCATATGGCCGAGGATGGTCTGGCTCGTACGGACTTGAATCGCGCATCGAAACATTATCAAGAAATTTATTAGCAACTGTGAGTGGGTCATTTTCACCCACTGGTCTTGCTGCTGCATCAACTGCACTAAGCGCGCTTTCAGCACTACTGACCGCGATTTCAGCCTCACCATTCTCTGTTCGCATAGATAGAGTTTCCATCAAAGCATCAAGAACATCAAAATCATCTCTAGAGATGGAAGTATCTGCTGATACTGGCTGAGCAATGGAAATAAACATCAACAAGACAAGGAAAACTGCGCTCTTACGAGAGTCTCCAGTCTGAGGCAGACCTGCCCTAATCAGACGTGGCTTACACTCATCCATGCATTGAAGGGGATTATACCTCTATGTGAAACCATCCCTTATATGTTCCAAAAAAAGGTCAAAAACAGGGTTTCTCAAAATATCAAGAAAAGTCAAGACCAAAATCAGATTTACATGATGGACAAGCCACTACGGCTTGTAGCACTCCTTTTGGAACTCTAATTCTAAATCCATGTTGGCACTCTGGACAACTTATTTGCCTACTATCATCAACCACTTTGGGTGCCTCTTCAGGTATATTGGAATCTTGAGGTTTAATTTGAGATTTAATAGATTGAGGTAATTCGATACCTCCGCTGTTCACCTTCGCTTCAATTATCGGTTGGGCTTCATCATTAACTCTTGATTCGATAATAGATTCAGTTTCCTCTTCAGCAAACATCTCTAACGCGGCATTAGCAGCTGCCTGGCTACCTTGGCTGAATTGGCGAGCAACGGGTTGTGGAGCAAAAGATTGTGGTGCAAATCCTGCGTTAGGGTCCTGAGCCTGTGGAGCAAATCCTGCATTTGGGTCTTGAGCCTGTGGAGCAAATCCTGCGTTTGGATCTTGATTTTGCTTACCATAAATCGATTCATATTGTGCATTCTCTGCTTGCTTTGCCCTGTCTTGAGAAGTAACTACTGGCTCTTCGGATTTCAATCCTGCAATTACAGCAGCAGATGCAAAAATTGGTACTTTCGTATTTTGACTTACCATCTTGATGTGTTCTTTGGCTTCTGGCTGTGAAAGACCTCTGCCAGCAAGTAATTCAATAGCGATATTTTTCTGCCATCTCCTATACCCAATCATAGAAACTCCCATTGTTAGAACTCCAACGAATAAGACAACGATGATAATTCCAAAAACACTTGTTGGCTCTGACTCGGGGCTGACATTTACTGAGAATGGATGAGAATCTTTATTTCCGGATTGATCAAAAACAGTCAAAACAACGTCTAATCTTCCAGTTTCTTGGAAAGTTATTTCGACATCTGAACCGACATAGTTAGGGTCATCTTTGGAATCGCCGTTACCATCGCTATCGAAAGTTGGGTCGAGGTCCCAATGATATCTCAATTGGTAGGACTGGTCATAAGCATCAATCGCTGAAACACTAAACTCTAACGGTGAACCTTTGACTGCTGAATTTGCTAGAACTTCTAGTTTACTTTGATCTAATACAGGAACAGAAGAGTCGTAAACTGCAATGTTTTTTGCAGTCGAATTACTATTTCCTGCCATATCAGCAACGGTCAAAACAAGGGTATGACTACCAATGTTTGCCCATGAAAGAACTATCGATGAATTTTGGTCATAGACTTCGCCATCTAATGTCCAAATACAAGTCGCTACAGAATCATCATCGGTACTATCTCCACAACTAAATGCAATATCTTCATTCAAGCCTGTTTTCCAACCGTCGCTGATTACTTGGCCTGAACTTGATATTACTGCAACTGGACTTACAATATCTTGTACAGAAATTGTGGTTGTGGTCTTTGAAGTTTGCTGGTCTCGAGATGTTGCAGTTAGAGTGATTGTTTTTTGCCCTGTCGAGTCCCACATACCCACTACTTGCCAACCTTCAGCGTCTGCATCATTATCCAGAATTGAATCACCGTCTGCATCGACTTCAGAGTCAAAATCCCAACTCATACTCTCTATTTGGTCGAGTAGATTAGGTGTATTCATGGAATCTAAATTTAATCCAGTTCCAATCGATGTAACTCCTGAATTTTCAACAGAAATAACTGGAGAAATAGGGGGAGCAAGTTGGACTCTAACTGTAATTCTGATATCTTCAGTTCCATCTCCTCCGCCGACTGGATTATCGGTATTATCTACAATAAGAACCAATTCTTGATTTTCTAGTTCAGCGGGAACTACCCATGTTGTTGAGTCTGATGAAGATATATCTTGCATTTCTGTAGTGGTGATGTATAATTGGCCAACTCCGCCTGATAAGTATAGGTCATGCATTTGTTTAGTCTGCAAATATACATCTCCTGCACCTTCCAAAGACCATGCAGTTAGAACGATTGTTGTACCCGTATCTAATTTCAAATCATCACCAGACAATAATGTCTCGAATGATTCAGATGGAACGCGTAATACGTCATGGTAAGGAGTCCAATAGGAATCTTGTAACTTTGTGAAATCTAAAGAAATTTGACTGGTTACGCCACCTTGGTCGCCAAGCCCTTGGTCGCCATCATGGGCAAGGTTATCAAGTACCAGATACCATGTTTTTGGATTTATCGAAGAGGGCACTTTCCAATGAAAACTATACCCGCCCAAGGCGTCCTCAGTAGAAGATTTATTATCAAACAGTGAACGATAAGACTGCCCTAAATCATAAGATTGAATGCTATTTTGGTCAAAAAATAACATATCAATAGCATCAGTAATAACATTGACTTCAACATCATATACATCACCGGGCTGTAATGTGCCTAGATTAATTTTCCAACATGTTCCAGAATCGATAGAAATGGAATTAGAAATTTCTTCGACGTCCCTCTCAAGACATCCCGGAGGTGCGCGTCCTTCAGTTTGCGCTGAAACACATGGAGCAAGTATCATGCACAGAAGCAATGTGACAATGAACTGGCAACGCATATCACGCTGTTTGGCCGTCCACACTTCAAGT
>JABIUA010000054.1 GCA_018667575.1 Methanobacteriota archaeon | reverse complement strand
CCATCGACGTCTATGCTCTTTCCAACAATTCTTCCTGGCATCAATCTTAGGTAAGTTTTGGAACAAGCAAAAATCCCGTATATTGGGCCACCAGCAGTAATAGGACTGCCAAGGGGTTGACCTTCGCCAACAACAATGTCAGCACCATAATGACCTGGCGCCTCAACTAGTCCTAAGGAAATTGGTTGAACACCAACGATAAGTGCAGTATTATCACCAATGATACTCTTTAGTTGTGGATATCCACCATCTAAAAGACCAAGAGGGTTTGGTTGCTCAACATATACTCCACATGACCCTGCTGCTTGCTGGGCGCTGGTCAAATCTATACTCCCATCGGAATTATGTTTGATGTACTTAATCGTAATTCCAGCACCCTGACAATAATTAGTCATTACAGAGATCTTGTCAGGAGGTGTCAATTCAGAGACATATACGGTATCTTTTTGCTCGGCCTTGCGATTGTGCACTCGAACTGCACAAGTCAGTGCTTCAGCAGCCGCAGTAGAGCCGTCGTAAAGGGATAAATTTGAGATTGGAAGTCCTACTAATTCAGAGATTAGTGTTTGGAATTCCCACATTGCTTGAAGCATACCTTGACTCACTTCTGGTTGGTATGGGGTGTAGGATGTCAAAAATTCCCCACGGGTGATTAGCTGGAAAACTGATGCCGGAACATAGTTTCGATACAGCCCTGCACCCAAGAATGATACAGTATCAGACATGGCCATATTAGCCCCTAGAAGTCTTCTAGCATCAGCAATGATTTCCTCTTCAGATTGTGGAGCAGGCAAGGCTAATTGTTCTGTCATACGAACTTCTACGGGAATATCGTCGAATAAGTCATCCATACTGGACATACCCATTGCTTGCAGCATTTCTAGTTCTAATCCTCGATTTGGTAACTGGTCAACCATCTAATAACCCCCTTGGACAATTTGTTCCGTGCGCGCAACGACCATAATATTCCCTACTTCATATCATACAAATGGCGGGCGTACAATTACCGCACGGACTGACTTTCTCGGGCTGGCGACGATAAGAACTTCATCGCCTTCCTTGACACCGCTGATGTATCCAATACCGATTCCAGTATTGTCTAAACTTGGTGCTGGTGCTCCTGAACTTAACTTACCGATACTGTTACCATCAAGGTCACTAACATCTTTTCCTGGTCTTGGCAAAGGTCCCTTCTCCAAGTAGCGAATACCCCACCAGCGTGCGTCGTCATCATCATGACTAATCACTCGTTGCTTTCCGACAAATTCATGTTCTAAATCAAGACCGAAAGGGACATTGGTTTCCCAAGTATCTCGTGCGAGAAATGGGTCACTAGATTCGGATTTCGGCCAACAGAAATCTACTCCTGAAAGCAAATACCCTTTCTCCAATCTTAGAGTATCTCTAGCACCAAGCCCTACAGGAGTAGCGCCACATTTGATTAGTTCTCGCCACAGCTCTGGTGCACTACCATTAGGAATGAATATTTCATATCCAGACTCGCCAGTGTAACCAGTACCCTGAATCCAACCTGAAATTTGATGTTGATTATCTGTGAGGTTTTGCCAACGGAATCTACCAACATGATTGTCCTCACCAAGCGCACCGGTTAGTACGTTTCTTGATTCGGGCCCTTGAAGTGCAATAATCGAATAGTCGCTGGATAAGTTTTCTAAGGTGACCGAATCATCACCAGGTAATTTGGAACTGAACCAATTCCACATTATTCCGATCATCGAAGCGTTAGGTACTCCCAATATTTCACTGTCAGAAACTACGGCGAATATCATGTCATCGATTATGAAACCATCATCGTCTAAGAAGTGAGTGTAAGCACATCTCGATTGAGAAATTGAAGTGACTTTTTGTGTTGCAATACTTTCTAACCAATTCTTGACAGTAGGACCAGAGAATTTGAAAACACCCATGTGTGATACATCGAAAAGTCCTGCACCACTTCTGGTGGAAAGGTGCTCTTCCTTGATATTACTATACCAAATTGGGAGTTCGAAACCATGGAAATCGACTATGTTTCCACCCGATGAAACATGCTCGTCGAATAGCGAAGTTCGAACCGGCTTGTTCTCGCCCATGGTTGTTGGAAAACTAGACACTCCTTAAACTCAAGTAAAAATAGATTATCTAACTCAGTTAGTTGGAGGAATACCTGAGATTATTTCTGAAGCGTGTAATTTTACCTTTTCAATAAGGCGATCTAGAATCTCGGCACTAACAGAAGGGTTGGAAATCACTGACCTGATTATAACGTCTTCATCGATATTTGAGCGACTAACCAATATTTCGCCTTCTTTCAGCAATCTATCTCTTATCTCAGCATTGAGATAATTAAGGTCACTATGACCCGATTGGTCGTTGTACCTGAAGCAAACATTCGTCCACTCTCTGCTCGACATCATCTCTAAGTTCGGCTCTTCAACAATCTTCTGCTCCAAGTAATCGGCTAAACCGCAATACTTCTCTACCATTTTAGCCCAACCAGAATCACCTATTTCTCGCCATGCAAGCCATAACTTGAGTGCATCGTTTCTCCTACCGCATTGTAATGAGTACCTACCTAAATCAATATCTTTATTTTCTTCGTGGAATAAATAATGCGCTACATCACCATGAGAACAAACACTGCTGAGAATGCGTTCATTTTTCACGATAAAGGCACTACAAATTAGCGGCATACCCATCATCTTGTGTGCATCCCAGCATACACTGTCAGCGAGTTCTACACCATGCATTAAATCTCTTTTCTTAGAGGAAAATAGGCTGCTTCCACCCCATGCAGCATCAACATGGAGCCATATCGACTCATCATGAGCAATTGCCGCAATTTCTCCAATGGGGTCAAATGCCCCCCTAACTGTAGTTCCTGAGGTCGCAATAATGCAAAAAGGAATGAGACCATTTGCACGACTTCGGTCTATTTCCTCTTGTAAAGATGAAGACTTCATGCGACCCTTCTCATCACAAGCCACCTTGATTACATTTTGATGCCCAATCCCCACAACATTAGCAGACATTAGAACCGAGTAATGAAATTCACTAGATACATAAGCGACATACTTGGTGCCGTCAAAGCCTGTTTTCGATGAACTGGGTAGAATAGATTGCCTAGCACACAGCATCCCCAACATATTTCCGTTTGAACCACCTGTAGTTAGAGTACCAAATCCGTCTGCAAAGCCGATAATTTCAGACATTCGCATGATTATAGCCTGCTCGATTAATGTCGCCAAGGGCGCAAGTTCATAGGTATACATGGATTGATTGGTGAGAGCAGAAATAACCTCACCTGCAAAAGCAGTAATATTCAAACCTCCCCAAAGAGGATTCATAAAATCACCTCGGTTTGTATTGACGCACTGTTTTAGAAATTCATCAATATCGTCCATCACTGCTTGTGAACCATGACCTTCAAGGGGCAAACTCAGGTCTGTAGTTTTTGAACGTGACTCAGCGGTTCGAAAAGTAATAGTTTTCTTCGACTTATCGCTGCTTGACTCTACATAACCAATAATTCTCTTGGCCAGATTATCAATAAACTCCTCAAGTGCCATAGTCTCCCCCAAACTGGCGAATCCTTTCAAGTCTTAGTCTTATGCGGTAAGATGCTATGAAAATGGCTTAGAGATAAATAATTAGATTTAAAAAATAGTAGTGAATAATATTTTACCCATTATGCATTCATGGCATGTAAAGCCACATATCGACATCTTGAGTCGGAAAAATTGAAAGTTCATTGTTTTCGACATACTGAGATCAAAAACCATGATTTTGTCTGATTAAAGATATTCCACACCATGGGAATTCGCTTTTTCCTGCTAAAACTACATTCAACATGCATAAAAGATTAGTAACATTGAATAGTAGAACCTACTAACAAGGTACATGCTAGGAGATGTAGGCGGGAAGTGGCTGGATAGATTGCACCAAGATGTTGCTAAGGATTTGCGGACTAAAGGGTGGTCACAAGCCGAAATTGCTGATATTCTTGGCTCGACCCAAAGTACGATATCCCGCCATATCCAAAAATCTACCATTGAATTATCCTCTTCAGGAGACGAAGCCATGGTTGATGCTTGGTCTAGCGAATTATCCCAAGCCTTGAACTCAATAGGCCCCAAAGGTGAAGTGGTAAGACAAAGACTAGTTGTAGAATTTCAGTTCAAAGGTAACCATACAATTAGATTTGACAAAACACTTACTGGATTAGATTTAGACCGAGGACAAGAACAAAGAGCACTACTTAGGAGACTTGAATGGGCGATTGGAAGACTCGATTCAAGAAGAATAAAGCATGTTATGCCTGCTGTTGGCATGAATATTGCATCTTGCAATAAAGGCTCGAGAGACACTTCACAAGTGGCAGCATTCCCAGGTAAAATTTCAATAGTTAATAATAAATTAAGGCACCATGAAACTCCTAGTTTCGGAGTTTCTAGCCACCTTGCAAACCTACTACTACAGGCCCACATCATGAATGAAGCAAAGACATCAATAATCAATATCAATCCAATTAACGGCGCTAATAAAGTTGATGAAAAGAAAATTAGGCAAATGTGTGATCAGTTGGGTTATTCTTTTGCTCTTTCTAACAAGGGTAAAATTTCAGGCTCTCACAACAAGTTGGACGTAATCCTAGATACTGGGGATTTCGGATGGGAGCCAAGTATGTACATTCTCGCCCACAATCCGCTGGAATTAATAGATAGAACTCATCAAATTGTTGCATCCCTTTGAGGTGAAAATATGAATTTCAAATTATTCACCCTAACTACCATTTTGCTAACTGCTTCACTATCCGGTTGCCTAGACGGAAATTTATCTGATAATCAGAATATCGATTGTACTACTCTATCTGCTGGGCACGATGATGATGGAAAATTAAGGATTCTAACCTATGATGTATTAGCGCTTAATGATTCAATGATTGAGAGTTTTGAAACAGCCACTGGGATAGAAATTGAATTTATCAAAGAATCTGACGCTGGAGGTATCTTAGACCAAATGATGTTGACAAAGGAAGCGCAACAAGCAGACTTAATGATAGGTTTAGATAACTCATATTTGCAAACAGCCATCGAGAATTGTTTACTCCGCGAGACACTATTCACTCAAAGCCCACAATATCAAAACATTTCCAGTTCATCACTCGAAGCATACCAGGGTAAACTAGCCATACCATTTGACCAAGGCACAGTTTGCCTGAACTATGACGAAAACTTTGTTGATGGCGAAAATATAACGATACCTACATCATTATGGAATCTAACAGAACCCCAGTGGAATGGAAAAACCTCTTTCCCATCCCCACTTTCTTCCTCACCTGGCAGAGCATTTATGCTGGCAACAATTGACTACTTCGAAAGTG
>JABIUA010000055.1 GCA_018667575.1 Methanobacteriota archaeon | reverse complement strand
TCGCAGCACGTATTTCTCCTTCATGCTCTAACTTGAGTCGGTTTATTTCGCTAATTTTACGAATCAATTCACGAACTAGCAAAGCAATTATTCCAATTGCCACGATCAAAATCAAAATTGATTCCACCTCTAGTTTAGCCATATTTGTTGATTCTGCCAACCGTTTGTAAAGTTGTTTGAAGGCGATTTAGAGACTATGAATAGTAATAGTAAGTTAATTGAACAACGCCAAAGTGGTCGATTCATGCGAGTCAAGGCTATCTCCATGGTTGTCCTAATGATTACCTTTTCCTTAGCCGGTTGTTTTGGAGAGGATGAAGTAGTTGAAGAACCAGTAATAGAAGTCGTCGAAAACCCTAGAGTATTTGTCACTGATAAAACTGGTAATGGAACGGGACTTGAGCCTATTGAAATGACTTTTCAATTCAGCGATGTTGGTGAAACAGGAAAAGAACCCAGTATTGGAATCACTTCAACGGGTTGTGTTTTCTTTATCGCAATGGAGAAAGTAATGCGTTCATGTGATTATGGGGAAGCTTGGGAAGAAACTCAAGACCCGATTCAATGCTCACCGACAACTAGCGACCCTTATGGCTGGGTAGACCCAATAACTGACAGAATTTTCAACGTTCAGATGATCGGGCTTGAAACTTCATGGATTTGTTGGAGTGATGATGATGGTGAAAGTTGGTTAGGCAATCCTCACGATTCAGGAACAACTCCAATCAATGACCACATCAAACTAGCTAGTGGACCATGGACAAATAACGGTCCCTATGCCGCTATTGGTGCATTATCTACAAATTTATATGAAACTGCAGTTTACTACTGTTACAATAAATTGGCCGGAATTTTCTGCTTCACTAGTTTTGATGGCGGCGCAACCTTTGACACCGGTGGACAAATTTTCGGATTAGCAACTACAAATGGAGGCTTACACGGCGCTATTTCTACCGCTGCCGACGGTACTGTCTATGTTACACCTCGTGTAGCAACACCTACTGTCATAGTCTCGAAAGACAATGGCTTCTCATGGTTTGAAAGGTCGATGGGGTCCGATGTAGGAACTCCAGACCCGAGAAAGAATTCCGAAGTCTCTGCTGATACTGCGTCAAATGCATACCACGTTTGGACTGGTGCTGATGAGGGAGTCTACATGTCTCGTTCAACAGATTCCGGTGAATCTTGGGAACAAGAAAGTATCAGAATCTCACCAAGCAATGTAATTTCAACTGTATTCCCACAAACCGATGCTGGCGACCCTGGAAGAATTGCAGTTACCTATCTTGGAAGTGAAGATTCAGAAATGCTTGAAAAACCTGACCTAGATGGAAATGATTGGGACGGAAATGCTCACTATGCAGTGAATAACATAACTTATCACCTATACATCACATACAGCCTAAACGCTCTTGATGATGACCCTATTTTCCACACATACAGAGTAACTGATGACCCGGTTCAAATGGGTTCAATCTGTTTAAACTCTGGCGACTGCCGTGACATTGGCGGATCTAATAGAAACCTGTTGGATTTCAATGACCTACACATCGATAGGGAAGGCAGAGTATACGTCGCATTTGCTGATGGCTGTACTGGTGATTGCGCAACAAATAACAACTCTACCGCTGCTGATTCAAGAGATGGAAGAGGTTCGGTTTACTACCTTGCAAGTGGACCAAGTCTACTAGAAGCATTTGACCAAATGTCTCCTCTTCTTGCTACAACAAGTAATGCTGAACCACATCAGCCATGTCAAGCTGACACCTGTAATAGAACAAAAGAAAATGAATCAGAAGAATGATTCTATTCAAAAAGTGGTTCTAGAACCGATGTGATAGTATAATCATAAACGATTAGTTCTATCTTGTAAGATACTTCTTCGCCGTTATCTGAGCGTGTACATGCACCTGGTGCAGTACCTGCTTCAGCATCAACTGTTATGTCCAACGAATATGCGCCAAGTCCTGCACCATCAGCATCAACACCTTCAATGATTTCAGACTCTGATAAAAACAATATTGAGTCAACCATTGAATCATTGAACCATAGGGATTCGACCGTATGCGATGGGTTTTGATTAG
>JABIUA010000056.1 GCA_018667575.1 Methanobacteriota archaeon | reverse complement strand
TCTAAGGTGCATACAGTTGTAATCGCCATTCAGCACGATGATAAACTCAAAGACCAATTTGACGGTTCTGAAGAGAAAGAACTCGCATATGTTAGGCAACAAATTAGAGAACATGTAGTAGAACACTCGATACCTGCTGAACTACTAAATAATGATTACAAACTAGTTGTCAATGGTACAGGAAGGTTCGCTGATCCTGGAGGTCCTTACGCTGACGCTGGACTGACTGGTCGTAAGATAATTGTCGATACTTATGGCGGAATGGGGCGTCACGGTGGCGGTGCATTCTCTGGTAAAGATCCATCAAAAGTAGACCGTTCAGCTGCCTATGCATCTCGCTGGGCTGCTAAACATGTTGTGGCTGCAGGTCTTGCTGATAGATGTGAGATTCAATTGGCATATGTGATAGGGGTTGCAGAACCAGTGAGTGTAAGAGTCGAAACATTTGGGACCTCGGCTGAATCCGAATTTGAAATTGCACGCAGAGTAAACAACACATTCGACTTCAGACCAGGGGCTATTTCCCGTGACCTCAACCTCCAGAGGCCAATTTATTCAGTAACTGCTGCTGGTGGTCACTTTGGCAGAAACGTTGGTGTATCTGGTGAATTCCCTTGGGAAAACCTTGACCAAGATAGAATCTCATCATTACAACAAGGATGATATTAATTCTATCAGATTTTGGCTCTTATATCCGATTCACTCAAGAGGGATGTGCTACTGGGTTGACTGGGTCTTATGTCGAATTATGCGGGTCGAGCGCTAACTTTTGTCGTAATATTACTTTTTGCAAGTATTTCTCCAATGGCTTACAATGTATCTGCGCATCCTTCGATACATCTCTCAGTCGATAAATCTCACATAGTTCTACAAGATGGTCATACAGATAATTTGACTCTTACCATCGACAATAATGGTACCTCGATTGAATCCTTTGATATCACTCTAGACTTATCGAACCTTCCAAGTGTGTGGAATGTGACTTCAGTTAACGAAACAGTGGATAATGTACTGCCAACATTTTCTGCTGATACTACTTTCATCGTCCGATTGGACGAGGGAGCAGTACCTTCAGATAGCGGTTCATTTGTAATTATAGTAACAGAACCGGATGCAGACGTTTCAACCAATATCACAGTTTACGCATCCGTTGATCCATCATACGAGACCTCCGTCTCATTTTCTTCAATGAACGGTCCTCTTCAACAAATGAATGCAGGGACCTCGGCGAATTATGTTGTAGACATTTGGAATGATGGCAATGTCGAAGATACAATACTACTGAATGTTGACTCTGAGCCAGATTTAGCTTCTTTTTGGTCGAATACTTCTAATGGGACAGGAACCGGAAACGGCTCTGGTAACGGAACTGGAAATGAAACCGGTAATGGAACTGGAAATGGTTCTAGTAACGCAACAGTCCCTTCAAATGTTCTAATGTACGGGAATAGTTACACTGCATCTAATAATCTCGCGAGTTTGCTCGAATCCTTGGGAGTAGTCGACACAGAATCGATTGCGCCAGGTGGCTATGATTTGGCAGGGCACTGGGACGATATCAATACTTCAATGCACATCTCAAATACCACCTTGCGTAACCCTAGTATCGATTGGGATTATGTAATTCTACAAGACCAAAGCCAAATTCCGTCCTTACCAACGACCGATACGAATTGGCAGGAGAGTAAGAACGGCGCAGTAAAAATAAGTACTGAAGTTGAGGCGGAAGGCTCAGAAATCGTTCTCTTTATGACTTGGGGCCGCCGAAGTGGAGAATCCGGTGTTCAATGGCATCAGAATAATAATATCAATCAAAATTACTCCATCATGCAGAGTCGATTGGCTGACGGCTACATCCACTACGCAGAAAATATTAGTGCAGCAGGAAATACGGTTTGGGTTGCCCCAGTTGGACTTGCGTTCCAACACATTCACGATGCAGTAGAGGCAGACGGAACCAATGCAAGCCAGAGTGGAAATACATTCTATAACCTGTATACTTCAGATGGAAGCCATCCATCACTTTCAGGAAGTTACCTTTCTGCTTGCGTCCTTTATGCTACCATGGTCGGTGAAAGTCCAGTGGGTTCAAACGATACTGTGGCATTGTCTGCATCTTTGAAACTCGAGTTACAACAAGCCGCTGCTGCTACAGTATTCAATGAGACTTCTCACATGTCTTATCCTTGGGAAGAAGTCTCAGGTTCTTCGATTTCTCCTACCAGCCAGTCCAGTAGGTCTATACCAGCAGGATGGAATGTATTGTTCGATGATGCTGAACTAACAGATGTTCCTGCAGATTCATACCAACAAGTCACTCTCCAAATTTCAGTTCCAAGTGACGCTGTGCCCGGTTTTTATGGTTTTAACTTATATTCCGCTTCTACCAAAGGAAATGTTTCGAGTTATTCGACAATGGTTGTTGAAGTAGTCGCTGAGAATGATATCGGTGCGGTTTTCCTTGACCAAGATGCTAATTTCATACCGGGACAGACAACTAACACATCAGTACAAGTAACAAATTTAGGTAATGCTGAATTAGATATGGATTGGACTGTAGAATTGATTAGTGGGCCATGTAATATTTCGCTTTTGACTGCCTCTTCCAATAACTTTGCACCCGATGATGTTGTCGATGTTGGTTTGCAAGTCATCGTTGAACCTATGACCACTAGCAGCGACGAGTGTATTGCTAAACTTGGGGGCTCAGCATCTTATGGTGAGCAACAATATTCTCCAGATGACTTTGATTTCACTATCGGAATTGATGAAAATGTTGAATTTGAGTTATCGGCTCCACAAGGTGGAATCAGTGTCACTCCTGGTACTGATACATCATATGAAATCAGATTGAACAACTCTGGTAGTGAAGATGCCGAATTTTTCCTTGATGTTGGCTCAACAAGTGGAATTATCACAGACTTACAATCATCTACAGGCGTAACAGTTGCCTCGGGCTCAGTCGGAATCTGGACTCTTCATACTGATGCTGATGCTGGCATGGTTGGGAATTATAGTCAATCATTTAGCGTGACATACAGCGGTGTAACCAAGGATTTGGTTTTGAATGTGAATGTCGCATCTGTACCATTGGCTTCGCTGACTGGACCAATCGACGGTAGGATTTCAGTCATACCAGGTCAAACAGTATCAGTTGAACTTGAACTTTTCAATGATGGTACTCAAAGTCTAGAGCTTATTGCCGGAGTATCGGGACTTCCAGCAGGTGCCGAGGTATCTTTTGACCCGACCACAAGTACACTCTCTCCTGGTCAATCAGTAACAGTCAACATGGCTTTGAGTATGGTCTCAACTGCTAGTTCAGGTACTCATCAAATTGTTGTCACCTATGGTTCATCTGAAGTATCAGCCTCTTTGAATCTCGAATTACAAATTGCAGATAGTGTTGGTCTAGCGGTTAACTCAGTATTCAGTAGCATTGCAGTGGGCCCTCTTAGTAGCGTTGATTATACATTTGAAGTGACTAATTTAGGTTCTGCTCAAGATACTTTTTTGATTACTTTGAGTTATGATGATTCTAATAATGCAACAGATTGGTTCGACCTTGTTTTGTCTACAGCTTCAGTAAGCCTCGCTCCATCCTCGACTCAAGCGATTACTCTTTCGATTCGAGAAATGGCTGTAGGTGCCCCGGTAAGCGGAGTCTCTGTAAGCGTTATGGCAACTTCGACTAGCGATGAAATGGTATCAAGTTCCAATATGTTTAATATTATTCCTGTTCAAGCAAGCGCACAGATCACTATTCTTGAGGATAGCAATGGTGGTAAACCTGGTGAACAGGTAGCAGGAACTGTTGTTGTGACAAATACTGGTACTGGATTAGATCAATTTATGCTGACTACCCCTGGTGATAGTTGTGGTCTTTCTGAAATATTCACTCTAGATGCGGGTTCTTCATCACAAGCCTACTCTTGGTCTTGTGCCATAGACGAAGATTCACCCTATGGCTATGAATCGATAATTTTCCGAGTTACTAGCGGTGCGAGAATTAATTATGTTCTCGAAGAAGTCGAGAACTATGTAGTAGAAGCAAACTGGGGTGATGACGGAATCGCTGAGATGAGTTTTGGAACTGACTCCATCTCGATGTCTTCTTCTGGTGGTTCATCAACAACCTTTACTGTCAAAAATCTAGCCAATGCTCCTATCACAGGAACGCTATTCTTACTTGGTACGGATGAATCATTATTTGATTCAAGCCTTACTTTGGTAACTACTAACAGTTCATCCAATCAATTTACTTTGGATAATGGGGAGTCAGTAGTCTATGAGTTATTACTAAACTCTAGAGTCACCGAATCTCAGTTAGCCAATCTAATGATTTCTGCTAGTGTGGAAATAGATGGAGCAACTTATACACTGGAATCTGGAAACCTATCTGTAGAAATTGAAGGTCCGGAAATGCCGCCGGAAGGAGTAGAACTACTATTCGGTGTTACATTGGATAAATCTCAAACACTTTACACAATGTTTGGAGGTTGGATTTTCTCAATATCTCTCCTCGTGTTGATGAACATGTTACGCAAGAGGCGAAAGAATAATCCCTCATATGGGACTGAAGTAGAGGATCATTCTGAATCGGATGAAGATGCTGAGGAAAAGAAGGATGAAGAAGTAGAGGCGCACAGTTTAGCAACGAATGAATGTCGAATGAGTGCTGACAACAAAGTTACATGTCCATCTTGCGAAGCACGTTTAGGAGTTCCTAGGGGAAGTGTTCCACCGTTCAAATTCACATGCCCAAAGTGTGAGATTAAAATAAGAGTTATAGAAAATCAGAAATTCTAATCATTCTTTATTGCTATCAAAAGAAATGCAGTGTGTCCAAATGGTCCATTGACCGGGCGCATTCCTCCACGTGATGCACGCCCCCACGGTCGTTCAATCAACTCGCCGGCCCATTCCACCTTCAAGCCGTTTTCTTCACATGTCTGCCATGCGGATTCTACTTGGCTTGTAACTGGGCAATAACAACAAATTCTTCCACCCATCTCTAACAATGGTGCAATTGCCCTAATCGCCTCGCTGTGTTGAGGGAGGTCAAGTATTATCGAGTTGAACTTAGATTTGATTGATTTTATATCTTCAACAACTTCCTCAATATTTCCTTCAACATGATGATGTTGAGGAAACTCAGGCAAGCAAGATTTTGCTCTGCGTAAATTCTCGAGTCCAACCTTGGCATGTTCATCTCTAGGTTCAACTGTCACATGAAATCCAGAATTACCTAGTACGTGAGCGATGTGCATGGATAAGCCTCCACTACCAAGGCCTGCTTCTAAGACTGAACTCCCCGAGCCAATACCCATTTTAGAAATCATCATACCAGCATCTTTAGCACTGATGGTTTGGGCTCTACGGATCATCGATTTGCTCAATTCCGGTAGACCAATTGGTAGCCTCTTGAATGACTTATGACCCAGTTGAATAGATTCTCCAATTTCTACTTGCGTCAAAGCTTCTTTGGGGTTAAGAACTCCAATACCCTTTATCTTGTGTACTTTGTCTAACATTTCAACTAGAAATACACGACCATCTTCCTGTTCGAGTGCAACCCATGTCTGCTCGTCCATGATGATACCCAAATATACATTTGATACAATCTTTATCCTTAGCCAAGACATTTACCAAATGTCAAATTAAACCGGAAATAGAGGGTTTCATATACTGTCTGATGACTCCACGATTCATGAAGATGTCTGCCCGCGTATTATCAATTGTCATCGTCGCACTATTTATTGGGAGTATTATGACTTCATTTACTGGCGATTTGAATCAAAACCAAGAACAAGAACTGGAGGACTTAGCGGTTGTTTCTGAAGCAACATCGCCAGGTCACAATGTATTTTTACAGTACATCTCTTCAGATAATTGCTATTATTGTTACACATCCGGTGGAGGCTCAGAGTCTGCACACAATCTAAAAATGTCAAATCCAGATGAATTTGTTTACATCACGTACATGTCTGCAAGTTATGGCTCCACAAATGACGCTCGTTCCGGAAATGTTGCCCCAATTTATGCTATGAATCACTTGGGTGAATCTGGTGGTGCACCGACAGCTTACATGGGAGATTCAGATCCTGAAATAAGTGGAAGTACAGGAGATGGAAAGAGGTATGACTCGGCATTTTCTTCTGGTGGTTCTATGGCTTCTTCGATTAACGACTTCCAACTGAACGTTATTCAAACAGTCAATCCAACAAATAGTGCCAATGTAGATATTACTATGGAAGCATCTTATGTTGGTTCAGGTACTGCTCCTTCATCCACTGTTCTTTATGCTGCAGTAACTGAAGATAAGTGTGCTTACACCTACAGTGACGGAACCTATGGTCACAACTGTTGGAGAGCATGGTTGTTGAATGGTAATTCTTACGCAACCGCTTCAGGAACTACTGGAAGCGGGACTGGATTTGTCACTATGGATCTTTCACAAGGAGTTCACTCGGAGTCTTGGACTGTGCCTGCAAGCCTTGCTCGTGCTAGAGGCGGTCAATCTGGATTTGGTAATATGCTAACGATTGGTGCAATTTACAATACTTGGAGTACTACCTCTCACAATGCTGATGTTCTTGCAGTTTCAGATAGCACAATGGGCCCTAAGATGGATCTTGGAGTCACTGACGTTACACTTTCAAATCCGGCATCTTCTGATGGTTATGTCAATGGTGACCAAGTTACTGTAAGTGCTTCAGCAAGAAACCTTGGTGGACTAGATTACACAGACGGAGGGACCCTTGAGATTGTCTACCTTGATGCTGGTAATCCTGTAGTTGTTGGTTCTAAGGCATTATCGAACTTAGTACCTCAGGCTACAATGTCTCATACAGCGACTGTCGACACATCATCACTTCCAAGCAATGCTTGGAATACAAAGTTTGGTGCAAGACTTTCGGGCTTGTCCGGTGACGGTTTGTCGAGTAATAATCTCAATGTTCTAACAATGGAACATGACAGACCACCTCTGGCTAAGCAAGCAACAGTCAGCGGGGACAATGTTATCGAGAGAGGTACTATTTTCCAAGTAATTGCGAAGGGTACTGCAAATGATTATGTAGATACAATCGACACGATGACTTTTGAGTTGGAGGTTTCGCCAGCAGGTCAGAACCTTTGGGATGATTCAGTCGACACTGGCGGCGAAGTTATTGTCAATGCAGGCACTACCAACGAAGGTAGAGAGTATGTAATTACTCCTACAATGGACATGGTAGCAGGATGGTATGACTTGCGCTCACGTACAATTGATGGTCGAGGACAGATGAGCGATTGGAGAATAACTTCCAATGCATTCGAATTAGCCAATGGCCTACCAATGATTGTTGCAGAACCTATACCACCTGTAGTTTGTGACCAAATTACTTCTGTCGATATGACTGGGCACGTAAGTGACCCTGAGACACCTCTTTCCAACCTAGTAATTGAATCAGACCATCCTGCTTTCATGGGTTGGAACCCTTCCACAAAAACAATCGATGTTAAGTTCGCATTCAGTGATGTACAAGGATGCCCACTTGGTCAAAAGAGTATACTGATTACAGTGGATGATGGTGGAGATTACTCTTCACAGGGTGTTCTTCCGTCTGGAACTTTGAAATTCAATGTTATTGAAAACGGGCAGCCTAGATGGAGCGGTCTTCCTACTCAAGTCATTGATGAACAAGGTTCTGACTCCGATGGTACACTAAGGCTGCTGCCTTTCGTTTCGGACACAGATATGAACGGAAATTATTCTGATACAACTTTACTCAGTTTTTCTGTAGTTAGCAACACTAACCCAGAACTGATTAAGACAGAACTGATTGGAAATGTCCTTGGCTTTGAAACAATGACTGACGATTCCAATGGTCAATCAACTCTAACTATTAGAGCATGTGACTTAGACCAGGAATGTTCAGACCAAACAGTTATCGTTGAAATTAATCCGATTAATGATGCACCTCGAGTAGATATGACTGATATTGAAACGATCACCATTAAATCAGGTACTCAAATGTCCATTGACTTGAAAACAAGAATTTCGGATATTGACGATTCTTTGGATAAGGTCACAACATTAGTTTCCTCATCTTCTCCAGGAAGTGCTCAATATATCCGTTCATCAGGAATGTTGAATCTACAATTTAGTGAGATTGGTATGCACACAGTTACAGTCGAAGTACGTGATACCTATGACCTCAATACCTACACAATCAATATCGATGTGTTTGATTCTGTGCCTTTCACAATTTCTAAGACTCCTTCTGACTCGAGTTTCCTTATCGCTACGGTTACTGACCTCTACATCTCACAAACACCTCATGTTATGATGGAATTGAGCAGCAGCGCGCCAACTTTCACATCTATGTCAGTAACCTGGACTCTCTGTGGTGGTGGAGTATGTGATGGATATTGGGGCTATGACTTGGATGCTTCACAATCAGCATCTGGTTGGGAAACCGACCTGAATATACCTCTTCTTGGTGGTTCTGCTGATGAAATGGCAAGGACAAATGGTTACAATGAAAATGATTATTTCACATTAAGCATCGATGCCGTTGATTCTGAAAA
The DNA here is from genome assembly GCA_018667575.1 of Methanobacteriota archaeon. Taxonomy (GTDB): domain Archaea; phylum Thermoplasmatota; class Poseidoniia; order Poseidoniales; family Poseidoniaceae; genus MGIIa-L1. The sequence continues at coordinate 3,563 of JABIUA010000056.1, read as the reverse complement.
TACTAATTATAAAACTCAAACTCCAATAAAGTGGGATGTAACACAATCTCTTCCAGAACCGTCGGAAATGGATGAAGAGACTTTGAACAAGCGTATCTCTGTACTAGAAGAAAGAATTACTAAACTAGAACAAGATATTTCTTTGGAATCCGGAGATACCTCTGACTTGGAAGTAGTATTACTAAATCTACAATCTGAGTATGATACAGCCTGTGCAGACGGTAGAGTTCAATGTTCAACAGACTCTACAGGTTCTTCTGCTGAATTAGATGATGCATCAAGTTCAGACAATACCATGATGATAGTTGGAATCGTCTCAGCGATAATAATTGTAGCACTACTAGGTGGCTTATTCTTGATGCGAGGCGGAAGAGAAGAAGAGAACTTAGATGGATTCCAATGGGCAGATACTACCTTGCCTGCTAGTGACTCTGTTGCTAACTCTATGTATGGTGGGACTCAACAAATGTTCCAGCAACAAGTAAACTACCAACAGCCGGTACAGAGTTCCGCTTATGCTGCCGCTTATCACCAACCGGCACCAGTTCCGGTACAACCTGTTGCACCAATTATTCCATCTTCGACTGGACCACAACTTCCACCAGGCGGTTTACCTTCAGGATGGACCATGGAACAATGGAATTACTACGGACAACAATACCTAGACCGTATGAACAACCAGTGAGGCTGGTAGATTACAACCATTTTTGTATTGTAAACCCATAAAGGGGAGTAGTGTGGAGGGATAGATGTGTCCGATGATTCAGTAGACGTGCCCGAGCCTGCCGAAGAGGAGGTTACGATTTGGGCTCCAGAGCCTACAGGGACAGACGAAGTCCTATCTCAGAGTATTAAAGAGTGGATTGATTCTGTCAATTTTGAAACCACAGTGGACGTCCCCATCCCAGAAAACCTCGTAGACCAAGTCATCGGACAAGAGGCGGGTTCAGTGGTCATTCGAAAGGCAGCGGAACAAAGAAGACATATGCTAATGATTGGTGACCCTGGTACAGGAAAATCAATGCTTGCTAGGTCTATGACCAATCTCCTTCCAAGAGATGCACTCGAAGATGTTCTTGTTTATCCTAATGAGGATGATGAAAATGAGCCACGAGTAAGATGTGTTCCTGCTTCGCGTGGTGAAAGAATCGTTAAGATGCAAAAGGAAGCGGTCAAACAACAAAGAGAACGCTCTCAAAAGATGCTACTAATCGCATTCGCAGCAATCGGTTTCCTATTGGTCATTGCAACCCTGCAGAATGGGGATATTATCACTCTACTCTTCGGTGGTTTCTTGCTAATGTTTGGATACATGTTCATCAGAGGTCGTTTAGGTGCTTCTGATGAGGGTAGGATTCCTAAGGTACTGGTAAAGCATGACCCGAATGAGTTACCACCATTCGTAGATGCAACAGCTACACTATCTGGTTCTCTACTTGGAGATGTTAGACACGACCCCTTCCAATCAGGTGGTATGGAAACCCCTGCTCACGACAGAGTGGAACCTGGGGCAATTCATCGTGCTCACAAGGGTGTTCTATACATCGATGAGGTCAATCTTCTAAGACTCGAAGAACAACAAGCATTGCTAACCGCAATGCAAGAGAGGGCATTCCCTATTTCTGGACGCTCTGAGAGATCTTCTGGTGCACTCACAAAGACCGAACCAGTTCCTTGTGACTTCATTTTGATTGCAGCGGGTAACTTAGATGCTATCCAAGGAATGCATCCTGCTCTACGAAGCAGAATTAGAGGATACGGATACGAAGTTTATGTTAACTCCGAAATGCCAGACACATCTAAGAACCGTAGAAGACTGATTAGGTTCATTGCCCAAGAAGTCGTAAGAGATATGAATACTTCAAGAGAAATTCCTCACTTTGACAAGAGTGCGGTTTCCATGATTCTTCGTGAAGCACAAAGAAGATCAGGTCGCCGTGGTAAGTTATCTCTAAGACTACGTGAACTGGGTGGATTAGTAAGAATCGCTGGAGATTTGGCGAGTGAAGATGGTTCAGCCTTTACCACCTCAGCTCACGTTCTCGGGGCGAGAAATATTGCTAAGCCTCTAGAGCAGCAAGTTGCTGATAGAATGATTGAGCGCCGTCGTGACTATTCTTTGGTGGTCAATTCTGGAGAACGAGTTGGTCGTGTGAATGGACTGGCAGTTCTTGGTGCAAATTCAGGATTATCTGACTTCAGTGGAATTATGTTGCCTGTCGAAGGATTGGTTACACCGTCTCTCGGCGGTGGCGGTAAAATACATGCCACAGGGGGTCTATCCGATTTGGCTAAAGAGAGCGTTACTAACGTTAGTGCAGTGATTAAGAAATTGACAGGTAAAGATATTTCAGATTATGATATACATATCCAATTTGTTGATACTCATGGTGTTGATGGAGATTCTGCTTCAATCACAATTGCTACGGCGATTATCTCAGCATTAGAAGACATACCAATTCGACAAGACCTAGCAATGACAGGTTCTCTCTCAGTTCGCGGCGAAGTACTGCCAATAGGTGGAGTAACTGCAAAGATTGAGGCAGCAGCAAGTTCTGGAATCAAGACAGTAATTATTCCTAGAGCGAATTTACAAGATGTTCTTTTGGATGATAAATATCAGGACATGGTGAAGGTAGTCGCTGTTGACTCACTCGATGAGGTGATGCAACATGCACTAATCAAGCACGAACACAAAGAGAGTTTAGTTGAAAGACTTTCATCTGTTATCGATATCTTGACACCAGAGATAGGTAGTAAGTCATCTTCTGTTTAATCAATTTATTAATTGATTTTAGTACTGATTAAAAGAGAGATGTTTTGGCGTTATAATGAGGGGAAGCGATGTCAACAGTACAGCGTGATGCTAGTAAAGGAGCCTTGATGGTTCTATTTCTAGTAACCATGATTGATTTGATCGGTTTTGGTATTGTAATACCATTTCTAACATATTTAGTTGAGGACTTAGCAGATTCACAAGGTATAGTTGAAGTGGGAATATGGGTCGGAATTTTGATGACTTCATATTCCGCTGCTCAATTCCTCTTCTCACCAATATGGGGTTCGATTTCAGACCGAATTGGGAGAAGACCCGTTTTGATGATAGGGCTAGTTGGTAACACGGTATTCTTCACCATGTTTGGATTAGCCAACACCTTGGTTGTCGCCCTTATTGCTAGATTCTTGGCAGGAGTTTTCAATGGAAATATCGCTGTTGCCCGTGCATATATTGGCGATGTTAGTACTCCGAAACAATTGGCTACGAGAATGGGATTAATTGGAGCAGCATTTGGTCTTGGATTTACTATTGGACCTTTCATTGGTGGTGAATTATCAGACCCAGCATCGCGTTGGAGTACATTTGAATCGACGATTTTTGAAACATATCCATACCTACTGCCATGTATTGCAGCGAGTGTACTTTCCCTACTTTCGCTGATTGTAGCTTACAAGAATTTACCTGAATCTCTACCGGTTGAATTACGTAGCAAGAAATCTAATGTTAACCTAATTAGTAGATTTAAATCATCATCGAAGAATATCGCTTCCACATTATTTAGTGG
>JABIUA010000190.1 GCA_018667575.1 Methanobacteriota archaeon | reverse complement strand
CTAGTACTCATCTCTGGAGCGGTAGCAACAGTCTTGTTCATGCGAAATGGAAGAGATGAAACCGTAAAGGACTTCTCCGCTAGCCAAGAACTCGACAGTATGAATCCTGTTATGCAAACACCTAGCGTCACTCAACAACCAACTATCGAACAACCTGTTGTCCAGCAGCAGCCTGTTGTCCAGCAGCCTGTGGCTGAACCAACTGTACTGCAACAATGGACAGATGAGTCAGGATATACTTGGAGAAGTATGAGCGATGGCAGCATGGCTTGGTGGACTGGCACCGAGTGGCAGAAGCGCTGATTAGATAATTGGTTGATTTCTCAACCATTCCAAATCTGAAATGTATAGTTGACGGATGTCATCTAGACCCAAAACTAGCATTGCTAGTCTTTCAAGACCCATACCCCAAGCTAAAACAGGGCTAGTAATCCCTAGAGGTTCAGTAACCTCAGGACGGAAGATTCCTGCTCCACCTAGTTCTAGCCACTTACCACGCCACTTAACCTCAATTTCCAGACTAGGCTCAGTGTATGGGAAATAAGCAGGTCTAACCCTAACTTCAGGATAACCCATTTTATGATAAAAAGTCTTCAAAGTAGTTACTAACATCTGTAAGTTAGCACCTTCCTCCATTATTATTCCTTCAATTTGATGGAATTCAGGAAGGTGAGTTCTATCGATTGCTTCCTTCCTAAAAACGCGATCAACAGTAAACATTCGACATGGCTTTGAAGGATTATCTGCTAAATACTGAATTGTGTTGACAGTTGTATGTGTCCGCAATAGGCCTTTTTGTGAAGTATCTTTTGAGAAATTGCCACCCCAACCAACTGACCCTGTATCACCACCATGCTTGTGAATATCTGACCATAATTGCATAACTTCATCAGGCAATTCCATATTCGATGGATTGTCTAGATAGAACGTATCCTGCATTTCTCTTGCCGGATGATCTTGAGGGATAAATAACGCATCCATATTCCAACCTGCAGTTTGAACATAATCCTCAACAAGTTCTGAAAAGCCCATCTCCAAGAAAATATTACGAATTCTTTCAATCAATGCTTGCATTGGATGACTTCTTCCTGTACGTGGTGTAGCAGATTCTAAGGTGACATCAAAAGAGCGGAATTCTGCTTCTCTCCAGTTTTCGCTTTGAAGTAATTCAGGGGTTATTTCAGTAATAGTTTCCTTTTCTACCAATGAACTAGAATCAACTGATAATCCTAGTTCAGTAATTTTCCATGTCCGAGTTGTTGATTCTTGATTTTCAATGAAACCCTTTCTCCCCCTAAAATGTTCAATCATTTCAGAATCCAAATTTTCTACCAAATCCGGCAAACTGGTTAGAAAACCGGTTCTTTGAGAAATAATATGTTCTACCTCAGCACTATTCTCTGATACAAATTTACCGCCGTTTAATTGGACACCTATTCTCTTGAGCAAACCAACACCTGGGCCTGCTTCATGTCTCTCAAACGATTGTTGTAAAGAATCCATGTCCGCATTATCATTACTAGATATCCAAGACCATAACCTCGATTCAAGCAATCCGTTTTCTAAAGCAGAAACTCCTTGTGAGGAAAGTTTGACGAGAGTTTCAACATTCTCTTCCATTTCAACAAGACCCGTATTGGACAAACCCAATCCAGCGCCAACTGCTACTGCCTGGTCATTCCAATCACACGCCGATAATATCTCTTGTAATGTCCAGTCTTTGGAAGATTCTGACTGCATTATTTTCAGCATTCGACGCTCCGGATTGAGCAATTTAGAGGCGTCCATGAACCTTCGAGAAAGAATCTATCTTTCAAATCTATGCTTTAATATTGAATAAAAAATCTATTTGTCGAGGTATTATTCTTCTTCCAATTCCCATAACAAAACTGAACATTCCGGGCAGGTGAAAGATGCTGGCCTTGGACCATCTCTGACTATTACATTCCCGCAGGGACCACAAACTATCGTACTACGCACCGGTTCATCTATAGTGACGTCTACTCGATACATCACTCTGCCAGCATCAGGGAGCATCTCCGAACTTGGTTGCCAATCATGTATTGCCTCTTTTGACATGCCAATATCGGACTTCAAACTCATTCCAATGATGAAAAGTACGATACCACAAACACCTACAGTAGCCCCCATGGAATAAACACCTCCAACGGTAAAAAATGCTCCAAAGGCGATACATAAAAATCCGCCTAGAATCATATTCTCTCGAGGGTTCCGGGACATCAAAAGACCTCAAGAAAGTGCTTGTGATAATGCTTTAGCAACCCTTTGGATTTTATCAGTAGGTATCGCACATAGACCGATTCTAACACCACCTGTTAGAGGAACCAAGTAAACTTGTAGTTTAGCGCACTCATTAGCCACATGTACTGG
>JABIUA010000077.1 GCA_018667575.1 Methanobacteriota archaeon | reverse complement strand
CACCTTCCGGTCCTCCGTCCGGCCCACCTTCTGGTCCTCCGTCCGGTCCACCTTCTGGTCCTCCGTCCGGTCCACCTTCGGGTCCGCCTTCTGGTCCACCTTCTGGTCCACCTTCTGGCCCTCCATCAAAGCCAAAGAAACCTCCTAATGGGCCTCCCAAATCAAAGAAGCCTCCTCGGCCCGCAATGTGAATTTAGGTGAAATCATGAGCGATGGCTTTGTTATGGAACTTTGCGGCAACCGTGCTGCATGGCAGATTGAAGTTGATGGAATCGAAAGTATTGACTTAGAGGCAGTGGGTCAAAAAATAGAAGCCGATGGCTATGAAGTAGGTATTCGTAATCGCCTGTGTTGGACTTTTAATGGCCCTTGTGACCTCACACTATATCCTAGTGGTAAATTATTAGTGAAGACTGAAGACAAAGAACTCGCTGCCGAGGTTGCAAGAAAACATGTAACTCAATGGGCTTGTTAGAAAGTGTGAGAATATGGTTGAAATCACTGCAGAACTGCGTCAGATTCTCGAAGATGGCGGAGTTGTTGCCTATCCAACATCTACGCTTCCGGGACTAGGGTGCCTGCCTACAAAAAAAGGATTAGATACGCTTTTTGATATTAAGAAGCGGCCGGTAAATCAACCAGTCAGCCTAGGGGTGGCCTCGATAAAACAAGCAGAAAAGATAGTAAATATCCCTCAATTTGCTATATCGCTATTAGATGATTTTCCACTAGGAAGCCTCACTCTAATTTTGGATGCAAAAGAGACACTTGACTCTCGCTTAGGTGGTGAAAGGGTAGCAGTACGTGTTTTTGCTGACGCTGTGGCAAAAAAGTTAGCAGAGGTTGTCGGTCCTATCACTGCAACAAGCGCGAATCCAAGCGGAGTTGTGCCAAGTAGTAATGTCGCATTAGCGGCTCAATCCTTGAATTTGGAGAAAAACTCAATCTTAGATGGGGATTGTCCAGGAGGCGACGGTAGCACTATACTATCCATTGAAAAAAATAGAGTCACAAATGCTGGGTTTTCGGTAACCATTATGAGAGAGGGCGTTGTACCTCAAGCAGACGTGGTATCATGGATGAGGAAAATGCGCTGAAGTATTGGCGTGATGCGGGACATGTTGCCCGAAGAACATTGGAAGCAATGAAAGAGAAAGTTGTACCTGGTGCAACACTTCATGAAATTATAGAAGCTGCTGAAAGATTCATTCATCGACATGGCGGAAAACCTGCTTTCCCCGGCACTATTGCTGTAAATGATTTGGCAGCTCATTTTACTACAGACCATAATGTGTCACCTGTCCAAGAATGGGATGGGGACATGACTCTAAGCAAAGGTGACTGCGTAAAATTAGATTATGGCGTACATATCAAAGGGCACATTGGAGACAATGCGCTCACAATAGAAGTTGGAAATACAAATAATCACACTGAACAAATCAAAGCGGCAAGAGAAGCAAGAGATGCCGCTGTTGAGATGATGCACCCTGGGACTCCTTGGTACAAAGTCGGGGCTGCAGCCGCTCAACCATCTATCGATGCCGGATTCCAACCGATTAGAAATCTGTGTGGTCATCAACTGAAGCCTTGGGAACTACATGCTGGTGTTTCGATACCTTCCTATGCCTGTGGTCCAGATAACCGAGGTTTCAAAGGAGTTGTAGAAGAAGGCTCGGTTTATGCTATTGAACCGTTCAATACTACTGGTAAATCGGGAATGATAAAAAATCTAGGCGAGTCTAATTCTTCTAATATTTACAGACTTACCGGATTGACTACTTCGCGAAAGGCTAGAGCAAAGGGCCAGTTGAAACCATTAGGAGCGCAACTTGCAAGAAATCTTGAAGAAAGATACTCTACTCTTCCCTTTGCTGAAAGGTGGGCTTTTCCAATGCTGGAAAAACCATTCCCAGAAGCGGATGAGGCTAGTCGGCAAAGTAAGTGGAATGCTTTGATAAAGAAATTGATCAGTATTCGTTTCCTAGAGACCTACCATGTTCTATCCTGCGCTGACGGCGGCAATATATGCCAATTTGAGCATACTGTTCATGTCACAGATGGCGGCCCTGAAATTCTTACCGTTGAATGAGAAAAATAACATTCTCCGTTTTAGATTTATTTCAAATTTCGCTGTATAACTGTTATTTCGCAGGTTTTATCTGTAATAATCAATATAAACTGTCAACTCTTGGTTTGTTATGAACGGGGCTGTAGAAGTTCTGTTGAGTGCATCCCATCCCCTCTGCGTTACTCTCACCCTGTTCACTTTATTTCTCCCCAGCCGCGAGGCTGGATTTTTCCCTTAGCGATTTGTTATTTTTTGGTTTACAAATAGTATGCTCCACTGAGGCGGCAAAAAAATAACATCAGAGTTAAGCGCGCAGTATCGCGGTTTTTGGCCTAAAATAAGACTTTCATCGGCACCAAGACTATATAGGTCGCAATCGGTGGAAGAAATACCCCCGGCAACGGGATTGGAGGACAAAAATATGAAAAACGAAACAAGAAATGATGAAGCAGTAAGCCCAGTCATTGCAACTATCCTAATGGTTGCAATTACTGTTGTATTGGCCGGTGTACTATACGTATGGGCCGCTAACCTAGCAGAAAGTAACACAAACGGAGACCTAGCGCTCTACTCCTTTAACGGAGCAGACGCACCAGGAGACACTGGAGTACTAGTTACTATGTCTCAAGGAGCAGCAGCTAACTTCGCAAGTCTAGATATCAAGGTATCTATTAACGGCGGACAAGGTAACTTGTGTGGTGCTGATTGCTATAGTGAAGCAGGAACTGGTGACCAATCATGGTCCACTGGTGAAGACCTACAACTGGATGGTGCTATTGTAGACTGTGGACAAGACGACACAGGCACTGATATTACCTCATGTAATGTAACTGTAACAGTTTTCGACAACCGTGAGAACACGCAAATCGGAAACGCAGTCACAATTGCAATGGACGAAGAAAACTGAAGCCAATAGTAGTTTAACTGTTAATGATTAATGTATTCTGCGGAATACAACTGCCCCTCCGAGGACTTCGGTCTTCGGGGGGGCTTTTTTTAATTTAGTTTTGTTTGGAAATTATCTCTCTGGTATCAGAGTGTTGTTGCCACATGTGAGATGATTTGCCTCTAAAGGAATTATATTGTGCAATCAGTAAGTATTCCAAACCCGTCAGAATGGTACCTATCTTGCCTAGCAAGGGCAAACGAAGCCCTTGCCTAACACAGAGCCAAGAAGTAAGACAGAACAACTCTAAGACACCTAAAGAGGCATGAATCGCTGCATCCATACCTGTAGGCATACCTGTCAAACTAACCATTACCCATCTTGAAAGAGCAGATATTCCAACCCCAAGCGCTAGAATTGGTGAATAGATGTGCATGTAATGCTGCGCTTTGAAAATTTTCCTAAAACGCCCGGTGTTTCTTAATTTTGTATTTTTCTTTTGGTCTTTGAGCAATCTTTGCAGACCTTGCGCCCTCCTGACTTTCTGCCTGCGCTGACCATCGATTGTAGGCGGTGCGATATCCTCAAACGATGCATTCTCATCAAAAATACTCCGTAGGCCACCTAATCTAACCGCTGTGGCGATTTGAGCATCATCTGCGTTAGAGTTGAGATTTAGTAATGATAAATCTAAACTATTCATTCTCCACATCATACATGAGCCTTCTAAAAATGGTGTACTGTCTTGATTGGATTCACCCTGGCGGATCATCTCAAACATACTTCGGTATTGTGACTCCTCGCCTGTGCTTTGACTTCGTATGGCTCGAGCACCTACAGCCCCTATTTCTTGATTGTAAAACCAACCATACATTCTATCGATTGTACCTTTAGAAATTGTTGCATCAGCGTCTGTCATCAATACTAAGCCTTCGAAATTAGAACTCTTCAAATGTTTCAATGCCTTGTGAACCGCTGTTGTTTTACCCAGTCTTGATTCCATCTCTATCAATTCGACTGATTGGAATTTTGAATAGTTGTGTTTAATCCAGTCTTTTACTAAATTCAAAGAATCATCTGTTGACGCTGAATCAATAATCAGTAGGGAGCACGCAATTTCTGTATTAATCGAGAGGTTGTCTAACTTT
>JABIUA010000057.1 GCA_018667575.1 Methanobacteriota archaeon | reverse complement strand
TTCTTTTCCTGTTTCACCAACATCGCTGAATTGAAAAGTCATTTCAATAGGCTCAAGTCCCGTTCCATTACCAGTTTTATCAGTGACAAATACTCTAGGGTTTTCGACGACTTCTATTATCGGCTCTTCCTTTTCGCCTTCATCCTCTCCAAAACAACCGGCTAAGGAAAAGGTAATCATTAGGACAACCATAGAGATAGCCTTGACTCGCATAAATCGACCACTTTGGCGTTGTTCAATTAACTTACTATTGCAAATCACGCATTTCAAAAACGTTCAAACAAGTTTACAAACGGTTGGCAGAATCAACAAATATGGCTAAACTAGAGGTGGAATCAATTTTTATTTTGATCGTGGCAATTGGAATAATTGCTTTGCTAGTTCGTGAATTGATTCGTAAAATTAGCGAAATAAACCGACTCAAGTTAGAGCATGAAGGAGAAATACGTGCTGCGAGAAAAGACTCCAACAATCGTCAGAGAAGTACAATTAAGGGGCAAATTAGTGAAACTCTGGCGCCTTGGTCGATGGACGCAGTAAATAGCGTCAAAGAATTGAATTTCCTCGGTAACCCGATCGACTTTTTAGGCTTCAAGGGGCTTGATGGTGAGGGTGAAGTTGAGATAAAATTCATTGAAGTTAAGAGTGGCAAATCAAAACTTAATAAGAATCAAAGAAGAGTTAGAGATGCTGTTAAAGCAAAACGAATCGAATGGGTTGAGGTTCGGATCAATGAAATTCAAATCGAGGAGAAGACACTTTCTTGAAAATCGACAGAAACAATAGCATAGAACTTATCGGAGATATATGGTCAAGATAAATCTTCAAGAAAAGTTTTCCAAATTCTCACAGCACTGGACTCCAAAGGTCATCGCTGAAATGAATGATTATCAATTCAAGTTAGTCAAGTTAGAAGGCGAGTTCGTATGGCATAATCACGATGATACAGATGAGGTATTCATCGTTATTGAAGGAAAAATGTTCATCGAGTTTGAGGATGAAACCATCGAATTAAATCAAGGTGAAATGTATGTTGTACCCAAAGGAGTACAGCATAAGCCATATGCTGAGCAAGAGTGTAAAGTGATGCTTGTCGAGCCAAAAGGCGTAGTCAATACCGGTGAGGCAAGTGGCGACTTGACCGCTCAAAACGATGTCTGGATTTAACCAAGATAGATAGTGAAAATCAATTCAGTTTGAACCTGAAATTTCAATATACTAACCATGCATCAGTCAATCTGTAAATTAGATTACCAAACGTTAATGATTGCATTTAGTCCAATGACTGCTCCAACGAGTAGAGCGAATATTGGAAGGCTCTTTGCCATCATATTGGATGAGTCTTCGATAGGCTCTCCCATCATAGTCATGTTATCTTCCATACCTTCGTCCTTCAAGCGGAAGTAAGCTATCATAGTGAGTAGCATGACTATTGGGCCAACGATTGCATCCATCTTTTGGAAGTCTGAACCATTACGGCCTACGCCACTGACAAAACCAACGTACGTTGCGATTACTACAGTTAAGAATGCAAACATCGAAGGGTGCATAATAGTCCACTTTCCAGAAGCACCTTCAGTCAAGACTAGTCCTGCCCATAGAGTATAGATTAGAATTAGACTTCCCGATACCGCAACTGTAGCATCAGAAGGTGTACCCATTCCATCAGCTGAGCCTGCAAGAATTGTATCGAAGTTGTCACCAATTACGCTATCTGGTGTGAAGATCATTCGTAGAGAGTAAAATAGTCCAGTAATGACTAGAATTCCCAGTGCCCCTAAAGCAACCTTATCTTTGACTTTTATTCCTGGCTTATAGTCGCTTAGCCCATCGTTTACTCCTTCATCCTTTAGGAAGAAGTAAGCAGCACCATATAGTGCAGTAACTACTGGTGTGACATATTTTGGAGCCTCACTGGCATCCTCAAAGTCACCATGCATCCAAATTGAAACAGACATTGCTGTGAAACCAATTAGACCAGGTATCATCATTCTCCACATACCTTTTGCTCCTTCATTTAGAAGTAATAGTGTAGCCAATGTAATACCAAACATTAGTGCACCGTTAAATCCGGTTTCTGGACCGCCTCGTCCCCATGCTTGAGTATCTTGCGCTGCATCATTTGACAACAGAGTAAAGCATCCGTCGCCGCCAGTGACATAACATTCTCCAAACAATATGAAATTCAATGAGTAGATCAGACTGACTAGTGCAGATATGACTAGACAGACTTTCGCAGGCATAGAGTTTATTCTATCAAACATTGATACGGATTTTCCTATTTTGATTATAAGTGTATGCGATTTAAAATTATTAAATGATGGATTTGATATCATCTGGCGGTCGACCAATTACAGCTTTTCCAGATTTTATAAGAACGGGTCTTTGAAGTAATTTAGGCTTGTTTTTCAAGGATTCTTTTACTAATTTAATATCATTAATGTCAAATTTATCAGACTTGAATTCATCTTCATTGGTTCGAATTATTCCCGTGAGAGATGATAAAATTTCTAAATCCTCTTCAGCAATTCCAAGTTCAAGGTACCTATATTCTTCAAAATCCACACCACTTTCAGTCAATATGGCGACAGCCTGACGAGACTTTGAGCAGCGTGGATTGTGATATAGGCGCATAGATAGTGCTAGTAACTACAGTTCATGATAGTGATGGTTTCAAATCCCTAGGGGATGAAATGATACGCTCTCTCCTCGTGGATTGGGCGGGGCAGACATGGGAATCTCTGAGAGAATGGGTGATGTACTTGGCCAAGCGGTCGAGTCAAAACTATTCAAAGAGGTCATGGACCATCCAATCAAAGTTGAACATTTAGCAATAATTATGGATGGTAATCGTCGGTTTGCTTGGCGTAATAAAATCGCTACAGGTTTAGGTCATCGTATCGGTAAGCGGAAACTCGAAACAGTTCTTGATTGGGTACTCGAATTAGGGATTCCTTGGCTGACGGTATATGCTCTTTCAACAGAGAACCTCAATCGACCAAAAGACGAACTAGACCTTCTTTTCAAACTCTACGATGAAGGCCTAAGAGACATAGCGGATGATGAGAGAATTCATCAAAATAAAGTCAAAGTTCAAGTCATTGGGCGAAGAGAACTGCTTCCTAAAATTGTAACAGATGCCATTGATTATGCTGAACAAAAAACAGCCGATTATGGGGATTTCGTTTTCACAGTTTGTTTAGCATATGGCAGTAGAGAAGAGATGCTAAATGCGATTCAATCTATTGCCGAAGAGCATGCAGCAGGCGACCTACCACTCGAGAAGATAGATGAGAAAGCGGTATCTGAAAGGCTTTACACAGGTGAGATGCCTGACCCAGACTTAGTAATTCGAACCAGTGGGGAAGAAAGAATCTCCAACTTCTTACTTTGGCAGATGGCTTACTCAGAATTATATTTCACCGATGTATATTGGCCATCATTTCAAAAGAAAGACTTACTAAAAGCGGTAAGGACTTTCCAAGAAAGAAAGCGAAGATACGGGGAATGATACCTTGACTACATGCGATGAGTGCAATGGTTGGCTTAATCCTGCTTTAGCGGCAGACGCTGCTGTCAAGCGTGGAGACGATATTCTACTGATTCAGCGGAAGCATCCTCCAATGCAAGGGGCATGGGCTCTTCCTGGTGGATTTGTCGAAAGAGACGAAGACCCAGAAGTGGCAGCTGTTAGAGAGTTGCTTGAAGAAACGGGCCTTGTGGGTAAAGACCCAGAATTACTGATGGTAATGGGCGAACCTAAGCGTGACCCACGCAAACATATTGTCAGTGTTGTATATTCAATCTCGGTTAGTGAAGACCAGCAACCGATTGCTGGAGACGATGCACAGGATGCTAAATTTTGGCCACTTGACTATGTTCTATCAGGTGATTTAGAGTTGGCTGGAGACCATTTGCAAATTATCAAAAATTGGTTCAATCTATGAGTTCCATAGATAGCCAATCTGCTAATTGTTTTCTTGCATCTGGCCATGCAGAGGTTTCTATTGCATCAGTTAGGTGAAGTCCTGCTAAGAACTGTGCTTGGATATTTTTCCATTCATCGCCTTCACATTCTTGTTGCCAGTGGAATAGCGGATAGCCTTCACTTTCGAGGCGCTTTAGGAAACCGCGATTTGCTCGACTTACAAGTAGCGTTGGAGTGCCCATTAAAGCAGCCTCGCTGGCGAATGTGACCGATTGGGTAATCACTCCGTCATGAGCGCCAGCCTCTCTATCTAGAAGCCATGCTTTGCCTTTGTACTGGTCTTCGTCAGCATGGGAAACAAGTAGGCCATCAAATACTGATTTTGGAATTTCAATAATTTCATCATCATCATGAATTCCACCACCTTTGAGTAATCGAACCATTATTCTTGGTGGGTCACTAACGCTGGTTGGACGCATTGAAGGGCGGAGATGAACATGACCGTGTAAGCCATCGAGTCGATGGATAATTTGATCTTTTATGTCTCTAGAAAACCCACCATCTAGGCTATCATCCCAGTGTGTTGGAAGAACATAATGGGTCGTATCTTTTCGTGAAAGTCGATGGGCTATGTGGTTTACTTCAGTGTCACTGATGTACCATCTTTGTGAAATTGATTTGATTTTTCTTTTCAAAATAGGAGAGCGCCAAGCCATCAGTTCGATTGGCGCTCCAATACTTACGATTCTCTCAATAGGTGTAGAAGAGTCACAACAACCAGCAAGAAAACTATGACTTGAGCGCCATCTTGCCAATGCTTTACGTCGCTTGGATTGTCCAACTGGCCTATCAACCCAGTGTATCTGGCGACGAGGAATATGGCCATCGCCCTGGTCGATTAGATTCTTGACTTCAACTCGGTTTGTTGCAATAATGACATCATTACTTTGGCCTGCTCGCATGAAAGGTGCAAGTAAGCGTACATGAGCAGGATGGTCCAGTACCCAGCATGTGCGCATGTACTAGCCAATGAATTCTCTTCCCTCAAACCATCGGCGCTTCGTCAAGTTGATGGTCTTCCACCTGAACGCCTCATCATGGACAAGCAAAGTATCGAACTTCCCGGAGCAGCAAAGTATGGCCCGTATTCTGCTGGAGTACAATCCGAGGGTATGTTCTGGTTATCAGGACAAATCGCAGTCGAATTTGAAGATGTAAAAACTCAGACTAAGGGCGCTTTGGACAAAATAGACTCCTTACTAGAGGCAGCGAATCTTACTCGAGAAAACATTTGTTTTGCTCAAATTCTTTTAGCAGAGATCAATGACTTCGCAGCAATGAATGAAGTCTATGGTGCTTGGATTGATTCAGTGAACATCAAACCAGCAAGAGCCGCTTTTGCAGCAGCAGCACTCCCCGCAGGCGCACTGGTGGAAATCGTCGTTCAAGGAACAAGATAAGTGATATAATGCCTGGCTCGCCTTATTTTGATGAAACTCCCAAAGGGATTTTGACATGGCCTAAGTTGCTGACTTATTGTACTCCGCCACTAATTTTAACATTATTTTTAGCGGTAAAATATGAATTATTGTTGGAAACTTTTGGGATATTGTCTCTCTCTCTTATTGTGATTGGAATTTTGAGAAAATAACATGAACTCAATTCGGATAAATAGAAAGGGATTATGCTTTACCATCGTCATGGACGAGTGGCCACAACAGTGCTTCAAAGCCTACGATATTCGCGGTCTTGCAAACGGCGATGGAACTGGAGAATTAACACCTCATTTTGCTTATCGTTTAGGCCGTGCAATGGCGACTTACTTGGAATGCCAAACATTTGCAGTCGGTCGTGACATTCGTGAATCTACTCCTGCTTTGGCTAGTGAATTGATGCGCGGTTTAGTTGACTCTGGAGTTCAAGTCTTAGACCTTGGAATTGTCTCTACTGGATGTGTATATCACGCTTGTTGGACACTACCAGTGGATGGTGGAGTGATGGTTACAGCAAGCCATTTACCAATGCCAACTCATAATGGATTCAAGATGTGTAGAGGAACCCTTCCACTTGCTGGTGAAGAAATTCAAGAATTGAAACAAGTCTTCCTCGAGGGGAATTTTATCGAAGGAGATGGCGAGATAGTCGATACTCCTCATTTAGATAATTATCTTGAAGCGATAATCGAGTCAACAGGAAAATTATCTCGTAATGTCAAAGTCGCTGTTGACTGTGGCAATGCAGTTCCTGGTCCAGCAATGAGTAAATTGCTTGACATGCTGGGATGCGAACATATCGATTTGTATTGTGATTGGGATTCAAGTGAACCTAATCATGGAGCAGACCCAACAAGGCCGAAGAATATGGTTGACCTTGGTTTAGCAGTCGTTGAGAATAATTGTGAATTCGGCCTTGGTGCCGATGGAGATGGTGACCGTTTAGGTGCTGTTGATGAGAACGGAGAGTTCGTTTATCCTGACCGGCTAATCGCTTTACTTGCTGATGATGTAGTTGGTTCCGAGCAAGGAAAGGACTTACTGATTTATGATGTTAAATGTTCAATGAATGTAGAGAAAGCAATTCTTGCTGCAGGCGGCCGTCCTATGATGGCAAAAACTGGCCATTCTTTCATGAAGCGTGTTTTAGCAGAGAATCCAGATTCTTTGATGGCTGCTGAAATGAGCGGTCATATATTCATGGCTGATCGAGGCTGGTACGGCTTTGATTGTTCCCTTTACAATGCTGCAAGAATTCTAGAACTTTGGTCGCGAAAATCCGATAGTAAATTCAGCGAAGTTCTAAATCATCTAGCTCCAAATCTTCCAACTACTGGTGAAGTCAAAATCCCATGCCCTGAAGAAAAGAAACTCGAGACTGTTGAGGCAATACGTCAAGCCTTTACCGATTTCGAGGCTTCTACTATCGACGGCGTAAGAGTTCGCTTCTTGGACGGAGCAGATGATGAGCAAATGGGCTGGTTCCTCGCTAGGAAATCCAATACTGAACCGATTCTTGTGATGAGAGTTGAGGCTGTAAACGAATCAGAACTTTCTTCGATTTTGAATTTGATTGAACAAAGAGTTTCCCCGATTATTGATATTTCTAAATTATTACAATAATTTATTTGATTAGATAAGAACCATAAGACGCGTTGATTTAAAACTCTCATGGAATTATAATCAGCAGCACAATGGGCAGAGGTAATAGGAAAATCGATGATTGTAGAGAACAATCCGGTGTTGAATCTGATTTCGAATGGTTTCAATGGTTGGCAGAACGAATAATGGAATCTGATGAGGGCAAAAAACCACAACCAGCACATATCGCTTACAAAGATTGGCAACCTCCAAATCAATAGTCGCAAAATTCTAGAATTAGACAATTGATGACTTAACATCATATTTGCAATGAGTTTAATGACAGGAAAAACGATGAAAATAACAGATTTCGTACGGAGAACTCAATAATGAAAACATTTTGAGCGGTTCATGCCTCAAGGTACAGTAAAGTGGTTTAACCAAGTGAAAGGATTCGGATTTATAGAGCAAGAAGGTGGCGAAGACCTATTCGTCCACGTCTCTCAAGTCGAGGGAGAAATAACCGACGGAGATACCGTCGAGTTCGAAATCGGCGAAGGTCCAAAGGGTCCTAACGCCGTTAGTGTTCGTAAAGTAGAGTGAAGTTTAAACTAGATTATCTTTAGATAATCTTCTCCGATCAGATTTTCGGATTGATAACTATTCTAGTTTATCAAATTTGGATTTCATAGTCGGGTTATTACGTGTCAACTTTTTGATTGTAATACCCTGAAGTTTATCATTTGCCAAACGGTAGTTATTCCCTGAACGGAGTAATCTATCTTTGACTTTATTCAAATCACTAATTGAGGCATCTATGCTCTTTATCGCATCTTCGAATTGCTTTTTTGCGGTTTCATAGTTCTTTGAGAAACCAGCCTGGACATTTGCCAAATCATCCTCAAAATTTGTAATATCGATGTTTTGCTCTTTGATTAATTCTAATTCATTACGGACCTGCAAGGACTTTAGTGCAGCATTTCTCAATAATGTAATCATTGGGATAAAGAATTGAGGTCGAATAACATACATCTTAGGGTATTTGTGAGATTTATCTACTATTCCATTATTGTATAAATCGCTATCACTTTCCAGAAGCGATACTAAAACTGCATATTCACAACCCTTTTCTCTTCGGTCTTTATCCAATTCTTTGAGGAAATCATCATTTTTCTTTTTGGTTGTTGTCGTGTCTGATTCGTTTTTCATTTCAAACATGATAGAAATAAATTCGATATCATTTTCATCCATGTCTCTAAAGATATAGTCTCCTTTACTTCCGGTTGAAGCATCGTTATCCTTACCAAACTGGGCATTAGGGAAAGCGGCAGAGCGTAGCATATCGAATTCATTTTCACAGTGTAATTCAAGAGTTTCGCCAACCATTTTAGTGGAGAGTTTGGCTTTGAAATTACTAAGCCTTTGAATTTCATCATCTCTATCCTTAATTTGAGTTTTATACTTGTCTTCGAGAGATTTTTCTTTGATGATTCGCTCACTTTCTGCTAAGTCAACTTGACTTTTGAGATTAGTAATTTCCTCTTTAACAGGTTCAAGGGCATCTTTAACAGCCAAATCTTTTGCTAATTCCATTGAATTAATCTTTGACTCTAATTCAATTATCGCTCGCTCTTTTTTAGCAAGGGCATCAGCAGATTCTTTTTCCGTAGTCACCTTGGCAAGGTCAAGTTCAGTACTGTATTTTTGTTTCTCTAACTCTAATCTTTGATGGACTTCTTTGTCAAACTCTTTATTCTTGACTTGACTAAGAATTGCTGCATAACCGGCCTGGTCTACTTTGAAGGCTTTTGAACAATGCGGACAAGTAATTTCGCTCATAGGTATTTGTCAGTTCCACTTTATTTAAGAGATGCGCCTACTCGATAAAATTTGAATTATGAAACGGGTAGAATAGACTAACTTGAGCATGATAGCATCGAACATCCTACCCTATGTCGAGCCCATTCAGGTCGCTTTTGGAACCATTTTTCTTCAAACTCAGGCTGTTCCTGATATGGATTTTTGAGTAAGTTGAACAGTTCTTCACATACGCTAAAATCGCCAGACTCAGCAGCATCAATTGCTAGTTGAGCCATCCAATTTCTCAAGACATATTTCGGGTTAGAAACAATCATTTCGCTACGGTTCGGCAAGCCATTAACTCGTTTCCACCACTTGCTTAACCAGTCATTCCATAGTTTGGTTGGGATATTACTTGGATCGTAAAAGGCATCGCTTAGAGATTCAATATTAGGTTGCTCTATTGAGCATAGTAATCTGAAGAAAATCGTCATATCAGTTTCAACTTCTTGCAATAACGCATTCAATTCTACTATTAGTTCTTCATCGGATTCAATGAATGAACTAAGCCCTAATTTACCAGCCCACATTTGATTTTGTAATTCTCCATATGATTGCGAATAGGCTTCTAGGGCTTCATGCAACTGGCTGGGATCCTCCATTAGCGGAACCATTGCTTCACATAATCGAGCAAGGTTCCAAGCGCCAATTTTTGGTTGTTGTCCATATCGGTATCGACGTGTAGCAGAGTCAGTTGTATTTGGAGTCCAACCAGGATTGTAATCTTCCAACCACCCGTATGGGCCGTAGTCGATAGTCAGTCCATGGATTGACATATTGTCTGTATTCATTACACCATGAACAAAACCAACTCTCATCCAGTGAGAAATCATTACCGCTGTTTTCTTTGCAATGTGTGTTAGCCATTGGACAATTTCTTCATCTGAAGTGATTGAATGTTCTGGGAAGTGGGTCTTAACGGTATGTTCTACAAGAGTCATCAATGTATCATAATCATTTGACGCAGTATGAATTTGAAAACTACCAAATCGGATAAAACTAGGTGCGACCCTACAAACAATAGCACCGGTTTCTAGTGCGGGATTTCCATCATACATCATATCTCTAAGTACCTCTTCTCCAGTTGTTACTAGTGATAATGCTCGTGTTGTGGGGACTTTCAAGTGATACATTGCTTCACTACAAAGGAACTCTCGTATTGAAGAACGAAGTACAGCCTTACCATCAGCAAATCTCGAGTAAGGTGTTTTTCCTGAGCCTTTGAGTTGTAACTCTAATACTTCACTTTGTAGTTTTACTTCTCCAAGTGTTATTGCTCGCCCATCGCCGAGTTGATTTGCCCAGTTTCCAAATTGATGCCCCCCATAGCGTTGTGCATAGGGGTCCATTCCTTCGATAATTTCATTACCACCAAGTACGATTCCATCGGGGCGGTCTAGATTTAATTTAGAAGCCATTTCTTCAGACCATAGCATTAGCTTTGGTTGTGGCGATGGAGTCGGCTTAACGCGTGACCAACAAGCATTAGGTACTTGACGAGTGGGTCCTCCGACTTCTATATCACCAGGAGTTTCGTCCAAGAAACGATTGAGCCATTCAAGAGAATCAAACGAGCCCATAGCAAAACCAATTGAATGATATTATTGAATATGTGGTTTTGATAATTATTCGAAATCAGATACATTATCGTGTGATTATCATGATTTATTTACGAACATTAGGCCACAGCACTGAAATACCACGGCACTGGTTTCAATATGGAAGTGATACATATGGAGACAGATTGCGACCCAGTATTTGCTCAAGTAGACAAATTAGTATCTTTACTGTACAAGTCTAAATTACTACATATTCTACATTTGCTCAATAATAAAAATGAACCGATGAGGTTCTCTGATATTAAGAAATCAGTGGGCAGTTCTTCAACCACTATTACCAGACGATTAACGGAATTAGAACAAAATGGATTGATTTCGAGAGAGGCTTATTCAACTGTGCCTGTAACCGTTTACTATGATTTAACCGATATTTCTAGAGGACTTGTTCCAAGTGTTCAATCGATGTATGATTGGGTTGTTGAACATGAAGTCGAACTTAACTGAACAATTTCTGTAGACGAATTAACTAGTGATTGCTTTCAATACCTTTGAATGGGTGTCGTCTCAAACCTTATATCAAAACAATTTGTAGAATATCTATGGTCATAGTTCAATGCCATCATTGTAAAGGGGATGTTGAATTTGATGACGATGCAGATGGTGAATACAGTTGTCCACATTGCGATGGATTACTATATACTGGTAATCAAGAAATTAAATATTCGGATTTTATGATAAAGTTAAAGATTCAGATTTTCATATTTTTCTTTGTCATCATTTTCTTTGGAGTGCTCTTGTTGTTAGGAGGCAAAAGTTGTACTGGAACTGGTTGTGGTGGGTGAATTCACTGATATTATTGGTGGATTAACTAATTACTTTTGATGAGGTGAAAGGTTAACTGGTTACCAATTAGAAGCCCTCAGTTAGATAATTAGAAGAGGTTGGAATCATATGTTTCCAACAAGAAAATCACTAATCGACTGAGCGAAGTCTTCGGGAGTAGGTTGAACGTGCATCAAACCTCTAACTTTCTTGGCACCAGGCAAACCTTTGCTAAATGCTACAGCATGTCTTTGCATCCATTTGCCTTGAATTCCAGTAGTTTGTTTTGATAATTGGATATATTTATCCCAACACCACTTTCTTGTAGCGAAGGCTTTCCCAATTTCATCCAATTCAAACCAGTGTTCTTGATTTGCAATAACCCAGGGCAATTCTTCTTGTTTCATCCAACCAAGGTCGACTTTCATTTCTCCAAACATCGACGGTCTACCAATCGCTCCTCTTCCAACCATTAGTCCTGCTGCATTGGTAGTTTTGAGACATTCAGTGGCACTTTTAGCATCTACCACATCACCGTTTGCTATTACGGGTACATCCACAGAATCTACAACTTTCCTGATATAATTCCAATCGGCTTCTCCAGAATATCTTTGGCTTAGAGTTCTACCATGGACACAGAGACGTTGAGTTCCAACTTCCTCTAGTCGCTGGCAAATTTCAATAGCGTTATGCTGCTTAGCGCCAGTCCCTAGTCTCATCTTAGCAGTAACAGGTATATCGACAGTATTCACTATCCCCTCAACCATTGAGACCAAGTTATCTGGTTCTCCCATAAGTGCTGCACCAGCACAGATTTTAGTCACCTTTGGAGCAGGGCAGCCAAAATTCAAGTCGATTAAATCAGCACTTGGGGCTAGCATTTCTGCAGCAGTTGCCATATCTTTTGCATCTCCTCCAAAAATTTGTGGAATAAATGGAACTTCGGTTTCATGCGATTCCATTTTTCGCCATGAAACAGCCGCCTCTCTAGTAAGTGCAGTACTATTGGTGAATTCAGTAATCGTGACATCTGCTCCGCATTGCTTTGCTAGCAATCGGTATGGAAGATCTGTCACACCAGACATTGGAGCGAGAAATAGCGGGCGCGGCTCACCTTCCCACGGCCCAGGCTTGTCTTCAATAAACTCGCTCACAACTGATGCTTGTACATCTTGTTTTTCAAGGATTGGACTACTCTGATTCACTAAGGTTAGATTCTAGCATCTCGGCAACCCTTCTCATTCTTCTTAGAACTCTATCAAGTTGGTCCTGTACTTTACGCATAGTCTGAGCAGCATCTTCGCCAGACATTCTATGTCCAAGTGGCAGTCTTCCTCCAAGAAGGTTTAGTAACAACATTTGTTGCTTTGGTTCAATACCTTTCATCTCACTTTCGACCTCTTCTATGGTCAGTTTTGCTTTTTTCAGTTTCATCAATATCGAAGACTGTCTCTTAGAATTCAAGATTCTCTGAAATCCACCTTTCTTTAGCATCCAATCTTCTCCTCTTCTTTGATATTGAGTGGTCATAGCAGTCCAAAGTGCAATTGCTAATCGATCTGTTCTTGGTATTCTTTCTACCATGGAACTGCTTCTAAAGCGTTCCA
>JABIUA010000059.1 GCA_018667575.1 Methanobacteriota archaeon | reverse complement strand
TATCGACAAATTCGAACTGATTATCGACTTTGAAGAAGCAATCGATGACACAACACCTCCAACCGATATGACCGAAGTACACTATCAAGGTAATACATACATCGAAGGACCTCGTACAATGATGCTAGAAATTGAAGACAGCGAACACGCAATTGATACTACATCTGCTAATGGGCCAAAACTTTGGTACAGCATCGATAATTCTAACTTCATCTCAGCTCCAGCAACTCTCATGAGTTCAGTGTGCAATGCTAAGGAGCAAACCTGCGCCTTTACTGCACAAACAAGCCACCTTTCAAGCGGTAACGTTGTAGATTATTATTGGACTTACCAAGACGCTTCAGGGCCAACTGCAACCAAGCCGAATCAAGGGCCTAATCCAACTCAATCTGCTACTGTACAATTTACGGTGCTAGATCCACTAACTGCAGGCACCTCACAAAAGATTACAACTCTAGTAGAGAACGTAAAGGCTAACTATGACGGTGGAGCAAAAACTCCTGGAAATACTATCGACAGGCAAATGACGTACTTCGCAGATACAAATGAATATCTCTTTGAGTTTGATACCTCAGAGTGTGAAACATATACTTCTGCTGGATATTCATGTTTCAGTACTAATTCCAATATTGACTTCGGTCACTGGGATTTACTTTGGCAAGACACTACCAGTGACTGTGATCCTGGTCAGTCCGGTTGTACTGGTACAAGTGATAACAGTTTAGAATTGGATTCGAGCTATGGCGGTAACTTTGACATATCACGTCAATTTGGAGCAGGCTCCAATTTGGCTTTCAAGTACGATGCAACAGCAGATGCATGGACAGTTGTTGGTGTTGGTGATGGTTCAAACGGCCTAAGAATTGTAGACAGACTAGATTCAAATGCACCTGATACTCAATTAGTCCAAGGAGTCACGTTAACTCCGGTTACCGAATCGACACTAATTTCGAGCTTTACTTCTAGTACTAACGGTGGAGACTACTCCAATCCTGTTACACTAGTTGTTCCAGCAGGCAAAGAGTCGATTCTCGGTTATGTTTATGGTAACTATGAAAGCGAAGCAGGAGTAAATGTCAACGACGGAACAACTGATACTCAATGGGGTAGGACTAATTCAAGAGTCAGTACAGGTTTCTTTAGTTCACAAGGTTCGGTTACTTGTAGTGCTTCAAGCGGTCAATTCCCAAGCGGCTCATACGGAACATTGGTTTGGTCCAATTCCGCAGTAGGGACCAGTATCAATAACTGTATAGGTACTAATGGCGTATTGCCAGCAGGAACTTACACTGTTTCCCTTTTAGACTACTATAGCGATGGTTCAGACGGCGGTTACCTCAAGGTTAAAACGCAAGACGCTGGAGGAAACTGGGGTGTAGATTCTAATATCATCCCACACACACAAACCTCCTCGGGTACTGTATACACTTGGGGAACCTCTGGTTTCAGTATCGACTTGTCAGATGCAGCAACTCCTGCAATGACAACTGGTTCTTTTGCAAGTCACAACTTCTGGGATAATACAGCATCATCTCCTTCTGGATTGAACATAATATGTGTCACAACCAACGGATTGGTTTACTTCAAGGAAGATACATCTGCTAATTCTGGAGACTGTCCAGCTGATGCTGATGATTCTTCAAATGGCGGAACATGGCAAGGATTTGCTTTGGCAGGTTCTGTCCAAGGTGAACAACCAGCCGGTGAAGGTATGCTATGGTCCATTAGAAATATTGCACCAGATCCAGATCTCACACCTCCTGCTATCGAACACTCAGCAATGGGTGATTCACATGCACTGGAAAGAACTGTTTCGGCTGTAATTTCCGACCCAGGATACCAACCTACTGGTCTTGAAGTAAGTTCAGTAGTCAATGTGGGTCCTACATTGCACTATGAGGTCTATCAAACAGCTAGTGGTCCAACAGGAACCTTCACATCGGTTCCAATGAACCCTGAAGGCACAAGAACACTTTGTGCTGACATGGAATGTATCTGGAGTGCTGACTTACCTGCTCTAAGTAGTGATCGTGACGAGTCTGTTGTCTACAAGATAACCGCTCAAGATGTATCCACTGCTGGAGGTGTCGCAAACAACGCTGCAAATACAGCTACTACAAGCGATGCAACTTTCAAGTCAGATACCCCAACGAACACATTGGTAATTGAATGGCAAGACTATTCATCGAATTTTGCTGGAACAGACACATGTTCTTTCCAAATAATTCTATACGATGTTACTAATGAGTTTGAATTCCATTATGATGAATCATGTTCATCTGATGAAGTAGTCGGAGTAATTGGTCACAGATTAGACCAAAACACCGCTACTACCATCGAGAATCTAGTTGACTCATCTCAATCTGGAAATCCTCACTCATACAACATTAGAGTGACAGACGGTGCAGATGGTTATTCGTACGAGTATTTCGATATCGGAATTACAACACCTCTACCATTGGCATCTTCCGATATGGCTGTTGCTGCTGGAACTTCAGCGAGTTTCCGTACAGAGAACTGTGTTACACAATTCTGGAGCACACTAAGTAATTACTGTGCTGGAAACATCGATATTCCTGCAGGATTCAGTTTCGACTTCCATGGAGCCACATTCGATGGTGACAATGGACAAGATGATAGAATCCAAGTAAACGCAGCAGGTGTTATCAGTTTGATGCAAAATCAACCAGCTAGTTCTCATACAACAGTTAATCCAGTTCATGGCGTTTCATGGTCCGGTGCAATGTATGACATGAATTCAGCATCACCATTCTACAAGGACAATTCGATTGCTCCTTGGTGGTCACCTGCTAGCAATGATTATTGTTCAGTTTCTGACGGATGTAATGGTGTTTGGTACAGAACAATTCCATACGACGGCCAAGGAACACCAGTAACATCTGACATAAATGTCGATACTACATGGTACCTAGTAGACAGCCCAATACGTGTTAACCCAACAGATTCCTCTGGATATTTGTCTGTTAATGCAAACTTGGTAGTCGAAGCGGGTGTCGAAGTTATCGTAGCACCAGGCAAAGGAATTTCCTTTGATTCAGGGTTTGTTAACGGAGCTTGTACTCAATTTACAATCGGAGATTCATCCCAAGCAGGAAGAGTTTCATTCGACGCTGATAGAACTACAGACCCAGCAGCAACATGGGCTGGTCTAGCATTCACAGATGAGTGTCAAGGTGACACTACCGACAGACACGAATTCCAGAATGTAGATATTAGCAACACAGAGTATGCTGCTATTACTGCAGGTAGCAGACCAGCACCTAATCAAGCAGCACAGTACACTTGCGGTACTGCTTCTCAAGATTGTAATGTTGGAGAATTTGTAATGTCGGGAATGACATTTACTAATGTTGATTCAGCATTCGCTCATGGTAGTGGTCAAGGTACTGTAGTTACAATGTCGAACTTCGATATTAATACTGCAAGAAGCGCATGTTTCAACTTTGCTGAAAACACTATCGCTACACTTAGTGGAACTCCTTCTGATAAGAGTACAATGGTAAACTGTAACTCCGATGACAAAGATTGGGGCGGTGCTATTGTTTCTCAGCCAGGAAGTACCGGTGGTTCTTTGACAATGTCTAACATTGATATTACAGATTCTAAGAGAACATTAGTACGTGTAGATTTCAAGACAGTCGTAATTTCCAGTGTTGATGCAGTCAGTGCAACCAACCAAGATCCTGTATACAGTGCAGGAGCCTGGGCAACTGAAAACTCAGGAGTAAGCTTAGGACTAAGCCATGCTAATGGGGCGTCAGTTGATATTTCTGACTTCTCAGCACCTAATTACCACCATGGATGGATTTATTCTGCAGGCTCGATTTCTATGGAGAATGTAGATCTAGGTACTGGTTGGGCAAACAACCACTACTTCGATATCAAGCCATTTGGGTCCTCTGGTACAACTGCTGGAGCAACAGGAACAGATGCATCATTCGATAACGTAGACGTGCCTAGTTTGTTTATGCACCGAACATTCCCAGCAACTTTCAATGACATTACTACCGCAAATGAATTGACTTTCTACGGAATGGCAACCTTTGCTCAAACCGTCGAGTTAACCGGTGCTTCGGTTATCGGTGGCGAACTTGGAGTCGATGGTTGTGGAAGTAACGTCAATGTTATTGGAGCCACACTTGGCGGTCTCTGGTCAAACTGTCCGTTTGGAAACAAGAATGTAATGGAAGTATCAGATACAACAATTATTCATGATAATCCAGGAAGTTCTGCTATTTACCTGTCCTTGACAAAGATTACATTCATTGAACTTGATGTTCAAAGCAGCGTCATCGACGGTACAAGCAGCTGGTACTCTTACGTAGATTCCGGTAGCGAAATGTACTTGGTTTCCTCAACTTACACAGATACTGCAAATGCAGCATCTGCTGTGGATTGTGCTGATAGCAATGGAAAGACAAACAACTGTGCAATTAACTTTAATTCAGGTGTCGGTCAATACGCTTCAGAAGTTTACTACGGTGGATATGCTAATGCGTTGGCTTACAGACTTGGTGTTGTGAATGGTCAAGCAGCACAACAGATTCTACAATCTGGTGTGACGATTACTACTCAAACAGTTGATTCACTTGGATCTGTTGTAGCAGAAGTCGGTTCCTCAATCACTGGAACAAGTCCATTGGGCAAGACTAGCAAAGTCGTAGTAATTACTGGAAACCAGGGCGGAGATATATTCACAGAACATATCGTCCGTGCATCTGGTGCAGCAGGAATTGGCGATGTTAAACCAGGGGACTTGATTTCGTTCGTTGACGAAGTTCCTCAAACTCCTGGGACAACATTCGGAGACTATACAATTGGCTCAAATGTAGACATTAGACTAATCGCTCCTCCGGTGACTTTTGATTCACCTAACATGGATTGTAACTGGATGATGAATACAAACTCAACATTCATGAATGCATGGGATGGAGTCAAGAATGCGTTCGTTTTCAAGGGCGCTGCTTTGACAGTCGCTGCAGACATGATGTTTGATGGATGCTCTCTCGAACTAGAAGGCTCTAAGATGCTATTCAGATCAGGAACAGTTACTGTCATGTCGAACAGTAACTCTAACTCGCCAGGTTCAATACTAATGACAATAGACGGAGACACCGGAGATGCGCCAGAAATTATTGGTGAGAACGGTGCTAAAGTTGTAGACTTGAATATTGGACTAGGCGGTACTGTAAATATGCAGGCTGGAACAATCCAAGATATGCTTGTTAGCAACAGTAAGGATGGACTACTTGTAGTTGGTTCTGGAGGTACATTGATTATGTCCGGTGGCTCACAAATTCTTGGTTCTGACTTGACAGGTATGGGCGCTTTCTATCCTATTGTATATGCAGACGGTGGAAATGTACAAGTCACTACAGGTCAAATTTCAGGTATCGGTAACACTGGTACAGGTCTTTCAACTTTGAATGCCTTCGTTAATGCTAACGGCCTTACTGTTAGCAATGCATACGCTGGTGTTTGGGGTGAAGAATCCGCAATGACTCTTGATGGATTCACATCAACAAGCAACGTATACGGTGTAGTCGCTGATGGTGCAATGACACTACCGAAGATTTACAGAAGTGCTTCACTTCAAGGTATTAGTCCATTCTACGGTGATATGGATTCATGTATCTATGGATGGTGGAATGCTTGTGGACACTGGCAAACTTATTCAATAGATTTCTCAACATATCTTGGAAGTCAAGATTACCTACAAGCTGGAGTTGAACTAGAGTTCCAGGGTCACATTTATGATGCATATTCGGGATGGACGACACCATATATTTCTATGGATAATCTAAAGATCAAGATGTCAGATAACCTCGGACAGAGTTGGACTGTTGATTCTTCAAGTGACATGGGATACTACCCATACGGTGCTGCTGACCCAGCATCTGGTACTACTGCAGCAACTTACACTAACGGTGCAATTGGCGGAGTTCCAACATGGGAATGTGAGTATGATGGAAGGACTTTAAGTCCTTACAGCTCTTTTGGAGCATACGGTTCACAAAACTTCGCAGGTCCAGGATCCATGGGTGACTTCTTCGGAGTAGGAGCATGGGGATACCCATCAGAGTTTGGATTTAGATGGACAGCAACTGATAAAGCGAATAACCCTGGTGATCCATTCCCTTCCTTCAATTGGGGAACTACTCACAGATACTGGCTTGGAATTCCATCTTTCACATACACAGGAACGCCAACCCCATCTGGAAAGGTTTGTGGTGCTCAGGCTTACCCTGCATTACCTACATTGACTCAATCAGGCGTTAGTGGAATGCTTAATTTCCCTACAGTCGATATCAGTGATGCGTCATTGACCAGTGTTACCATGGAAGTCGATATTTGGCACACATACTATGGTCCAAATGCAGGATTCCATGATAATTCACTTTCAGATAGTGCACAGATCATGGCTCGTGGAAGCTCAAATCCAGCAGCAATGGGTGATTGGTCTACTACTCTACCAAATAACGGGATTTCAATAATCAACTCTAACATTAATGATGCTGATACAGGAGTTTACCTACTTGGA
Source organism: Methanobacteriota archaeon (assembly GCA_018667575.1). Classification (GTDB taxonomy): domain Archaea; phylum Thermoplasmatota; class Poseidoniia; order Poseidoniales; family Poseidoniaceae; genus MGIIa-L1. Next base: position 2,035 of record JABIUA010000059.1, on the reverse strand, counting down.
GATACTGTCGCTGAGTTTACTAACACAGTAATTAGTAATCCATCATCCTTTGGTGTTTACACCGATGGCGACAATGAAGTAACTTTTGATGACCTAGAAGTGGTAGATAATACAGCATCAGGTCTACAAAACTATGGATTCTTCTCTGGTACTACAAGCACTGGTCAAATAACAGTAAAGAATTCTGATTTCACAGGATTGTACAATGCATTGTACTTCAACAACGACGTCGGAACAACTGTCGAAAACACAGTTCTGTCAAGTGGAACAACTGGTCTAAAGATTGGTTCGCAAAGTGATGCTGACTACAATTTAGATGGCTTGACAATCTCTAACATGGATGTTGGTGTAGATGCAGCAGGTACTGGTAAACTAACTATTAAGGATTGTACCTTCACTTCAAGTGGTACATACGATGTAGTACTTGATGATGCCAGAAATGCAGAGTTCATTGATGGTTCATTCAGTGTTAAGCCTCTAATTGACAGTTCTAAGGTCAGTATTTTAGGCTCAGGAACCATGGAGCGTTCAAGATCTTACTTTGCAGTTCTTGACGATGGTGCAGCAGCGCCAGTAGCAAATGCTAATGTTATCCTAAGTAGCAGAGATGCATCTGTATTCTCAGCAGGTGTGACAGACTCTAATGGATTGGCATCAGGGTTGGCTTTCTCAATCTTTACTATGGATTCAGTTGGGATTAACGATTTGACTACATTGTTCAACACATACAAGTTGACTTCAGTTGCTCAAATTGGTACCTACTCTTACACCGACATATCTACCAACAGTGGAGATTTCCGTTACAAGATTACAGTACCTTCGCTATCTGACGATCCATATGATTTGGCCACCTCAACAAACTATCAAACACACAGCATGACAGATGTAGTTGATGTTAGAATTTGTTCAAACAGTAACATGCACACTGTAGTTGCAAATTGTGCAGGTACAATGGCAGATACAGATACACGTACATACAACACTGGTATGGTTGAATATGGTTCAGAAGAATCGATTCAAGATATCTCTGGGACTGTTGATTTATCGAATAAGGTAATAATGTCAGATACTGGGAGTTTCGAGATGAAAGACGGAACTACTTACAACCTTGATGGTGCAACAATCTTGATGACAGGTTACATGGGTCTTTACAACATTGGACAATGGACAGTTGAACAACCATATGGTACAACCTTCAGCATGGATGGTGGAAGCGTTCTAGGAATCTACCCTGCATCGCCTTCTGGTGCTCCAGTAGGATTTGCTCTTGGTGGAATTGGTGGGTTTAGTGATTCACCTCTATCATTTGATGTAAACAATGTTGAGTTCAATGGAATAGCGACAATGTCCGCATTTGCTGGTGATTACGCTTCATCCGCTTCATGGTCTGGAATGTCCGCTTACAATGTTGGACAATTCGAAGTTACTGGAAGCAGTTTCTCACATTACAGAGGATTTAATTCTCAATATGCCGGTCTTTATTATGATGTGGATACCTGCATTAGACTAGCAGGTGGAAATGGTGGATTGATTCAGAATAATATATTCAACGACTGTACAGTTGGAATTTTGTTCACACAATCTGACTGGCTTGTTGATGATTCTGATTCTAGTACAGGAGCTACAGACGATAGATACACACAAACACCACACCCAGTAAATGGTTCAAAACAATTCACTATTGATAACAACCAATTTTCTGGTGGCGCTGGATTCAATGTATGGGTTTACAACGACGCTAATGCTGATCAACTGACCATTACTAATAACGACATGAACTGTAATGCTTGTGAAGCACACATTGCATTCTACGATGAAACCTCAGTAGCACCAATCATTACTGGAAATACCATTAGAAATGGTAACTATGCAGTTACTACAAAGGATACACAATTGGCTACCATCGATTCTAACATTATATCTGACATTGAAGTCGCAGCGATCTACGTTGATGGCGGAGATGCAGACGTGACAGATAACACAATTACTGATTCACTTGGTGGTATTAGAGTTGAAGGCTTGACTAAGCCAACGG
>JABIUA010000191.1 GCA_018667575.1 Methanobacteriota archaeon | reverse complement strand
CTGGACCAAGTCCAAAAGAACCCAGAAGAAAAATCTGCTTTAGGAGCAACTTCGGCTCTTTTCACTTCGATGTTATTATCTGTAGTACTGTCTTATGCTGGTAGATTGGAAGTTCCTCTCCCTGATTCTATAATGGACTCATTATCCGGACTAAATATTACTTTAGCCGTAGTAGGAATTACGGTTTATCTTAGTATGATTAAGTTCAAGGAAACAGAATTAGATGTGGGGTATCTAATCAGTATGGGCAATACTAATCGAAAGAAATTAGTTCCAGTCTTTGACCCTCTTACCGGTAATTGGGTTATACCTCAAGTTGTTGAAGAAGAGGAAGAGGAAGAAGAGTTCGTGGGATGGGGCCCACTTAGCCGAATAAGTCTGATCGGCCCACTACTCTTGTTCAGCATTGCAGTATCTTCAATCAACGTTGAAAGTATAGCATTACAGATTCAATGGATAGTTTTGATGCTTATTCCAATCGGTATAATCATCAAAGAGGTACTTGATGAGAAAGAGGCATCCTCTGTTGGGCGAATGATTGCGATATGGTTGATGGTTATCGTTGCTGCACCGGTTTCTTTGAAACTTAATTTGGCTGCTTTGGAAGTAGACCAACTAATCATTAATGGAATATTATTCGACCTGTTCTTATTATCTGGACCACTAATCGTATCAGCAATGTTGACAAAGAAAGGAATCAATGAAGATTCAATCGATGAAAGCGCAGATATCGGTACACTAATTGGACTATTGGCGTTAGGATTCATTGATTCAAGCGGTGGACTTCTATTCATTACAATGTATTTCTTGGTGTTTTCAAGGTCACTAAAGCACCGTCAAAATGGATTACTTGCATTTGCTCCAATAGCATTAGTAATGTTCCAAAGTAGATTTGCTTGGGATAGTTCGGTAATCTATTCACTTCTACAATTGATCGATATTTCATCTTATGACCCTAGCGCGGTAACAGTTCTAGGAATGACTCGACTTTCTTGCTTGATTCTTACTCTTACATCATTAGTGATATTAGCGAAAGGAGTCGTCGAAGGCAGAGTAGGCCTGAAAGAAGACCAAAAGGAAACTCCAATGATAATGCCTTCGTTATGGTTGGCAATAGGATTAGCAGGTATACTTAGCGAAGTTGGATGGTTATTTGTCGTACTTACAATCCTTCTTTCTCTTTACTCATGGTTATCGGGTCGTATTGAACTGATACCATGGTCCCCAATTTTCATGTTCTTCTCTATTCTGGTTGGTCTTTCTTCCAGTTCAACATTTACAGACTTATCAGAGGGAGAAATTGTCTCCAACAGTTTCTTATTCACTGGAATATTTACATTGGTACTTAATCAAATGGCGAGTAAAGAATTACTGTATAAATGGTCGCCAGAAGTCAATTCAGATTCCAGTGCGGTTGATACTTTAATGGATTTAAGGTCGATTGAAGGTAGAGTTCAAATGGAAAATTACACAAGAATTCTAGGAATAATATGTTTAACACTTTCATGGAGCACAATCTTTGGTATTGGTACTGTTATTGGAGCCGTCTGGATAACGCGAGAGACCTTTAGCAAAGGCCAAAAATATGCACTTCTTGCCTTGCCTCTGCTTTACAGCTTCGCCGCCGGAAATCTCATCTCTCAATTAGAGATTGTATCTGAATCAATGGAAGGAACAATAGTTGGACTTATTCTTGTTGCTGGCGGTATCTCAATGACTTACTTAGCATCAAAGACCGAGGTAGTTTGGTCTTGGGGAATATTTGATTGGGAAGATGAAACAGAATATTTCTCTTGGATCGATAGAGTTGGAATCATAGCCATTGTTTACTTCTTGAGTGGAGTTGGCTGGATAGTTAGTTTGAATTTCTCTAATAACGCTGAAAATATCACTTTGTTCTCTATCTGGGCTGCCTACTTGATTGGAGTTGCAATTCAAGGATTTAGAGACGAAACAGAAACTCCATGGCGGCGTGGAGTTGGTTCCTTTGGTTCATTGTTCTCTATATTCATGCTATCATTATCCATTGAGACCGAATTATTCCGCTATGTACTTTGGATGTTGCTTGGAATAGTAGCGTTTGGATTTGGTATTCTTTACATGAATAGAATGGGTGACGGAACCATGGTTTTCGAGACTCAAACGGAAACACAAGAACCACAATATATGATTCCTCAGCCACAAATCCAGGAAGTACCCGCAGCAATGCCAGTGAAAGAAACAGTTGAAGATATCTCAGAAGAAGATGAGGAATCAACAGATGATGAATTCGAGTCCGAATTGGAGAAAGCCTTCGGGGAAATGGAGGAAGTCAAACAAGAACCAGTGGTCGAAGAAGAAGTAAGGAAATTACCTACTGCTAAACCGGTAGTAAGGGCGCCAGAACAACCTGTTGTAACCCCTTCAACTGTGCTTCCACCATTGTTTGATGTCAAATTAGACCAGACGGTTAGGGCGGTCATTCTACAAAGAATAGCCATGACTCCTCACATTGGATTTAGGCCAGTAGTTAATGTTCAGAAAAATGGTAATATTAATCTGACCTTCGAAAAGATTTGATTGGTTATATTGAAACAATATAAGCAGTAACGCCAATCATGGGCAGGGATTTACGCAGTGACCATCTGCCTTTTGCGATGCCTAGTCGGCCCTTTTTGTTGAGTCAAGAATGGCGTAATCTCACTTTCATGCATTGGGAAGTAAGTGTTGAAAGGTTACAACCTCATATCCCCGATGGTTTAGAAATTGACTTGTTTGATGGTAAAGCATATGTCGGAACAATTCCATTCATGATGAAAAATGTACGACCTAGATTGTTGCCAGCAATGCCTGGGATCTCGACCTTTCCAGAATTTAATGTTCGGACATACGTCAAAAAGAACGGTAAAGCAGGAGTCTTGTTTCTGACTCTAGATGCGCAAAGCAGAGTAACATGCTTCCATGCTCCGCGTAAATATGGACTGCCATATCGCTATGCAAAATGTAAACTTTCCACACAAGGAGATGTTTACAGGTGGCACTCTAAGAGACGAAGTGATGGCGCTATTTTATCTGGTGAATGCCGGGCAAAAGGAGATTTGATGCAAGCTAAAAAAGGCTCATTAGAGGAGTTTCTTTTCGAAAGATACAGCCTTTATACAAACCATAAAAACAAAATTCATATGGCTTATACTCAACACAATCCATGGGAATATAGGGAAGGGGAAGTCGATATTATCACTAATACATTGACAGAATCTTATGACCTTGGAATCAAGGATTTACATAACCCTGACCACGTTCATATGTCCAATGGAGTACATGTACATACATGGCCAATACAAGCAATCGAGGAATGAAAATGGATATGGAAAGAGATTATCTATTACTCGATGGAGATTGTGGATTGTGTAATAGGTTGGCGATTTTTCTCGATAATAGATTAGCTAAGGGCATGGATATCGCTTACCGGCCAATATTATCTGAAGATGGTCAAGAACTCATTGCAACATTTCCTAAGAAGCAGCAGGATGCGGATAGTGTTTACCTGTTTCGAAAAGGTAAGTCATATATTCGTTCAGCAGCAGGAATTCGTGGCTTACTGTACATGAGATGGTACTACAAGATGTGGTTTCCTATTCTCTGGTTAATCCCGTTTCCAATCCGAGATGTCGGCTATAGAATCATTGCAAAATACCGTCATAAAATTTTCAAAAAACCTGAAACCTGTCTGTTTAGAATCGATTGACGCGGATTTTACCTGTGAATATTTGCACGACGCCTTCAAGAACTCAAAGCGTCTCGCGTGAATGTTAGCATGTCATCAAAACGCTCTTCCCCTGCAGTCGCTTTGAACACTAGACCTTCTTTTGGGTTCTTAATTTGTCTTCCGCTATTACTTTCTCTTACTTCTCCAATTGTTATGACTGCAAATGCTCAAGATGAGCCAGAGGTGTTTGCTCCAGCAGATATTTGGTCAGAAGATTATATCAACATGATTTTCCCTTGGGCGCCAGCAAATGATATGGACAGGCAATTCAAAGAATATCATACATATGAGACTACTAAGGACCTAATGCTTCAATTGGAACAAGAAAATCCAGATATTTTTGAATTCCATGAAGGCCTATTAGGGGGCACCAATGCTCGTGGTGAAACCGTCACTGCTGATACATATGAAGGCTGGAAATATTCTCACTCCTCACCATGGATGAAAATCACAGGTGATGTAGGTGGCGGTGAATACAATGAATTCGTTGGTGATAGTGGAAATTATGCTGACCGACATGATGTATTGATTGTAGGTAATCACCACGCAAGAGAATGGATGTCTTACGAAGTAGTACTTATGCAACTGGAAGTAATTGCGTTTTCTTATGACAATATTGGATATGATAATGATGGCGACGGCCTTGTAGATGAAGACCCGTGGGGCGACGCAAATAATGACGGAATCCTTGATGATGATGGCGATTGTCTAAGTCTTGATTCTGAATTCCAAGATTCTAATAAAGACGGAAATCCATGCGGCCCAGGTGACCTTGGAGTCGATGAAGACTACTCAGAACAATTCATTACCGACTTAATCAATACTAGAGAAATTTATCTTGTTCCAATGCTGAATGTTGATGGAAATATCTACGATAGAGAAGTATTCTGCCCTGCTCCTGCATGGGAATCATGTCCAAGCGGGGGTTGGAGAAAGAACTTGAGAGATAATGGACCTGACCTCCTTCCAGATTTTAACGAAGAGGTCGATGAAGACTGCGATGGTGTTGACTTAAATCGTAACTATCAGTTTGAATGGGGGGCGCCACTTGGTGCTACTGTTCCACTAATTCCAGGTACCTGTACTCCTTCGGAAGATGAACGGGCTGGAATTGCCAATAATGATGTTTACACAGGGCCATATGATACACAAGATAACGATGGTGACGGCTTTATCAATGAGGATAACGTTGATGGCGAAGATGATGATAATGACGGTCGAACCGATGAAGATTGGGCTGGAGGAAACTCAGAACCTGAAACAAGATTCATTCAAGACCTAACAGAAATGAATGACGATGTCGGCGATGGTGCCAGTGAATTCAAATCAACTCTAACTCACCACTCATACTCTGAATTGATTCTTTATCCATGGGGCCACTGCACAGATTGCGAGACAACAGACCACGACCAACTCGTTTATCATGGTTCTAAGATGGCAGAAATGACTGATTATACCAATATGCAATCTTCAGACCTCTATCCGACAACCGGAGATTTCTGTGACTGGCATTATGGTGTCCATGACTCATATTGTTATACTTCAGAAATAGGAACTGCATTCCACCAAAATGAAGTCGATATAGACCATATTGCGGTACGTAATTTAGGAACTGGATTTTACATTACTGAGATAGCTGACAATCCACGAGAGAGAGCAGATTTAGGAATTGCCAATATCTCAAAGAACCAATTCATACAGATGCCAGAAATGGTTAACGTGCCAAGTAAGGGCTTCATTCCTGTGGACATGTGTGTTGCAAATGGTTTCTCATATTCACTTGAACAATCGGTCTCTCATGTAATGTATCGTACCGTTAAGCCAAATCGTGCTCAGAGTGATTATGGCCCTAAAGAATGGTCAACTACAGCATGGTCTATGGCACCATTTGAAGGTACATCATCAACTTGTACTTTACTAAATGGAGAAAACGGAACAGTAATCCGTTCAAACTTACCAATCCCAGATACTATTTCTGGCGAAGTACACTACAAGGCAATGCTAGGAACTCTGGGCGGCGGTGACATGTATCTCTACCCTGCAAACGGCGATTACTATGTTTTGACCATTGAATATCGCGCAGACTATGGTACATTTGGGGGCGCTCTATTCATGTTCCTAATAGTTGCATCATTTGTTTGGGGTGGCTTAGCAATTTGTCTAAGAATGATGCTAACCGATGAAGAGGAAAAAGAATTCATGGACGCCTTAATCGAGGAGGATGGCTCATAGCCTTGAGGTGATACCATGGGAGATTCTGATCAATTCAACGGCCGTTTAGGTCTAATTTTTGCATCGATTGGTGCAGCAATAGGAACAGGAAATATTTGGCGATTTCCTAGAATGGTAGGAGCAAATGGTGGTGGAACATTCTTAATTCCATGGCTATTTTTCTTGTTTGTTTGGTCTATACCATTGGTTATCGCTGAGTTTGCAATGGGTAAGAGGAGCCGTACTGGTACAATTGGAACTTTCAGAATTTTCGCAGGTAAAAAGTTCGCTTGGATGGGTCTTTGGACCGCTTGGATTTCTACTGCTATTGGATTTTATTATGCCATTGTTGCAGGTTGGACAATAAAATATTTCCAACTGGGTTTGACAGGCGGACTTACCAAAGATGGCGTTGATACTACCGAAGTATGGAATGCTTTCTTACAATCTCCAGGACAGGTTATTTTCTTCCAGTTTTTCGTGATTGCATTGACTTTAGCTGCAATATGGAAGGGTGCTAAGGCGATTGAAAAGGTCAATATGATTTTGATGATTTCTCTTTTCGTACTTCTATTCATGTCTCTTGGACTTTCACTTTGGATGGACTTCTCAGACGGGACACTCGATGGTGCAATGTTCATGTTTACCGTTGATCCAGATATGTTATGGGAGCCGGAAATTTGGATAAATGGTTTATCACAATCAGCATGGTCTTGTTCTGCAGGAATGGGTATGGCAATTACTTATGCTGTATACATGCGCAAAGATGAGGACACAGTCCTAAACGCATTCACGATGGGACTTGCTAACAATAGTGTCTCAGTCATCGCTGGACTTGCAGTACTGAGTGCTATTTTCGCAGTTAGTAGCGACCCTCTAGCAACAGTGACTGGTGGTTCTTCTGCGATTACTTTCCTTGCCCTCCCTGAGGTTTTCGCTCAAGCGCCGGGTGGAACAGTAGGTCCATTCATTATGATGACTGGGTTTTTCCTTGCGTTATCTTTTGCGGCTTTGACTTCTATGATTTCAACAGTTGAACTTTGTGTTAGAAATTTCGTTGACCACGGATATAATCGAGAGAAGTCAGTTGCTATTACAGGTGCTGCTATTTTCTTATTCGGCCTACCTTCCGCATTCATGTGGATTAAATTGGATAGTGCAGGTGTTGCATTCCCTGAATTCCTTGAAGTCCAAGACCACATCTGGGGCTATGGATTAATGTTCTCAGGATTATTTATCGCCTTTTCAATTTGGAAGTATGGCTATGTACGTTGGAGAGCACAAGTTGCAGCCGGTGAAGCACCTGGAGGCTTCAAAGGCTATCTCGGGGTTGGAGTATCAGCGTTTAGAGATGATTTCATTAATACAGGAGACAATGATATCGTAGTCGGTCGATGGTGGGATATTCTTCTATACATCGCGTTCCCAATTCTATTCGCAATTTTGATGTTATCATATTTCGGTGATATGATCGCAAATACCGAAGATGTTTGGAATCCTGCTAACCCTAAGGGTCTTGGAATTATTCTGATGTTTTGGGGTGTTGTTGCAGCATTGTTCATGTTCTTGAACAAATACTTGATTCAAAGGCCTATCTTTAGAAACATACCTGATGGTGCTGATGTAGATATCTCCACATTGCCTGGTGGCGATGACGAATTAGTCGGTGCTAGAGGAGAAGTCATTGTTGGATTTGAACACTTGACTCCTGAAGCAGTTATAGAAGCAACAATAGAAGCAGAACTTGCTTGATTTCTAAACTATAACGACGATTTTGCTTCTTACTGAAGCGACCGGTGTCGATTTTTAGTTTAATCTTTCAAACACTATATTATAACCTGAAAGAATTAAATCTAGAACATGATGGTCGAAGAAAAAAACGCTAGACTGAGTTACAGTTCTGTAACCTTAGTTGCAATCATGCTATTCTCTTCTTGGACATCTGTATTGGCTTCTGCCGAAGGCTCCAATGACAGTATTGAAGGTGAAGTTTCATGGCCTCAATCCGGGAGTGTTGATACAGGTTGGATGGAATTCGATACTTTAGGAGGTAACGACCCTACAACTAACTCTCGTTCTTATGTGGACTGGAATCTTGAGTTCGCACCTGGTGCTGAAGTTTCTAATGTCAGTCTACAAGTTCATGTAAACGGTTCAGATGGCTTATCTATCGATTCACCGTTACTTGTATCCCAAGATACAGGAGACCGGTTCTTTGATTTCAGTGGATATGGAAAATTGGGCGCATTGGATTCATTTGACGGATTGAACCCCTATGCAGACAGGTTAGCACCAAACAGCGCAACAGGTGCTGGCTGGACCATTCCATCCAGCGCCACTATTACTGAGCTAAACCTTGAGGCACTAGCACCTTCAGACCCCATTGCCTTTTTTGACCAAGTTGATATTACTGATTTACACTCTGCTCAGCATCCTGATGATGGACAACTCTATCTGAACACTGGAAATACTGTCTATGTCATCGACGCAAACAACAATCCAGAAATCATTGACAGTCATTCTCTTGATGAGGCCATGGGCGATATCGTTGGGATCGAAGTCGGTCCAAACGGAAACATCCATATTGCCACATCGAGTGGTCAATTCAAAACGATTTCACGCGCCAATGGCACACTACAACCCGGTCTTGCAGCGCTTGGAACGGACGGCCTTGCCGCGTTCAAAGTCACCAATTCCGGTGTTTTCGCTGCCTACAATAACGGTTCGCTCTATCAATACGACCTCATAGCATCGGAATGGGGTCTCAAAGTATCCAATGGTTATACAACCACATTATGGTTTGACATCACCGAAGTCTACGGCATGCACGAGCAAAGCGACATTCTCTACTTGGCAACAAACAACGGAGTGCCACGGTATGATCTCAATTCAGATGCCCCGCTCGAAGCATGGGGTACTGGATTTAGTTCCACTCAAAATGTATTGCACAGCGATTCTATCAATCAAATTGAAACGGTCGGAAATCAACTACTGTTTGCCTCAACGGATAGCGGCATCGCTCGTCTCAACCACAACACCGGCGCGTGGCTCAGCACATGGGATTCGGGGAATGTCCTTCCTGCAGACCAAATCTACGGCATGGCATCAAGTCTTGACGTTCTCCACATCTTGTCTGGAGACGAATTGATGCGATACGACCGAAACAACGGGGCTTTTTCGACGTCGATTGGACTCGATCAGGTGAATTTGACGGAATCTTCCTCACTCGCTCTTTTCCCTTGGAATAGTCTCGGTTCCCGTTCACCTTCAACCGACGTTCACATTGCAACAAACGGCAACGGTAAATTGATGTTGATAGGGGCTGATGTCCAAAGCAGTCTTCTGGACGAAATTTTATTTGCTACAGGGCCTTTGGACAGCGACATCAATGATATTCTCGAATACAACGGCATATTATACGGCGCGGGATTCTACTCCCAAGTGGTTGAACGATTCGATCTTATTGCGTCGGTTTGGCTTGAGCCAATTCCAATCAATGACTATGTTTACACGCTTGCTCGAGCAGGGAATACCATCTTGGTAGGGACATACGCTAACGGAATTTATCTGGTTGAAAACGGATCTGTCCGAGGTAACATTCCTGCAGGAAATGAATACGGAAATATTGGAGGCACATTGGCAATCTATGACATCGATTCAACTGGAGACTGTACCACCACACAGGGGTGCGAAATCCTATTCGTTCAACCCTATGGTGTGTACACGGCGACAGCAGATGCTACAAGCATAAACAACCCAACCCGAATACAGGAGTCATTTGTTCTCAACTATGATGTCGCTATCTATGGGGGTGTCGGCTTCATCGCAACAGATGAAGGATTGCAGCGATACGATCTCGCAAACAACACCTTCATTGACACATGGGGCTCGACCTCGTCAAGCCGTCTAAATTACGCCCAAGTAGCCGTTATTGGTACAACGATGAACATGGGAATTGAAGGGTTTGGCGTGGCTCGAAAAGACATCGTTACCGGTCAATCCGTGTCAACGTTGAGCAGTGCGACCACTGGAATTACGAACGACAATGTCTACTCTGTTGAAGCCAGCGGGAGCGATTTGTGGATCGGTACCGATAGTGGTGCGTGGATTTGGGACGGAACAACGGCTACGAAAGTGCTTGAAGGAGGCTTTTACGAACGCCCTCAACGGTTCTATGATTTTGAACTCGATGGCAACGCAATGTATGCTGGGACGAGCATAGGGCTTTGCAAGTACAGCCTGTCTGGTAATTTCATCTCCGTACCTACCTGCAACGCATTTTCGTCCGTTGTTGGGCAAGTGATGGAAGTTGCTGTCAACAGCACGACCATCTTTGCCGGCACCAACACTGGCGTCTACCTCATTGACAAAACAACAATGACAGTCGTTGACACTTGGACAACCGACGATGAAAGTGCAGACGCTGAAGTCGTCGTGATTGACGATGTTGCTTACATCGGCCTCTCTGGCATCGGCGTTGCCCGCTGGGACATCACCAACGAAGAATGGCTCACCACATGGGGCGATAGCGTACTTGGCGCAAATGGAAACATACAAATTACCGGCATGGTCGAAGACGTCGCGAATCGAGGTTTGTGGGTTGCCGGACCCCAATTTTTTAGACTGGTCAACACATCGACAGGTCAAGTATCACAAAGTTTGGCAGTCAACAATGCCCACGATTTAACCATGTACGGAAACACGTTGTACTATCATCTCAAGGATACTTCTGACAACATTTTCTCGTACGATATCATCAATTCAACAAGCAATGCCCCGCTTGATGCAGGGACTACTTTTGGTGATCAGACTGGTTTTGTTGCAAGTATGGAACTCAATGGAGACACTCTGGTTGCAAGTTTGTTGATTGTTAAGAGCACAATCGGCAATTTTGGTCAAATCATCACGACTGATGTAGGAGGTCTCGTCCAATACGATCTTGCCAATCAAGTATGGAATGCCAGCGTTAACTCATCGGGACCAATCGATATTGTATCGTATTTCAATTCATCAACTGGGCATTCGTGGGTGAGTTGGGGCAACACTGGCGTTGAAGTATACGCGCCAAACGGCACCAGAATCGGCTTCTGGGATAACGTTTCAACCGTCGCTGAAATTGTTGAATACGATGGGAGGATCTTATTTGCTACTGAAAATGGAGTGCAGCGTTTCAACGAAACCTCCTTCCAGTGGGAAGCAACTTGGACGTCAGGAAACGGTTTGCCAGGCTCATCAGGGAACATCATCTACGAACTGTGGACCGATGGCTCGATACTTGCCGTCGGCATTTCTGATCAAAATATCTTCGTCCCGAAATATTTCATCGCTTTCTTGGAATTAGATGGCACATGGACATCCTATCAGACAGGTACGACTAACATACCGCGCGGGATTCCTTTTTCAATTATTCAGTGTGGAACCTATCTTTATGCTGGATTTTGGAATACCAATGGCGGTCTATCTGCCTTTGATCTCTCGACGTTAACCGCAGTGAGGAGTTGGGGTGGTGGGTCTTTCCCGACCGGCATTGAGAACAACAAGGTCTCCGCCCTTGCATGCGATGATGACGACATATTGTATGTGGGTTACAACGGCAAAGGCCCCTTGAACGCCGACCTACCAATCTCGAGGTACGACACTCAAAACAGCCGGTGGCTCACCACCATCTCGCAAAACGCCAACGGCCTCACCTCAGATGTGATTAGCGGTGATGGATTGTACCATTCAGATGGAATGTTGTTCATCAGTACGGGAACCTTTGGTTTCACCGTGAGCGCGACAACCAGCTTTTCATATCTCCAAACCAACTCCACCTTTACGGGACAAGTCCTTGATGCTCCGTTGAGAACCGCCGTAACCAGTTTCCAGTATACGGGTGGGGAACTATATCTTGCACGAGCAGGTGGCTCAACTGGGGTAAACTCGATTCTCAAATATAACGCATCTGGATTCGGCATACACCTCCAATACGCTTTGATACCGAGCGGGAAAATCGCGTCAATGGAAGGTGACGGCAACACACTTTGGGTGGCCACAGAAGGAGGCGTTCTGAAAGGTGAATACAGCACCTCTGGCGGGATTGAATGGATGAATGGTTGGTCGACACCCATCGGCGCTGTGACCACCGATGTATTGCTCAATGGCACAGATCTGTACGTCACGACAACCGGCAGTGGTCTCTTGAAACTCGACAGAAACATCGGCGATTTCATCAAGATGACCGGGGCACAGCACGACAATCAAGCAGGCCTTGCCAAGACAGTTGATTCATCTGGCGTAGAGATACTCATCATTGGATTGCTGGGTTCAGCAACCACCTCGTCCGGCGTGCAATCATTTGACCTAAACTCACAACAATTCACTGCGGGTAAATTATTGGCTGGACTTCCATCAAACGCCATTCGAGGATTCACATTCAGTTCGGACTCGTTGTTCATTGCCACAACAAGCGGAATTGGGCAGTGGAATTTCACCGCTAGTGCGTGGGAGAATCCAATAACGATCGAGGATGGATTGCCGGATTCATTCATCGGTGGCGTATTTTGGGCATCCAATGCCCTCTATGTTGCCAGTCTCTCGGGAATGACACAATATATTCCGACCACCGGTGTTTCGACGACATTGAATCAATCAGATGGGCTCTTGGGCAATTCTGTTGCCTCGTTCGGAAGTTACACTACGACCAATCAGGACACTTGGCTCATTGCTGTTCATGATGCCGCACTCGGTGAGCGTCCAGGTCTTTCAGTGGTAAACATCTCGTCAAACACTGTGATTTCCACACATCGGTTTGACCAGTTGCCATCAAACACAGTCACCTCAGTGACTGCTGATTATGGAGGCGTCCACATCGCCACTGATGTTGGACCTATCACACACTACAACGGAGCAACAGATCAATTTATTACTGGCGTTTCGAGTGTAGATTTGCTATCATGGCCTATTAGAGACATGGAATCTGACGGTGTTCACTTAATTGTACGAAGTAGTTTTAGTATTTCGATTATAGAAGCTAGAAATACTTCCCATTCATTGCTGAAATCGTTTGTTGTACCAAATCCTCAAAATGTCGCAGTTGGACCAACAGGTTTCTGGGTTGCTTCTCGTGAAGATGGCTTATTTGGATGGAATAAAGCCTTTGAAGTCATTGAAGATGGGCAGGCTCGTTCTGCAGACCCTCTGTTTGCCAGTCTTGATGGTCAAGTTTTCAATATAGGAGAAATGGCTCACCCAGGTTATGAAATCCAATTAATCAATTCAAATGCTCCTCTAACTATCAATTCATCTTCAGGCTCTATGGATGCGAATGGAGCCTCATTCCAATACATGCCACTAGTACTGAGTTCTCCGGAATCTAATACGCCTGTGTGGGCGAAGACCGGTTTGCTAAATTACGATGCTTTGATAGATATATCCGATACTACAAGTCTAAGTGAAATGCTACAATTTGCCGTTGATAACGGACAAATCACCAATAGAACACGTTATGTTCCACTTAAACTTCTATCTGAAGACGATGGAAGCATAGAAATGCGCCTCACCTACGACTGGGTTCGTAAAGATACACCAGTGGTCATTACAGATGCATACGACCGCCCAGATGATGGAGGCGGCGTTTTGAGTTTCGAGTGGTCTATTGTCCCAGATATTGATTTCAAAGCATACCATGTCTACATCAACGATGGTCCATGGAACCAATTGGTCACCAATATCAGTTTTGAAGGACGTATCGCAGATGCATCCCAATCAGCGTATACTAGTACTATTGCAGTAGCAACAACCGCCAATGGTGTCTCCATTGTTGATGGAACTGAATACTATGCATTGGTCGTCGTTGAATACCAAGACGGAAGATATGGGGTTCCAAGTTCTATCGCCGGACCATTGGTGACAAGCGATGAGGTCCCAACACCGCCTGCTTGGGCTTCTGCGGTTCCTTCCCAAAACGGAGCAGAAGGCGAACTAAGTGTAGAATGGGCTCGATGTATGGCACTAGATGCAGCCCAAACTGGAATTTACATCTTAGACTCGGATAATTACAGTGACGGCCTAGCGAACCTCGTATCGCTATCAACCGTTCCATTCAGCGAAGGCAATACAACCACACTCACAGTGGAAACCGGAGTGCTATATTGGCTTGGATTCACCTGCATTGATGCAGGTGGGAAAGAAGATGCCTCCAACGCAACCATCATTGGACCAGTGATTGCCACCGGAGGAGAAGATGATGGCAATCCACCAACACCACTCACCAATGTATTTGCAATAGATACCCCCGACGACAGCGGTGGACAGATAACTGTTGGATGGGACATATCCAAGGCTGATGATTGTGCCTTCTATCAAATATTCATAGTGACTGATATCGAGTTTTCATTTGAACCGACCTCAGTTGATGATTTCACGGCATCGAAAATCATCCCCGATTGCTCGACTAATTCGACTATCTTATCCGACTTTGATGGAGCCCCACTCTTTGATGGACAAGAATATTACATCGCTGTTATCGCCTATGATGTGTATCTAAATTCACAACGCACAGGTGTCGAAATCGTTACCGCTGTACCAGTGGACAACCTTAACGGCGAGGTTCTACCTCCAGACCGAATTACAAGCATTGAGGTGTCTGATACGCCCAACGATGAAGGAACATCGATCGATATCACTTGGACGGTTTCGGATTCTGATGATTTTGGATACTACACTGTTTGGGTCGCAGACCGACCTCTTGACAGCGTTGCATCATTGTGGGAACAATACGGCACTAATCCTGATACTTGTGGCTGTGTGGTCATCGATGTACAATGGTTCGATGAGGAAACAAAACCAATGACGCTCGCTGCCAATAATGGGCTCTATTACTCATCTGATGCTTCAGGAGAAACAATCAATATTTCTGGATTGATTCGGACAAATACAGAATTGTACGTCGCCGTCTCGGTGCATAATAATGATGGAGATGCATACTTGACTGGACTATTGAGTCCTAGCGTCACTCCAATCAACAATTTACAGGATATTTTCGCACCTGAGCGAGTTGAGATTCTCACTTTACAGGACCGACCTCTAGATGATGGAACAGGCGTAAATCTTGAATTCGAACTATCTTCAGAAAGTGATATTTTCGAGTATCAAGTGTATGCAGCACCGTATGATTTTACTAGTGTTGGTGAAGAATCAAACGGTCCGTTGACACCAGTCTTGGTAACAGATAAAGAGCCTAATTTCCCACTCAGTATCACTCTTTTGGAAGGAGAATTAGCGATTTCTCCAGATTTAATTGTGTATGTAGCTGTTGTTCCTGTTGACTTTTCTGGAAACGCAATTATGACAGATTTAGTCACTGCATCGGCTCTAACAATAGACGATGGTTTTGCAAATGATGGCAGTAGCCTACCAAGTGTTGAAGGAATTACATTGTCATGGCTTGAAGGTCAGAGAATCTCAGTATCTTGGGAACAAAATATATCCGAACTAATTCAAGGATACCAAGTTCATATCAGTGCTGAAGAGTTCTTTGAGATAGAAGATGCAAGACTTGTCGGTGACCAAATCTCAACTACAAGTTTCATTATTTCAAGTGAAAACTTTGTATCTCTAACCAATACTTCCGATTGGTATATTTCAGTTACTCCCTACGATGAGGAAAATATCAAGCAAACAGTCACACCAATTCGTCTCAATGCAAGTCAAGTGGTTTTATCCGAAGATAAGGACGATGCTATTAGTATCCAATCTATCTTAAATAATCGTAATCTATTGGCCTTGGGTGCTATTTTGATAGCGCTTGTGTCCATTGTGATATTTACTCGTAGTCGTCGAGGGCGCTCAGACCTCTCGAATGCTTGGGATGTACAGGCTGCTACTTGGGGTATTGGGCAAGATTCACCTTCACAGGTAATTGACTCGACTAACATACCTCCAATCAACACCATTGTCAATCAACAGACACTGCCGCCATTGCCGGCTGGAATGAATCCACCTGCGCCACCTGCATTCCCGCTACCGCCAATTCCACAACCGGTTCAACAACCAGTTCAACCTGCTCAGCCACAATACATTCAGCCGCCAATTCCACAACCGGTTCAACCAGAAGCGCCAATACAACCCTCATACCCTGCTTCTGAACAACAGATTGGGAATAATCAAAATTCACAAAGTATTGATGTTTCTTTCCTCGATGAATTACTTTGAGAATGGCACTTAGGTTAATTAGATTAATTTTCTAACTACCAGTATATCTCTAGGTACCGTTGTACATACGACAAGTACAATGCTTCCAATGTGTATATACAAATTATTATTCTTCACCGAGATACTTCTCTAAGATGTTTAAGGACTCGAAGAGTTGAACTTTCGCCGGCAGAAAGCCCAGAAATTCTACGCATACTTACGAACTCATTCCAGGTCTTGAGAAGTCGCTTCTCCATCCAGGCATTGAGAAACCAAGGGTGGATGTAGGATGAACGACAAACAGGACGGGTGTTACCAAGGTCTGCTGCCACCGTGTCAATAACAGCCAACATTGTTTTGTTTCTATCGAATTGAGTTGTTGGCACCTCCCAGTCGCCTTCATTCCAAAGTTTGTTGATCGATTCAATATCGGGTAGTTTCCTAAGCCAATGTTTCATATCTTTTGCTTTCTGGGGTTGGGCGAGAAATGCCAAACGCTCAGCGCAACGGTAGGTTGCCGCCCATGTTCGGAAGTTCTTGGCAGTGAAACCTTCCCCACTACTTGCACGAATGTACTGATTGATGTGCTCAGCTTTCAGGTCGACTTCATTGCCTGCCTCTGAGATATACATAAATAAATCAGCATTCTTTACGCCTAAACGGTTGGTTCGTAAGATGAGGTCGACGAGATGATCGTCTTCAATGGTAATCTCCCAGTTCTTATCGGATTTTCCTGTGAAGGTAAAAACTGCATCATGCCGTCCTTCAGCATCGTCACCTTTGATATGCTTAACATGCATCGATTTGAGTGTAGTCAAGCCGTAGGAGTTGTTTGCTTTTGCGTACTCGTCACTACCAACGCGGATGTTATACAGGTCGATTAAGCGGACGACAAGGGCAGCGACTGTGTGGAGTTTCATTGTGCTCTCTTCGAGGTCTCTCTCTACCTGCTTTCGCAGTCGAGGAAGTTGTGAAGCAAAATAAACCACGTCGTCGTACTTCATTTCCGTTGTGATGTCAGTCCATTCAGGGTGATAGCGATATTGTAGCCGCCCTTTTGAGTCGAACCCAGTCGCTTGGATATGCCCCCTAGCATTTGGACAAATCCATACTTCGCTCCAAGCAGGAGGTAAACCAAGTGAATTCCACCTAAGGATGATGATAGAATCTTCGACTTTCAAACCGTCAGGAGTTCGGTATTGCCATTCAAATACTCCTTCTTTCAAGGAAATGTTTTCACGAGATACACCGCTGAGCGATGGGTCGCTGCGTACCAAAGTTGCTCTCCTCAAAGCTTCTGCTGAATCGATAGGCATAATTCACCGGCTGTGACACATGGCATGAACTTATGGCCTGTATGCAATGGTTTCACTTCATAAAAGTTTAATCTCTTGTTCGTCAATCCAGCCGTAACGTATTAGATTCTAAATCAAATGGCTTACACTGGGTCTTTTCAGTGGGTAGCGATGTATATGACCCACTGCAAGCCCATTAGTTTGCATAATCTGAATACAAGGGTGTTTTACATGAACCCATTAATGTACT
>JABIUA010000198.1 GCA_018667575.1 Methanobacteriota archaeon | reverse complement strand
TTAATCGACTTGACTCTACTGTTTTGAAAGCCGGAGAAGGGAAAGTAATCGCCAAGGAAGGTGCTGATGGTCTTCTAGGATTAGCGATTGAGCATCCTGATTACCCGAAAGGTCTTGGGATTGTGGTGAAAATAGCCCATGGCTGGAATTCACAAGCGACATGGTACATCGCAAGAGCGGTGTTAGGAGTGCTAGGAATTAAACTTCGAAATCCATATCCACTACACCGGCAAAAAGCATTCATTGTTCCAGGAATTGTACCGGAAAAATATCTAGAGAAACTCGAGAGTATCGACACATGGGATGAATGGGACCCTGATACAGACCGATGGTCATTTGAGATTGAGGCTTAGCCATGACAAAAATCTGGAATTTCATCAATGGAGAATTTGTCGCCCCATCTGGTGGAAAGTATATCGATGACATAAATCCAGCAACTGGAGAACTCATTGGTAAAATAGCAAGTTCACAAAGCGAAGATGTACAAAATGCAGTTGATGCTGCCAGCGTTGCTTCCAAGTCATGGAGCTCTCTATCGATGGAACAAAGAATCGATTGGCTTAACAAAATCGCTGATGCTTTAGAATCCAACAAAGAACTGATCGCAGAAACTGAAAGTCGAGATACTGGCAAGCCAATTTCACTGGCAAGAAGAGTTGATGCAAGTCGCTCAATTAGCAACTTTCGCTTTTTTGCAAAATTTGCTTCAGAGCAAAAACCAATGGAATTTAAGATGGATGATGCAGTAAATTATGTTCACCGCAAACCAGTCGGAATTGTAGGACTGATCACACCATGGAATTTACCACTCTATCTTCTAACATGGAAAATTGCCCCAGCACTAGTCATGGGCAATACTATCGTAGCCAAACCAAGTGAACTAACGCCGCTTACTGCTAACTTGTTCGCTAGTATACTACAAGACATTGATTTTCCCCAAGGCGTGTTCAACATAGTCCACGGCTTAGGACCAAGTGCAGGCCAACCGATACTCGAGCATCCTGAAATCAAGGCGATATCTTTCACTGGCGGTACTCAAACCGGCCGTATTGTAGCAAGAACAGCAGCACCGTTATTCAAGAAATTATCACTGGAACTCGGCGGTAAAAACGCAACCATCATCCTTGATGATGCTGATTTAGAAGTTGCTGCCAAAGGTGCTGCAAGGGCAGGATTTACCAATTCAGGTCAAGTTTGCTTATGCGGTTCAAGAATTTTAGTCGATGCTTCGGTAGCGACCAAATTCACAGAATTGCTCTTGAAAGAAGTTAGATCCATGCGACAAGGAGACCCAAAAAGTGAAGACACTGAAATCGGTTCTGTCATCTCCATGCAACATCTCGAAAAAGTCGAATCATATGTTGAACTGGCGAAACAAGAAGGTGGAACTATTCTAACCGGTGGCAAAAGACCCTCCTTTTCAAATGAAGAAATGAATCATGGAGCGTTTCTTGAACCTACTGTAATCGGCGGACTCGATATTAATTCCAGAACTGCAACAGAGGAAATCTTCGGACCAGTCGTCACCCTACACACCTTCGAAAATCAAGAGCAAGCCATCGAAATGGCCAACTCAACAGAATATGGATTGGCGGGCTCAGTTTGGACAAAAGACTTAGCACGTGGAAGGCAATTCTCAAAGCAAATCGAAACAGGAATTATGTGGGTTAATACATGGCTGCATAGAGACTTAAGAACACCTTTTGGAGGAGTGAAAAACTCTGGTGTTGGCAGAGAAGGCGGCCAGTGGTCCCTCTCATTCTTCTCTGAAATGACCAATATATGTGTAAAACATGATTGAACACATATTGAAAAGCATTACATGAAATCTAGGTCTATGTCTGGTGACGACGTACTCCCCCTTTTCGTATTACCAATGGTCATTTTACCTGGTGAAATACAACAATTGCGTATCTTCGAACCAAGATATCGCCAGATGCTTGATGATTGTTTATTAGATTCAAAATCCTTTGGATTGGTCTGTGATGATGACGAGGAATTCAATGGATGGAGAGGGCCAAGACCCTTTGGCTGTGAAGTTGAAATTATTCATCATGAAACGATGGGAAGTAATCATTTTGTTGAAATACTCGGCACTCGTAAATTTCAAATTGACAAGGTAATCGAACCTGCATTACCACCTTTCTCTGACCAAAGCATGGCTGAACTAATGCCAGAAGCGGGTATCTACCCGGACTTAGAAACCATACTCGAACAAATTCCTGAAGAAGGAAATTATCACAAGTTATACCTCGCTGCTAAAGTTAATTTCTTGGAAAATGAGTTCACTATTACAGATGAACAATTAGAGCAACTAACATCCGCACTAAAATCAGTTATCAAGACAATTGGAAATAATATGAATGTCGATAACGAGATACTAGACGAATGGGTCGATAGTCGAATTGCTATGATTGTAAAAAATGATAATGATACCTTATATTCAATCGCTGCAATGACAATAAGTGACTTAGAAAAGAAATATCAAATTCTCAGCCAATCAGAGAGTCAGGAAATATATGATGAAATCATAACCAATCTAACGAATATCGTTTGATTTATCAATTTTAAATTGTCCGAGGGTTTCAAATCTCTTCGCTATGTGGACGTTCTATGTCCGTTCATGGTAAGGCAAGGAAGGTAACCACCCACACTTTGCAAGAGATGAAGAGAGCGGGTGAGAAAATTACTATGCTTACAGCATATGATTTCTCATTGGCAAAACTAGTCGATAATGCTGGAGTCGACGTAATTCTGGTTGGAGATTCTGCCTCCAACGTAATGGCAGGTCAAGTCACTACAGTTCCAATGACTCTAGACCATATGATTTATCACGCTCAATGTGTAAAAAGAGCAGTTGATCGCGCATTGATTGTTGTTGATATGCCATTTGGTACATACCAAGGCAACTCTGCAATAGCCCTTGAATCAGCGATTAGAATTATGAAAGAAGCTGAAGGACATGCTGTTAAACTCGAAGGAGGAGCAGAAATTGTTGAATCTATTCAGAGAATTCTAACCGCTGGAATACCAGTCATGGGCCACCTAGGACTAACACCTCAATCCATATACAAATTTGGAACATATAGCGTTCGAGCAAAAGAAGATGAGGAGGCTGAGAAATTGATTCAAGATGCTAAAATTCTTGAAGAGGCTGGTTGCTTTGGAATTGTCCTAGAAAAAATACCTAGAGATCTTGCCAAGAGAGTTAGTGAATCAGTCAATATTCCTACAATTGGAATTGGAGCGGGCCCTGACTGTGATGGACAAGTACTAGTGCTTCACGACTTACTTGGAATAACTATGGATTTCTCCCCTAGATTCCTTAGAAGATATCTTAACTTAGCAGATGAAATCCACGGCGCTATTACAAATTATTGTGATGATGTACGCTCGGGTGAATTCCCTAGTGAAGATGAAAGTTACACCTCATAATGATAGATTAAAAGCGAGTATTGCTCCTGCAAAACCGCCAATATTTATCGCAAAAGAATGCCATATACCATATCTGAATGGTGGTAAATCAAATTGCCCCCATGAAGTACTTATCCACACCCAAATCAAGAGTGGGCCATAGGCTCCACAAAATAAGGCACCCCAGCCTGAAAACCAAATCATGATGAAAAATAACCCGGGAGTCATCATACCCACTGAATATTCCCACCATCGAGATTTTTCATCGCTCAGTAGAATAAAATACAGAAGTGGGGAAAGTAAAATTGCTCCAATGATAGCTGCTTGTGGTGGAGAAGGCCAAGCATAATTTGGAGTTAGAAACACTTCAGCCGACATACCTAGAGTCATTCCAATGACTGCAGGACCAATGATATGTTTGAGGCCTGTTTCAAAATCAACCGCTGATGTTTTGACTTCAGGAGTTCTAATTGATGATGGGACTTTTTCATCCACTATTTGCTCCTCCATGGTGTGCGTAATGAGCGGACATGTTTGAGGCTTCGGGCATAACTGTAAGCCGATGAGGATATATCCTTATGCCCACTGCCTTGCCATATGACGAAAGGTGAAATTGTCGCAGGTTGTTTAGCACCACATCCACCACATCTAGTTTATGCGGAAAATCCACCTCAAAATGAACCAACTGCTGAAGGCGGATGGGAGCAATTAAGATGGGGCTATGAAAGACTTAGAGAATCATTAGCCGATGTCGATTATGATGTCATTGTAGTTCTTTCACCGCACTGGCAAACCTATATTGGAACTCATTTCCTAGGACTTCCCCATTTCAAAAATTTATCAGTTGACCCGGTATTTCCAAACCTGTTTAGATATAATTATGATTTAGATATTGATGTGGATTTATCCAAGCAAATTCATGACAAGGCAGAACAGGCAGGTCTAGCGGTAAAAATGATGACTAACCCTGATTTTAGAGTTGATTATGGCACCATAACAACCGGACACATGTTCAATCCAAAATGGGATAAGCCAATGGTAGTAGTATCTAGTAATCGTTCCACTGCATATTATTCTGTTGACGTGATGCAGGAGATGATGATTGAACTTGGCAAAGTAACACGCCAAGCGATAGAAGAGAGTGGTAAGAAAGCAGTAGTATTGGCTAGTAATTCACTCTCACATCGTCATTTCACAACAGAGTCAGAAGTACCTGAAGATATGAGTAAAGAGCACATAACTAGCCATGCAATGCATCTTTGGGACATGAGAATAATCGATTACATGCGCTCTGGCCAATGTCAAAGAATACTCGATGAGATGCCCGAATTTACAGAACAGGCTATCGCTGAAAGTGATGGTGGAGCATTTTCATGGTTACTTTCCGCACTTGAAGTCCCGGACTATCCAGCAATATTGCATGGCTATGGGACCATTATTGGAACTGGCAATGCAATTGTAGAATGGCCAGTGTACAAACATAAGGAGGCTAACCAATGAGTTCTGGAGAATTAATCGATTCTTTTGTCGTACCTGTACATCCACACACTGTACTTGCACCAGAAAAAAACGAGGGCTGGGGAAAACTCAGACAAGCATATGATGATGCTGCTAAAAGAATTCAAGATAGTGGAGCAGATTTACTAATCATTTATTCCACTACTTGGCCAAGCATAATTGGACATCAAATACAAGCAGACCCAAATCCACAATGGGTAATGGTCGACAATGATTTTCATGATTTGGGTTCAATCGAGTACTCTTTCAATATAGACTCTGAATTTGCCCATGCATGGAATGCTGCCAATAAGGCACGAGGACTTCAAAGCCGTACTATTTCATACCATGGATTCCCTATCGATGTTGGCTCTGTTGTCGCATTGACATTACTCAACCCTGGAAATAAAATTCCTGCAGTCATCGTATCTTCTAACGTATATTCCAATAGAAGCGAGACAACGGTACTAGCAAAAGCCTGCTTAGATGTAATCAAAAATACTGGAAGAAAAGCGGTGGCTGTTACCGCCATGTCACTGTCGAATCGTATGTTTACCGAAGATATTGATCCAAAGGATGACAAGATTCACTCCCTCAAAGATGATGAATGGAATCGTAAAATTCTTGAATTCCTTAGCGAAGGTAGACTAGAGGATGTTAGCCAACTATCAAGAACAATTCATCGACAAATAAGGGTTCAGAAAGTGGTAACTTTCAAGCCAATGTGGTGGCTTTCTGCAATGAATGAAAACAGAAATAATCTGACTGGCGAAGTTCTTGCCTATGAGGCAATTCATGGCGCAGGTGGCGCTGTAGTACACCTAAACCCAACACCATCAGGCGTTGGTGACAAGGAATATGATGAAGATAATGTCGAGGTTTTTGGCGGAGAAAGAGGAGTCCTAGATTCCGCAGAAGTGGTAGACAATCCAGTAGAAAAGAGTTCAAGTGGTCCAAAATTATGGGAACCAACCGATGCTGAAGGTTCAGTCAATACAGATGCTGCCCCTAAGCCAGTTGGAGCATACCCGCATGCTAGGAGAGTTGGCGATATGTTGTATCTCTCAGGAGTTGGCCCCAGACAACCTGGGACAAACTCAATCCCCGGAGGACCAATTCATGATGAAAATGGCAAACCATGCGATTATGATATCAAAGCACAAACTCAAGCTGTAATCGATAATATTTCTAGAATCCTTGAGGAAGCAGGAAGTTCGTTGGACAAAGTTTT
>JABIUA010000076.1 GCA_018667575.1 Methanobacteriota archaeon | reverse complement strand
TCTGCAACATTTGGGCTGTCTCTTTCAAACCTAAAGTTAGTAGTAGGCTTTTGTAAGCCTCGAAAGATGATTTATCCAATGATTGATTCTGTGCATTGGGGCTTTGTTTCTCTTTCACTGTGGACTTATTATCAGATCTGGGGGGTTGTGTCTGTTCTTGGTTCTCTTCTATTTGTGGAATCTCTATAATTTCCTCTAATTCATTGACTTTCTCTTCCATCGTTTTATCTTCGGTTACTAAATCTATCACTTCAGGAACCTTTTGTTCGACGATTTCTGGTTCGTTCAAATCTTCATCCCTCTCTTCTTCCATAGCATCAAGTATTGCTTCATGGGCCTCCTCTAAGGTTGAAGATGGTGCTTGAATCTGTTCAGGGATGGGAAGGAGTGTTTTTCTTATTGGGTCTGGCTTCCAAGATCTAAACTCAAATTCTGAATCCTCAATTTCTCTAAGTGAAAGGTGCTTCATGAAAGAAGGCACATTATCTGATAATTCAGCCAATTTTAACGGGTCTTGGAGTTGTTCCTGAACCTGTATTGCTAAGTTGACATCTCTGTTCCATGGTAACGCCGATAGCCTCCTCCTAAGAGATTCATGATTGTTAATTAGGCCCCTAACCATTGTCAAGATTTTAGCAAGTTCGATGGGACTAGATTCGAGTTGTGAGGATAGATGTCCAGTATACCATCCCGCTGCATTATACTGTGCAAGTTCATCCACAAGTTTCCGTTCTAATCTCTCATTGATAGCTGAGGTTACCACAGAATTACCTGTGGTTGTGATGTTTTTGCTCATACCATGCTTCCTAGCATTGGCAACAAATTCTTCAAATTCTAGAAGATTAAATCGAGAAGACGCTGTTTCATCGGATGCTTTACCCTGTTTAACTAAATCCAATAGTTCAGATTCAAGCATACGCCTATGCCTTGTTCTACGCTTTCTGTAAGTTTGAATCATCGAAATTGTATCCTCAATCACATCACTACCCGCTTCTATCTCTTGGAGAAGAGCTATTCTCTTATTGACCAAGTCTTCTCCTTCAAAAGATATATCGATTTCTAGTAAATCAGTAATACAATCGACTCTCTGCTGCCATAAAGGTAGAGCATTGGTAATCACGGCTAAAGCGTTCTTTGGGTCTCCTTCTATCATCGATTCATAAGTATCGAGTAATAATCCATGGTTTTGGAATTTTTCAATCAAGGATAGACATTCTAGTTCTAAGCGCCTCCATTCTTGCTGTAAATCTTCTACAATATCGATTATATTTTCAGTGTTTTCAAGGTACCCAATATATGGTTCTCCTTGACTAATCGCTTCGGGCCAGAGAGTTATTATTTTTTGATAACGTTCAAGCCATTCTAGATGTTTATTGACACTGTTCCCAATCTCTGGAATATTTGTTTCCCATTCCATTAGTTCTTCGGGGCGAATTGCATCAGCGTGAGGGAAGATTATTCCTTTTTCTCTCCAACTAAAAATCACATCATTAACTGATACGAGGCGCTTGTACAAATCATCACTGATAGCCATAATTTTAGATTTGAAGTCCATTAAATCTATCTCATTGCCTTCGCTTAGTAACTCTAATCTTTGGGTCTCATAATCTTGTGCGATTTTATCATCAAATGAAGCAAGTTGATCGATGATTAACAAGCGGATTGTTTCATGCTCTGTGTGCCGTCTTTGGATTACAGTAATCTGTTCTAGGGCTTGAACCATCGGCATTTCAAGAATATAATCCACATCATAACCTTGGTCTTTCAAAGATTCAATTGCATTGAATATTGTCCTTCTTTGTCTGGCTTCATTTTGTTCTATGCGTGATATCTCTTGGTCTAGTCTCGAAGACATTTCTGGCGATTTGAACATTGGGAGTAATACCGCAATCTGCGGGTGTGATGTTGGGTCTAATGAGTCGCAGCGTGCCAAGAAAAGAAGTATCTCCTCTCCTTTTCTAACAGCATTCCACTCATCTCTAACTTTTTGAAAAACAAGTTCCCATGGGCGGTTATCGGAGGCCCATGACTCGTATTCTTGTCTGATAATTTCGCCATTCATTGGGTTGTTAAGATCTAATAACCATCGGTCGAACAATTCACGGTAAGAAGGGTTCTTTTCTACCCATGAAAGATCTAATCTAGATTTCATATCTGTCGATAAATTGACTAGGTATTCAACACGCAGTAGCGCCTCTGAAGCCAATTCAGAATTATCGTTTAGATAATCCTCTATTTCAGAAATTTCCCACCCTAAATTAGCCCAAGAATCGATTTGATTATCGAACCAAGATTGTGAAGAGTGGGGTTCATCTTGGCTTACCATAAGGTGACCTCAACACTGATGGGTGCTGAAAGCCTTTGAATGTGAGCAAAGAACAAGCCGAAATAAAGGGTTTTTCGAGATTAATTGCCCTCATCGGAGAAATTTCAAAGGTCGATAAATCGACTCCTCCACACTAGGTTGAGCCGATGAGCATAAAGGGGCAAAGAAAACTCGTTGCTTATGGAACCACTAACCGCTTTATTTGGAATCGCTGTCATAGGCGCTGGAGGAGGCACTGGATTCTGGCTAAAAAAGACTCACGAAAGGTTAGTAAATGTTACAGAAAACAATATTTTGCTTCAACAAAGCCAAAGCGCCCACTTTAGCCATTTGAATAATGAAGTAGCAAATATGAATTCAAAACTATCAACACTAAATGGAATGGTCGATGCACTAAGGGCCACAAATCCTGAATTAGACGGCGCACTTCTAGCACACAATACAATAGCACACTTGGAGCAATTTGGAGAAATTGGTGATTCTTTAGACGAAAGTGAAATTTTCTCACAAGCGCTAGACGCATTAGAGACATTGGTTTCTTCTGTTTCCATTGAAAGTACTGTGGGTGATTCAAATCTAATAAATCAAATAACTTCTAACTTGATTCTAAGATTGATAGAAATGTTTGATAAGTACAAAATGAGTGCTAGCAGTATTGGTTTGAAGCCAGTTACTGCACATAAATTAGGTCATGCAAGTTTAGCACTTAGAAGATATGATTGGGCTGAAAACTGCTTTGGTATTGCCTACTCATCTTCTCCAGGAAATATAAATATTCTACAAGCTCTAGAACATATCGCTCTAGAAAAAGGAGATGAAGATTTGAGAAGGTACTGGCTTGAAGCAAGGATGACTGTTCAGCCAGATAGTCCCGAATTGCTAAGAGCGCACGCTCATCTATTGGCAAAGATGGGAGACCTAGAAGCTGAAAGAGACGTTCGTCGCTTGGAGGCTTTAGGACTTGATACTGCTGCTGACCGGTCACTACTATCGGGATTGCGTGCTAGAGCAGGTTCTCATTCTGAAGCACTAGAGGCGATAGAAAAGGCATTGGAAGAAGACCCTACTCAATCTAAAGATTGGCTGAGTTATGCAAATCTATTGCACCAAGAAGGAGAGGATGGTAAGGCTTACGAGGCTGCCAACAAGTGTCTAGACTTAGACCGTCAATGCGGTGATGCATGGGCATTATCTGCCAAACTACTGGCTCCAAAGTCAAATCGTCTTAAGGAAGCGCTCAAAGCAGCAGTACATGCTGTTGCTTTAGATTCTGGTGGGGTCGATTTGGTCCTACTCAAAGCAGATCTTCTCCTAACCGAAGGTTCTGTTTCTGCTTCGGAAGAATCACTTGTTAAGGCTCTAGAAAAGGATTCGATGAATGGAGAATTGAGAGCCAAAATCGCAACAAGGTATCTCCTAGATAGTCGAATTGACGATGCTCAACGCCTTCTTGATGAAACTCCTATCGGTATAGACCACGCATTACTTCACGTAGTCGAGGGACGATTACATTTAGCAAATGCAGACCGAACAAGAGATGGTACAGGAGAAACCGATGCGACATTGCTTTCGGTTGCGATATCGGCCTTTGAAAATGCATTGAAACTGAATCGAGAACTAGGTGTTGCTTGGTTAGGGTTGGCTAGAACTAACAGATTGTTGAACAATATCGATTCAGCAGATGAAGCAATTGCGAGAGCCGGTAGATTACTTCCTGAAGAAGACCCTTCAGTAGCTGCTGAATCTGCCCTTCTAGCATTGGATAAAGGAGATATTACGACTGCAGCGCAACAAATAGACGTTGCCGATATTCACGGCCAAAGTGCTGTAATAACTTATGTTAGAGGAAATATTGAAGCCCGAAGTGGTCATTTAGATAGGGCTCTAGAATACTACGATAAAACACTTAAAGAAGACCCTGGGCATATTAGAGCCAGACTAAACAGATGTAGTATTTTTATGGCCTTGGATGAAGGTCGTAGAGCATTAGATGATGCGGAAATACTACTCGACTTAGCACCAAATTTCACACTTGCTAGATTCAAGAAAGCTGAAGCCGAAATGGTGCTTGGTGATTGGTCTAATGCAAGAGCGGATTTGGAAATTGTACTTGAAAAAGCGCCCCACCATCATCAAGCCTTGACACAGTTAGCGTCCTGTTTCATCGCACTAAACCGACACGAGAGGGCAGAAACACCTCTGAATGATGCATTACGTATCTCTCCAAATTATGCACCAGCATGGCATCAAAGAGGTCTATTATACCTTGAATGGGGAAGAGATGATAATGCCCTGAGCGACTTTGAAGCAGCGGTTAAATGTGATTCAAATCATCTTGATGCTAACTTGCATATCGCGGCATTACATCATGAGGGTGAGAGATTTGACCAAGCTAGTGTTGGTTGGAGGGCTGTACTTGCTATCGATGAGGACCATGTTGTGGCTAGAACACGTTTAGATGAATGTGAAATTAAGTTGATGACTAGTTAATCTGGGATTTTTCCAAATTAAATTATTCCGATAATTTTCACTAGAATACGTTTTCTTCTTTGTCCATCGAATTCAGCATAGTGAATTTGCTCCCAATTTCCGAGATGTAATTTACTATTTCTTATTGGCATTGTAACTTGTTGACCTAATAATTGGCGCTTAAGATGCGCATCGCCGTTATCTTCTCCTGTTCTATGATGGTGATATTCTTCTCCTTGATTTCCTTCAACTCCATAGAAGGGGGCAATTTTTTCTAACCATTTCATGATATCGTGATGTAATCCATATTCAAGATCATTGACATAGCATGAAGCAGTAATATGCATTGGATTTACTAAAACTAAGCCGTCTTTTATTCCGCTATCAGCAACGACCTTAGCAACATCTTTAGTGATACAAACTATCTCATAGCGCTTTTCGGTTTCAATCCATAATTCTTCTACAAATGTTGCTGCTTGACCTGTGACCAATGTCCCCATACTCTCTCCCCGAGTGGAAATATATTGATGATGTCCATCAATATTTTGCCCAATTAATTGTCAAGATGATAACTGGTCTATAACCATCGGATAGAGGATATGTTCCTCGATTTTCACTCTTTGAGAAAGAGACTCAACTGTGTCGTCAGAAAATACTGGAACTTTTCTTTGTTCAATTATCTGTCCGGTATCCATCCCTGCATCAACGTAGTGTACCGAACAGCCAGAGACCTTAACTCCGGCAGATAGGACATCTTCATGAGCATGTGCGCCGGGAAATTTTGGCAATAAGGAAGGATGGATATTGATAATTTGCATCTCCCATCTTTTAACAAATTCTTCGCTCAATAAGCGCATATATCCACTTAGTATTATCAATTCAATATCATGTTCTTCCAAGCATTTTGTGATTTCTTTTTCATGGGCCAATCTGCGCTCGGTTTTATTTTCAATATCTGGGAGTGAAAAGGTTTGAACTGGAATTTCAAAACCCTTAGCGATACTAATTCCTCCCGCTTCGGGGTTATTACAAACCACAAGCGAGGTTTGATGATTACAATCAACTTTCGCTTTTTGATATTTGAGTAATGCTTCCATTCCAGTACCTGAACCTGAAATTAGAATAGCGCAACGTAAAGGTTGGTCTACAGAACCTGTCCTGTGGTTATCAGGAAAGTGCGCCATAAATAGTGGTAGTAGCCTAATGTTTTGAGGGCTTCGCAATCAATGGCGGAATAATCGATGGCCTGTAAATAACATCGAAATACCTTTTTCATCGGCAGCATCTATGACTTCCTGGTCTCTTATTGAGCCACCTGGCTGAACTATTGAGGAAGCACCAGATTCTGCTGCTTGCTCTAGCCCATCTTTGA
The DNA here is from genome assembly GCA_018667575.1 of Methanobacteriota archaeon. GTDB lineage: Archaea > Thermoplasmatota > Poseidoniia > Poseidoniales > Poseidoniaceae > MGIIa-L1. Next base: position 6,450 of record JABIUA010000076.1, on the reverse strand, counting down.
ATGGGAAGAATGCATCTGAAGCTAGTACGCAGCCCTGAGCCTTGTCGCCTGCTCTTCTAGCGGCTATTCGAACTGCCTCTACGCGACTTGTTTGACCTGGCCCAATGCCAACTGTAGCGGTTCCTTGAACCATTACTATTGCGTTTGATTTTACTTGCTCGCAAACCCTTACAGCAAATTTCATACTAGCAATTTCCTCGTTAGTAGGTTGTTTCTTAGTTGGGACTTTTGCCTTTGACCAATCGATTACTGGGGCTTCTTCGGTCTGAACTAACCAGCCACCCTCAATTGGTTTCTTGACTAATATTCTTTGAAGAGGAGAAAGTCTGTTTTGTGGTGATTGTATCGTCAAAATCCTTCTATTCTTTTTCCTCATCACTATTTCTTTTGATTTGCCGTTGTACTCAGGCGCCATTAACACCTCGATGAATAAAGCCCCCATGGCCTCTGCGGTGTCTTCTTCGAGAGGTTCATTGAAGCAAATAATTGAGCCAAAAGCGGACTCTGGGTCGCTGGCCAATGCGGCTTGGAATGATTCTAGTTGGGTTGAACCTAATGCTGCACCACAGGGATTGTTGTGTTTTACAATAACACATGCATGGGGCGTTTCAGGCCACTCATCTGTCGATAGAGAACGGCATAGTCGCAAAGTAGCATCGGCGTCTGAATAATTATTGTAAGACATATCTTTGCCTCCTTCGACAATAGCAGTAACTAAGGTTGAGTGCTTTCCTTTTGCCTTAGGGTCCATGTACAATGCAGCTGCTTGATGACTATTTTCACCATACCTCAGAGAATGGGAAATATTAGCAGAAGAAAGTAGAGTCTCAGGCAACCTTTCAGTTTGAATGTCTTTATCGCCAGACTGTTCTGGCCTTCCAATCCATCTGGCATGCAATTCATCGGAAATTGCAGAATCATAAGATGCAGTATGTTGGAATGCTTCCAGTGCCAATTTTTGTCTAAATGCTAAATCTATTGTTGAGATATCTGAGGATTGTTTGATTGTTGAAATTACTTCGTCATAATTTGAAGGATCACAAACTATCAAGACATTACGATGGTTTTTGGCAGATGCCCTAACCATAGTAGGCCCACCTATGTCTATCATTTCAAGCAGAGATGAGTCTTCCAGTTTTGGTTCTTGGAGCGCTGCGTCACTAAATGGATATAGATTACATGCCACGATTTGGATTGGTGGATAGTTCAACTGCTCAAGTCCTTTTCTATCCGCCTCACTTTCCAGCCTTGCTAACAATGGACCGTGTATTGCTGGATGAAGAGATTTAACTCTGCCATCAAAAATTTCAGGGTGACCCGTTACTTCTGAAACTCCAATTACATCTAATCCTGATTGAGATAATACTCTCGCCGTACCTCCTGTAGAAACTAATTCAAAACCGAGTTGGGAAAGAGATGTTGCAAATTCAACAATTCCAGTTTTATCATATACACTAAGGAGGGCTCGCGGTTTACTAGAATCTACCATAACTATGCCCAATACATCGCTCTAGTTCGAGACTCATGAACATAGCGATTAAGATTCTAATCGCCACGTGCTGAAATTACTTGGTCGACTCTTAACAAACCGCAGGCTGTCTCACATGCTGCTTCAATTGCATGAGCAATTGTATCGCTACACTCGAGAACCTCTTCTAGCGTTTCGGCTTCACCGCTTTTGCTTATCCCGCCATTTGGAGCATTGTTACGATGAAGGGCTCTAAGAGATAACAATGCATCTAATCGGTGTTGTCCGGCATTTGATGCAAGTGTTGCAGGAATTGCTTCCAAGGCTCTAGCAAAAGCCTCCATTGCGAGCCTTTCTCTTCCTGGGTTTAGTTCGGCTTTTTCTCTCACAATCAAGCTAGCAGACATGTGAAAATTTCCACCACCACAGATTACTGAGCCACATTCTATTGACGCACAAACCGAGCGAAGCGCATCATACATCCCCCTAATTATCTCAGCACTTGCAACGCCATCGCCACCGCCCACATCTATAGTAGAAAGCTTGGAATGATTGCCAACCTCCAAGGTAATTCTATCTCTGGGCTCATTAGAATCTTCAACTCTGACTATCGACATAGATTCGAAGTCACCAAGACTCTCTTCGTCTAAATCATCTATGTGGTTGATCATGTTGGCGCCTGTTGAAAGAGCCAAATCTTCTGCGCCACTACGTTCAAGACCATCGAGAATAAATATTCCCTCGCCTACCAACTTATGCATTATTCTGTCATCGACGTTTTCTGCACAAAATACTATACTTGCCCCTGATGAGAGAATTTTCTCTGATTTTGAGTCTAATATTTCTTGTTCTGCATCAATAAATGCTTCCCATTGCTCAGGAGTTGAAATCTCTACTTCGGAATCTCTGGTAGTTTGTTGTAATTCAATTGGGCATGATAATACCGCAACTTTACCTGCCGATAGATTTCTAGGTAATGTGTCAAGCTTTAATCGCCTCTCTAAAACAATACCTTTGACCAACTTTGTATCAGATATACTGCCCATTCCAGATTTAGCCATTCGAATGTCTTCAGTGTTAACAATATAATTGCCGCCATTGATGGAGGTAACTTGTTTTGATGCGTCTACAATAATTCTAGCCAATTCATCACTATTGGTTTCTGCAGAAGTCCCGGTAAGGGAGGTTTTAGCAACTGAAATTAATCCTTCTGTGTCTTCTATGGTAATTTCTTTCTCGGCTTTTTCTAAGTGCTGTAAAGTGTGTTGCAAAGCATTTCTAAACCCATTAACCAGTATCAGTGGGTGAAGGCCTTTTTCGAGTAATCGCCCTGCCTCTCTCATCAGTTCACTTGCAAATATCAGGCAACCCGTTACTCCATCTCCGAAAGCATTCTCTTGAGATTCTGCCAATAATACGAATGCTTTAGCGGCGGGGTGTTTTACCAATAATTCTGAAACTATCTTGGCTCCATCGTTGGTTACAGAAGCTTCGCCGTTGGTTTTGTAAAGCATTTTATCCAACCCATTTGGACCAAAAGTACCACTGATTAGATTGCCAAAGGCAACCGCCGCACCAACTAATTTCTGAGTAACTGCTACCCCACTAGTGATTGATGTTGTTGGTCTAACAATAGCTACTGGAGCGCGTCCTGAGCCATCATTTGGTTGAGCCATGAGGCTGGCTAATAATCGCCTGTTCAAGAAACCTTTCACAAGATTCACTTAGTTAATTTGTGAATTTTTCGTGTTTCGTCATTACTCCAATGGTAAGCCATTTTGAGTAATTTCAGGTAGTGGCCGAGGCCATCTTTTTCCATCTTGTTGTGTAATGCTTCGTTGTTGATGAAAATGTCTCCCCACAAATTAGCAGAAGTACCTTTGTGGCCCTTTGGCAAATCAAATACTTCCTTTGTGGTCGGATCCAATAATGCTTTCCAGACTACGGCTGGATTTACTGCCATGGTAACTTCCACGATAACTTCGCTTTCTCTAATCCCTGTTCCAGTTTGCCATGAATCCTTTCCAAGGTCTGCTAAGAATGGCAGACACAAGTCTTGAATTGATAGGCTTGTCATAGAGTCTGCATTTGTAAGTCCAGTATATGCTTCTCGCATTCTGCCTCTATCTGCTCCTCTTGAACTGGTTGTGGTTCTTAGTTTATCAATAGAAGTTGGTACAAGGAATCTAATATCGGTATAGTACACTAGAGGGTTGTCGTCTTTTGCACCAAATATGTGTGAGAATGGTGCTGAACCAGCTGATTCCCCAAGTATGTCCATTGGATAAATGGTCTTCAGTGCGCTGTTGGCAATGGATTGTACTATTCTTCTCATTAGACGTTCTGGTGCTTGCGAAATATCGTCGAAAGAATTCATGTATTCTTCCATATCGATAATATCGTAACCTCTAACTGCAAGAATAGAGTGAACGTTTGGTCCAATCATTTTCTCTCCGTCAACATCTGCTTGACTGATCCAGCGAGCGCCTTTGGCGACATCCGAAGCAGCAACTAGGTCTGCATATGCCTTGAAACGTCGTGTTACACGGTTCATGAAATCTGCTTGGTCTAATTTAGTGAAGACGGTTGCTTCATAGTTGGACTTCAAAGCATGATCTGCAACTTGACTTGCGTTGACACAGGTCAATAGGTTACCTTGGTCAGAAGCATACATTAGTAGTCTTCTTCTCTTGGAAGAACCGCCTAATGTTCCAACTTGTGGGTCTGTTAATATGTATCCAAGACATGCACAAACCTCGAATAAACGAGAGTACTTGTCTTCGTCGCTTGCTCTAGAAATCCATTCGTCAAGTCCTGGTTCAACACAGTGGAATTCAAGTGGGACCATTTCAGAACCAGCGCCAAACATTTGCCTAACGGTAGAAGAACTCATCATTCCCATTAGAGAATACATAGATGTTTTTCCAGTAGTCATGAAAACGTCTGTAATTCCTTCTTCGCCGAAAGATGCTCTTCGGTCTGGAAGGTTAACTAAGAGGTTGAATGCTGTTGGAGTATCTCTGTTTCCATTGACTGCCGGCCAAATCCAAGTGTGTGGTCTTGTAACAAGGAAACCATTAGCATCCTTTCCAAATCCAGCTGGAGAGTAACGTATCCATCCAAGCCTATTGTTGAATGAAACGCCTCTGTGCATCAATGATGGGTAGAAACACTTGTCCAATGGGTCGGAATCTGGAACTACACCTCTGTGGCCTAGTCCCCAAAGTATTGTTTCCCACTCTGCAAATTCGCCATCTTTCTTTCCAAGGAATATGTGATTATCACCAGGCATATCCCCTGTTAAGAATGAACCACCCATTCTATCTTCATCACCTGTTGAACAGAAGAAGAATGATTGTGTTGTAAATAGTTGCTTAGGAGTCCACATATTGGCGTTGATGATCGTCTTTTGTTTCAAGAAATCTGCAACTGTCAAAATTCTACGCTCGAATTTGAATCTCTCGGCTTCAATCCATGTTGAACCAAGATACAAGTTGGTGTTGAGTAATTTTGCCTTAGCCGGGCCTATGTACCTTTGACGAGGGTCGGCCTTTGCCATGTCTGTTTCAGGTAGTTCTTCCCAAGGACCTGTTCTTGGAAGATAATCTAAGAATGCTTCGTGATTGAATTTATCAACTTGTGCGTTCGAGACGGCTGCTTCGACTTCGTCCATTAACCTGACATATGTCTCACTAGGATTCATTCTGTCTGTCTTCTTCATTTCTTTATTTGATACTGTTTTATGTTCCCACATTTAATTCACCTCAGAATTTTCGTGAAGAGATAGAGCCACCGGATTTCGGTTTAGTGGCTTTTTCTTCTACTTTTTGTTCTACTTTTTCTTCTTTTACTTCAACCGGTTCTTCCACTGGTTCTTCCACTGTTTCTTCGATTTCTTCTTCAGTTGCTGTTTCAACTGGTTTGATTGTTTCTTCAGCAGGAGAATCGTCGTCTCCAAGTTGCTTCCTAATGGCATTATCAGCAGCAATCGTTGCTGCAACTTCCGCCTTGGCAATTACTTCATCGGCATCAACTACGCCAGTGACTCCAGCAGTTGCTTGCTTGATTATTATCGCCGCAGTAGCAGCCATGGACGCATCAACGTAGGGTGCTGCGCGGTAAAAGTATTGAATTAAAAACCCTAGAGTTCCGCACACTGCGCCAAGGCCGATGATTAATCCATTGTTGATATTTTGTGTTCGATCTGGATTATTGAAAAGTTCATCGGCTGGAATTCCTGTTTCAGGGGGCCACCATGTGGCGCCGTATGCATTTGTGATTACTTCGATTGTTGCCCATACTGCAAAGACAATCATTAGTATTGATGCAAAATTCATTAAAGTCCTGTTTTCAAGTAAAAAGGCAACCAGCGCGTCACCCTCTTTCTTTTGTTCTCCGCCCTGCCCATCTTCAGTGCTCATAGCCGCGGCTATTTGTCTTCATTATTAAAATCAAGCCCTTTTATTGATTACAATATGCCTTTTCGCTATCTTCGACCTTTTTTGCTGTTTCTTCCTCGGCCTTTAGAGCCTCTAGAAGGGTTTTCCCATGCGCGACCTGCTTTGCTTCTGCTATCCTGTTTATCTCCCCGGTAACGGCTTCTAGGGCTGTCCATACCTTCTGGCATTTCGTCAAGTGATTTTACAGAAAGAGCGATGCCCCCTAAGTCATCCTGTAGTTGACGGATATTCTCGCCGCCCCTGCCAACAAGGGTAGAAATCATGTTACTTGGAACATAGATATTAGCACTGGCATCGCTTAAAATCTGAATTTGGGATTCAACTCCAATCCATTCTCGTATTTTCTGAATTAGGGCTTCTTTTGCTAAAGATTTCATTGGAGATAGACCTCTAGAATTGCCTTCAACAGGGACTACGGCGATTTCTGAGCCAAAGGCGAACATTTCATGAGTTATTTTTCCACTCGGAAATTCCACGACTTCAATCACTGGCCTGGCTAATTCTTCTTGCATACCTGTAGGG
>JABIUA010000195.1 GCA_018667575.1 Methanobacteriota archaeon | reverse complement strand
TGGTAAAAAATATTGCCATAAAGCAAACTAACCAACGATTGTAAAGAAGCCTCATTTACTGATCACTTCGATGCTTTCTTTGCTTTAGCCTTGGCTGCTGGTTTTGCTTTAGCAACTGCTTTAGCTGCTGGTTTTGCTTTATCGGCATCCTTTGGTGTTTCAGTTCCTGATGAATCATCGGTTTTCTCTTCCTTAGGTTCATTAGAATTGGAAACAGATTTCTTTGCTTTCTTTACCTTGCTTTTTTCCCTACGAGCGGCAAACTGATCTCCATAGTTACCCATGTTGTCGAGTTTAGCCCAAAATCCTGAAGATTGTTCTCCGTCTACTGGGACGTGCTTAACAAGGTAAGCTCCAAACATTAAATCATAGATTCCTTGCTTGAATTCACTGGCACGTGCAAATTGGAAGTTAACAATCCATACTATCAGGAAAATCGCACCTAGAGCTGTCCAAATAATAGGTGTTGAGCCTGCTGCTTTATCTCCTAACTTTTGAAAATTTATCAACACGGCAATCAAACCAAAGAGTGAGAATATGCCTGCAGAATTGGAGAGCATTCCCTGTACAGGGTTTGATTTCACACCTGCGCTATTGACATATTTGATTCGTGAAACGAAATGGCCGAGAGTTCTACCAGTCTTTAGTGGGAGAATAATTACGTTTAGCAACATCATAACCACGGACACTCCAAGTAGGATAGTAGTAACCATGCCTGTGTCTGATAGCATCATGACAACTGCGGCGATTAGTACACCGAAATTCCAAGCGAAATTTACAAACCAACTCATTGTTCTATCAAGTCTGTTGGCTAAATCAAATCCTGCTGGTAATCCGGCAGGACGGGATTCTCTAGATTTCCTTTCCCTTTTCGCTGCAGGAGTAGTTGCAGGAATTGCTGGTTTAGCCTTAGATGCCACCTTTGCTGCTGCTGGTTTTGCTTTAGCAACTGCTTTGGCTGCTGGTTTAGCTTTAGCAACCGCCTTTGCGACTGGCTTATCTTTTGGACTTGCTCCTCCGGCTTTGTCTAATAATCCCATATTTTCACTCTCACTAATACATTTCTCCGACTGAGCGGTAAATCTCAAAATCTGATGATGCCACAAAGGCATTAATCGAATCTTCACTCATATTTGCTAATTGGCCATCAACAATAGCAAAGAATCTCCCACGAAGTTCGTCGTCTGCAGCAGATGGATCTCCACCAACTTGTTGATAGACCGAAAAGTCATTACTTTCAACGAAAGAGTTTACAACATCTTCAGGTAAATGAGAACCAAGTAGTTCGTCAACAATAGCAACAAATGTGACAAACATATCGTCACCATCTTCTGCTTCTTCAGCCACAACTGCTTTTGCGACAGCCTTAGCCACTGCCTTGGCCTTCGGTTTTTCACTTACCATTTGTGCTTTGATCGATTTACGCTCACTCATCAATTGTTCGAGTTGGGGCCTAAGTGTACTGAGGGCTTCAGCATCACCGGATGCTTTGGCAGCTTGGTAATCTGGTTTCAGGGTACGGATTTGATTTTCAACATCGGCCAGTTGGTCTGATATCGAGATTTCTACAACTTCGTCTTCCACCAGTTCAACAACTGGAGCGTCTCTAATTTGAGCAATCTTTTCATCATGTTCTTTCTTTCTTAAAACAATGATGTCTCTATCTAATGAATGTCCAAAACGGTCAGCATATCGGTCCAGTAGGGAACCGATTTCTCCACTTGAAATTCTATCTATGTGCCCGTAAATCTGTGGCAATGGCTTATCGGATTTTTTAGCCCAAAGTTGATTATATTCCTCATCTGTTTGAGGTGCATCTGCAGGAGTGTTTGGTAATGGCAAAGGAGCAGGTAATTCTGCAATTGGAACTAACATCGGTTCAGGGGCTGGTAAATCGGGCAATGGTGCTGCACCTGGCAATGGCATTGGCATCCCTGGAAGAGGCGGCAATGACGCAGGTGGCAAAGTAGGATTAGGCAATTGCTCAGAAGCTTTTTTCTTGCCTTTTCGGAAACCCATACGCCTCACCCTAATTAGGGTGGAGGGTGGTAGTGTCTTGAACCTTACCGAAAGAAGAACGCTAAAATATCGAATTTCTGGCTACCAATTATCGATCATTTGACTATTTTCGCCCAACCTTTCAAGACCAAGAAAGTGGCACCAGCCTCATGAATTTCAAATGTATCACCTGAAGACGCTTCTCTACGCTTTCCAAGAAATTCAAAAACGCATTCATCTTTGACCATTTCAACCATTATCGATTCATCAGTACCCAATACCACAGCCTCTGTTAGAGGGTCGTATGGGCTTGAACAATCAGGATCTAATCTCTCCAACGGGAATTCACTTACACGCATACCCGATTTACCGTGAAGTGACGTAGGCCACCTTATTTGTCTCCTGACATCTATCGTCACGACCTCGTCTGTTTCTCCTGCTGAACCGAGAATTACTGAAGAGTCCGTTTTTAATAAATCCAAGAATAATGATTCATACTTATCCAAAACGCCAAAATGCCCATCTAAAAGTCTTGAACTTCTCCTAGAATCTTCTAATAATTTCGAAAGTTTTTGAATCGAAACCAATCCCTTAGTCGTTGTTCTCCCTTCGCGTTTGGACTGAGCTTTTAGCCCTTCATGTAATTCATTCAGGTCTGCCTTGTAAGATTCCCCCTGCTGCGAAATATTCTGCAATTTTCCAACCATGGCTTCCATTCCATCTCGAATACGATTGGACCAACCCGATGATGAACTATCATGAAATCTTGCAAGTCCACCTTTGACATCCACCCCTTCACCTCTAATGTGTGAAACTAATTCTCTTCGAGCGCCGGAATCTAAGTGGAATAAACTTGGGTCTCTGTAATGTAAATGGTAGCCACGATGACCCGAAAATGTAACTTGAAGATACTTTTCATCAAAACCGAACTCGGGTTGGAGATAATCATTCCACAAAGTCCACGCTTGATCTCGAATGACATCTAGCATCCCTGGAAAATCTCTATCGGTAACTCCCGGTAGGTGATCTCCATCCAAATCAAAAATGAGATCCGCTCCAAACCAATTTTTATCCGCCATTTTCATTTCAAATGGCCGCTCCCAGTATGCAGTTGAGTAAAAACATGAATGCATGGATCTATTTGAAAGAAAATCACGTACAGATTCAATGTCTGAAAATCCTTTGTGCCGTATTGGTGGAGCGCCTCCAAATGGAATAAACATCCATTCACGTAATTTCATTCTAGGAGGGACCCATAATTCCGCACTACGATAATATTTCGCGAATCTATGTGCGAATCTCGACCAGCCAGAAGATAACATATTTTCACAACAGATTTAGTCGAGGGTAAATAAATCAGTTACTCTCGGCCATCCAAAATCTCTGCTCTGCTTCTCCAACTGTAGTTGCACTATCAGCACCAGTTTCTTCAACATAGCAATTCCAACAAAAGTAGTTTTTGTCAATGACCATAGCATTACCGAATGTCAATCTAGTTCCACATTCCTTACATCTTGGACCCAATTCACCATTTGGTGCTTGTGCAAGTTCAATATTTTCATGTGGCATTATATCTCCTCATCTATTGCAATTATCAACGGCACTTGAATTTAATCATCAATTACCACTTAGTTTCGCCCCATTCGTCAGTATTACACCAAGCCAGAAGGTCTAGAGCAACCTCACAAGATTCTGAAACTTCCGGATTAAGGTCTGCCAAGTGCTTCTCTAACACCTGTTTAACAGAGATATCACCTATGGCGCCCATAGCCTCTGCTGCTTCATGTCTAACCATCACATGTTCTTGTAAGTCATCCAGTCTTTCGATTAATGAAGGTAATGCAACATTATTTTGCATCTGTCCAAGAACATATGCTAATTCATGCCTTAGTAAAGCGCTTTTGGAGTTAAACCCATAGCAGAGAGCAAGACATGATTCGTCTGAACCATCATTTCTCAATGCGAATACGTTACGCATTCTCTGGAATAGGGGAATATCATCATTTACAAGAGAGTTCTTCCAAGTTTCGATGTCACCTAGACTAGACGGTGGTGCAGGGTCAACAGACCCATATTGACTAACTTGCGGAGCTCTATCAGACATTACTTATCCTCTGCCAATAAAGTCTACTAATTCAATATTGAAGTCTTTATCAATCAAGCCAATATCTTGTCCCTCTAGTATGAATTGTTTTATTGACGCACGACCATCATCGCCATAGTCGATAGTTCTCTGATTGACATACATCGAAACGAACTTTTGATTGGTTTCATCATCAATTCCTCTTCCCCATTTTTTAGCAAACTCAAGTGCTTCATCTGGATTTTCGATAGCATATTCTATACTCATTTTGGTATACATAGTAATATCTTTCATTGCCTTTTCGCCTAGATCTCTACGGACGACATTACCTCCAAGTGGCATTGGATAGTTATCCGTTCTAGAATTCCACCATTTTCCAAGGTCAATTAGAACATCTAAGTCATGCTCTACATATGTCAACTGTCCTTCGTGAATAATTAGACCGGAATCAAACTTTCCGTCAAGAACTGCCGGAATTATTTCATCGAATGGAACGACT
>JABIUA010000071.1 GCA_018667575.1 Methanobacteriota archaeon | reverse complement strand
CATCTCCATCAGAATCTTTGCAACCAAAAGTATCGATTGTAGATGTTCCAAATTCTTCTACGCATCCATCAGGCTGGAATCCAGTAGCTGAATCGCCGTAGCCGTCATAATCTGTATCTGCATGTTGTGTCGGGTCATCTGGGAATGAATCAGCACCGGAATTTGTACGCCAAAATGTATCACTATCAGACCATCCATCTCCATCTGTATCAGGACATCCTTTGCGGTCTTGAGTTGAATCTCCAGCAACATTTACACAATAATCTCCGTTAAATCCTTGGATTATATCACCGTACCCATCATCATCTGAATCATACCATTGGGTTGGCTCTTGAGGGAAATCATCGATGACATCTGCATAATTATCTCCGTCTGTATCTATGCAACCCTTGGCAACTCCAGTACTACTGCCCACAGTCATAGGGCAATAGTCATCTTCATCCAAGAAGCCATCATTGTCGTCATCAAGGTCTTCGCCTAAGTCTTCGCATCCATCTCTGTCCATATCTGTGGAAAGTGTTGAAGTGAAATCTAAACGACTACTCGGACAAGAATCCTCGAAATTATTGGCTACAAGACATAATGCGTCTTCTATTTCTCCATCGCAAATCAAATCATCGTCATCATCTAAATCTTCACCAGCATCTCGACAACCATCACGGTCGTAATCTGTTTGAATACCAGAAACCCAAGCTATATCTCCAGTTGGGCAAGAATCTTTGGAATCTTTAAGTTGGTCATTATCATCATCTTGGTCTTCGGTTGAATCGTGACAACCATCCATATCATGGTCATTAAAAGTCGCTGAAACCCAATTTGTTCTACCTGCTACACACAGGTCATTGTCGTCATCCACTCCGTCGTTATCGTCGTCTTGGTCACAAACATCGCCAAATGAGTCTCCATCATGATTTCCTTGTTGTGGGTTGGCAATCATTGGACAATTATCATCATCATCCAAAACACCGTCTGCATCAATATCGAAATATGGGTCGATTCTAACAACTTGGTCTTTACCATTATCAACATAATACAAATGCCCATCAGGTCCAATTTCCAGTCCCATTATGAAGTAGGCAGCGGTTTGAATTGTATCTATTTCCACGCCGCTTTTACCGTTTTCCGCCAAATCATATGCGGTAATTCGGCCATTTCCATTTTCTGAAACAAATAGCGTATCTCCGTCTAATGCAATACCAGATGGTGCACTAAGGCCGGTATCCAAAATACCCCATTCTATTCCAGTTTTACGTGTGTATTGGGCTAATGGCTCTAGTCTTGAAGGGTCGTTCATAATATTTTGAGTACTGACTGAAGTATCATCAGTATTCACCCATAAAACTCGATTAGCGCCTGTGTCTGCAATGTAAAGAATTCCTGAATCCTTATCTAAAATCATATGGCCGGGAATTCCTCCATCTCGTGTTAATTTGATATCGGAATAGCGATGGACAATACCATCAGAATGGTCGTCTTCACCAGTGTCATGGTCGACTTGAAAATCATAGTAAACTAGTTCACCATAATAGCCATCAAAGTACCAGTAAGCATTACCACTGTCGTGGGCTATTCCCATACCATCAGGAGATTCGTGGTTCATATCGATGTGACTGCCGAGCAAACCATTACCATTATTTTGATTCTCCACAGCGTAGTGACTTAGAGAAGATGGCCACAGAGTAGGCCCCATGAATTGATTTGGAGAACCTAGCCCGCAATATGTGTTCTGAGTTTCTTGGGCTGAACCCCACTGCCAGTCAAATTCAGGATGATATGCTCCAAATGCAATAGCACTTACTTCTTCAAGGAAGTGATTACTGTTAGAATCTTCACGGGTTTCAGCATTTTGAGTTGAAAGACCTGTGTCATGGACAATAGTCATACTATCATCACCACGGTTAGCAACCCATAATTCATCGGTTCTACCAGGGTGGAATTCAAGGTCGCGGGGGTCATTTAGACCATCAGAAGAATCTACAATTACAACTTCATCAAATCCGGTACCAAATTGGGCAACTGTTTGTGATTCATCAGATGCTTGAACACTTGAAATAAGCGAAAATATGAAGATACTTACTATGAATACACTCATTCTTTTTTGTCCCATAATCTATAACAAAGCCAAACTGTTTTTGATACCTTGCTTATTTCGAGCATCTGTTTAATTTCAAAAGTTGATTAATTACCTATCATGAAAGTACATCTAAAATTATGTAGTGCCAATGACTATATGATTTAGACTAAACCTTGCAATTATGAATAATAAAATTGCTATGCTGCTTTGTTTACTGATGGTCAGTGCTCCAATGGCTGGATGTGTTGGAGGAAATGATGAATCTAATCCTGATAATGAAGAACTGTCGGATGATTGGAATGTACATTTTGCTGCTACTGCTGCAGATTTACCAACTTGTGACGAAACTACCAATGGCCGATTATACTATATCGAATCTGGAGCACAATTCCAAGTCTGCAAAACGACTGGTTGGGAAATAATTAGCATTCAAGGACCAGTCGGTGCCAATGGTGCTGACGGCACTGATGGTCAAGATGGTGCTCCTGGTTCAAATGGTGCTGACGGCACTAATGGACAAGATGGCGCTCCCGGAGCTGATGGTTCTGACGGCACTAATGGACAAGATGGAGCTGCTGGTGAAGATGGTGTATCAACATTAATTCGTGTTCTGTCAAGTACAGGTTGTACAACTGGTGGAAATACCTTTGAAATTGGTGATGATACTAACGGTGACGGTGTACTGGAACTTACTGAAGTCATTCTAACACTAGATATCTGTAATGGTGCTGATGGTGCTGACGGACAAGATGGTGCTCCTGGTGCTGATGGCTCTGACGGACAAGACGGTGCTCCGGGCACTGATGGTGCTGACGGACAAGACGGTGCTCCTGGTGCTGATGGTACTAATGGACAAGATGGTGCTCTTGGTGCTGATGGAAGTAATGCAATAATCGAAACTATGATAGAACCCGCAGGAACAAACTGTGCGAATGGTGGAGTTAAAATCCAAGTCGGTATCGATACAAACGCAGATGGTGTTTTACAACCTACAGAAATCAATTCTGCACAAACCCAATATGTATGCGATGGTGGCTCAACTGCTAACACTTTACTAACCTCAATGACAATTCCTAGCGTGTCTCTTTGTGATGCTGGCGGCAGAATTGTATCACATGGTCTTGACAATGGCGACAATGGAGGAACTGCCGCAAATGGACAGTTGGAATCAGGAGAGATTGACTTCTCTACAACATACTGTACAACTTTCTCGATAGGGTTATTTGTTGATATTGACACAAGATTACAAACTAACGGAAATGGATATGGGTCATCGACAAACCATATGTTCGAATACAATGAAACTCTATATTTTGTTCCAGATGACACGCAAGGAAGAGAATTATGGCAAAGCGATGGTACTGTAACTGGTACATCTTTGGTAGCCGATATAAACCCGGGATCTGGTAATTCTAATCCACAATATTTTACTATGCTTGGAGATATTATGTATTTCACAGCATATGACGCGACAACGGGCAGTGAGATATGGACTTATGATACAAACTCGCCAGAACTCTGGGCGAGCAATCCTGCACAATTGGCAGACCTTTACCCTGGAGTAAACAGTCCATCAATTTACGATTTTACTGAATATCAGGGATCTCTTTACTTTGCAGCTGATGATAGCGTTTACGGAAAAGAATTATGGAAGGCTAATCCTACCACTGGACTTACAATGGTTAAAAACATTAGACCAGGCTCACCCGGTAGTGAGATATATGACATTACGGTAATAGGGGACATTATGTATTTCCGAGCAAATGATGGGACAAATGGAAATGAAATGTGGAGATCTGACGGTACGACTGTGGGTACATACATGGTAGCAAACATCAATTCTGGAACTGGAGATTCTTATCCACGCTGCTTCACTGATTTTGGCGATGACAAAATCCTGTTTACTGCCAGTGATGCCACTCATGGAAATGAATTATGGATGTATAACTCTTCAACACCCGCTTCCGCCACAAACCCACACCTGGTTATAGATTTGAGATCAGGTAGCGACTCATCCGAACCGTGTGGATATGGAGGAGATGGATTACCGACAAAAGATGGTGTAGCAGTAATCTTTCCATACACAACTAACTACGGTAGAGAAATATGGATTACCGATGGTACCAGTCAAGGAACATATTTGCACACCGACATTAGACCAGGTACTGATTCTGGCGCTCAAGACGGTTTTTGTGGAGATCCCGAAGACTTTATGTTTGGAGATAAATTATATTTTACTGGATATACTACAACTCGCGGCAGTGAGTTATATGCTTATGACTTCACAGACAATACTACTACTGCATTACCTGAGGCAAGTCCTGGCACTGACTCTGGCGTTTACAGTGATTGTGTGATGATGGGTAGTCCTCTTCCTCTTGAAGAGTTTGGTGGTCAAATCTATTTCCAGGGCTACAATAGTAATTATGGAAATGAACTCTACCGATATAATCCAATAGACAACATTACTGAAATCGTGGGCGATTACAACATAGGAACCTCTTCAGGAAACTATGTATACTCCGTTGGAATGATAATAACATATGATGATACATTAATTTGGAGATGTTACAATGATTCCCACGGAGATGAGTTGTGTAGACTCGACACCAGTACAGACATAACCTATTCAAATTGAATATTAGGTTACAAGTCTTGTCGAACAGTCGTATGACTTATCAAACATCGATTAAAAATCATTGCATTGTCCATTGAGGTGGAAGAAAATCAATGGTTTGAGGAAACTTGTTCTTTGATTGGTTATTGAAATGCCTAATCATTCCCACTCAATTGTGCCCGGTGGTTTGTGAGTGATATCATACACTACACGGTTAGCGGCACCTTTGACAGTATTAGTGATTCTAGTACTGATTTTTTGAAGAATTGCGTGAGGTATTTCAGAGTATCTTGCTGACATACCATCCATGGATTGAACTGCACGAACAACGATTGTTTCACCGTATACACGAACATCACCGTGAACTCCAACACTTCTAACCGGCAGAAGTGCTGCAAAATATTGCCAAGGTAATTCCATAAGACCCTGTTCTGCTGCGGTTTCAAATTCTTCTTCAACAATCGCACAGGCCTCACGAACTACTGCCACTCGCTCAGGTGTCAAATCTCCAAGTGTACGAACTGCTAATCCAGGTCCAGGGAATGGTTGTCTTTCTGCCACATTAATTTCTAATCGCCTAGCAAGTTCTCTAACTTCATCCTTGTATAGATCACGCAGAGGTTCAACAACCTCTAGGGTCATATCTTCGGGAAGTCCACCAACATTATGGTGAGATTTG
>JABIUA010000181.1 GCA_018667575.1 Methanobacteriota archaeon | reverse complement strand
GAAATAGAACTTTCAGAAGGACTTTATTGCTATAAATTCATAGTCGATGGAGAGTATATTTTTGACCCATCAAACCCATATCGAGGATACTGTGGACAATATGAAAATTCCGTGGTTAGAGTTAAAGATTCATCTCGACCAATATTTGAAACACTAATTACAAACGATACACTAACTGTCACCTTTGTGCCAGGAATTGGGGGAGCAGGTCCAGAAAACACCCCTAATGACTTGAGCGGGGCGATATGGAATGAAAATACCATGCAATGGACCCTAGACCTTTCATCATTTACCGAGGGCAAACACACCTTACATCTAGAGGTCAATGATACGGATTCCAACATAGCGTATGATGAAGTAGTCCCTTTTTGGATTGGCGAACAATCTGATTTCTCATGGGAGGATTCGCTGATTTATATGATTATGACTGACCGTTTTATCAACGGAAATATGAGTAATGATAATCCAACAAATAGCGCTGCATCCGGTGCTGATTGGATGGGAGGAGACTTTGAGGGAGTTACTGGAAAAATAGAATCCGGCTACTTTTCTGATTTAGGTGTCAATGTCTTGTGGCTAACACCGTTTAACACAAATGCTCAAGATACCGGATTGGCTGCTGATGGAGTTCATGATGTGGCAGCATATCACGGCTATTGGCCCATTGAAGCAAGACAAGTCGACCCGAGATTAGGGACTGCGGACCAATTGAAGACTATGGTTGACGCTGCACATGGAGCAGGAATTAGGGTGATTATGGACTATGTTGTCAATCACGTACACGAAGGCCACACATACTACCAAGATAATCCAGAATGGTTCAACCAAGGATGCATCTGCGGAACTTCAAATTGCGATTGGACTGAACACAGACTGGACTGTCAATTCACATCTTACATGCCAGATGTAAATTGGAAGCAGAGAAATGCTTCAGAACAATTCATTGAAGATGCACTATGGTGGTTAGAAGAATTCGACTTGGATGGCGCAAGAATAGATGCTGTGAAGCATGTAGATGATTTAGCGATAACAAATCTAGCAACTAGAGTCAAGCAACGTTTCGAGACGGCCGGTACCGAGTATTACCTCAAAGGAGAGACTGCTATGGGTTGGACTGGACATGATTTAGCCTCAAATCAAGAACAGTATGATACCATCAACCGGTATATGGGTGAGAACGGCCTCGATGGACAAGCAGATTTCGTATTATATCATGCAGTTGTAGACAATGTCTTCACTTCTGGAACTGAAAATTATCAACATTTAGATTATTGGACCAATAGAAGTCAAGACCAATATTCCCCCGGCTCAATAATGGTTCCTTATGTTGGAAGCCATGATGTTCCGCGTTTAGTCAGTAGAGCCGACACAGGCACAGGGGATACTTACAATCAATGGAGTGAAGATGGATTACCAGGGCAACCAGGAATAGATTCTCCTTACCAAGCAGCGCTTCAAGCCTATGGCTGGTTACTCACAACACCTGGGGCACCATTACTCTACTACGGTGATGAATATGGCGAATATGGTGGAGCGGACCCCGATAATAGGCACATGTACAGAAATATGACTTCTTGGAGCGATAGAGAATCATCACTATTTGAAAACATATCACAATTAGGCCAACTAAGGTTAAATTCTATTGCACTAAAACAAGGCGCATATTCAACAAGATATGCGAGTGCGGATTTACTAATCTATGATATGTCTCACTCATCTCAAAATATGTCAGTGATTTTGAACCGAGGGGCAGAGTCTACTTACGCTGGATTTTCTTCGAGTGATTTGATTAAATTTGGAGAAGCTAGTTTTTCATCCGGACAAATAACAGTCCCGGCAAATTCAGTAACAGTAATCGAGTTAGATGTAATTACAGATACTCCAGTGATAATTTATGGATGCATGGACCAAGCGGCAACCAACTTAAATTCAGAAGCAACACAGGATGATGGTTCTTGTCAATACCCAGCCGAACCGGTACTTGGATGCATGGATCAACTCGCTCTGAATTTCGACTCAAACGCCACACAAGATGACAACTCATGCCAATATGAGCAAGTGATTGTAGACAACAACTCTCAAGATAATCAGTCTACTGATAATGGAAATCAAACCAACAATTCAACAAATCAAACCGATGATTCAACAAATCAAACTAATAATTCTAATGCCCAAACCATTCAATGTACAGGTTGTTGCGGTGAAGTTAGGATAATTGTTGATAATGGCGGGGGATGCCCCTCAGTACAGTGCGCTGAGTGCGATGAAGTAGATATTGAATCTAAATCATCAGTTTCAGAATTTCTCCGAAACGGGTTGGTAGTAGCGGTATTTTGTGGCATTGTAGTCTTGGCGATAATTTCACGTAAGAAGTAACTTCATTGCGTGAATTCATCGTAGAACCTTTTGTATTCAGCAATCATTCTAGCCCCAGTAAACCTAGCTGAAGTTGCAATACTTGAGCGCATAATATTGGCCCATGTGGTGCCACCTTCTTGCCATGCTGGAAGGACCTCATTCTCTAGAGTCTCATACACATAGTTTGCATCACGAGCATCATCTCTATCGTCTTCAGCGGCACCAAGACCCCATCCATTTATTCCATGTTGACAGCCTTCAGGCCACCAACCATCGAGTATCGAACAATTAGGAACTCCATTCATTGCTGCTTTCATCCCTGAAGTTCCTGATGCTTCAAGCGGTCTAATCGGATTATTTAGCCAAATATCAACGCCGCTTGTCATTGCCAAACCAGTTGCCATGTCATAGTTTTCAAGAAACACAACCGGTATTTCATCTATCAATTCTGAAGCACTTCCGTAGATGTCTCGAATCAATTGCTTGCCACCTTCGTCACGTGGGTGTGCTTTTCCAGAAAATACGAATTGAATTTTACTAGAACCGAACGAACGTAATCTTTCCAAGTCACTGAATACTAGATTTGCTCTCTTATAGGTTGCAAAGCGACGAGCAAAACCTACCGTCAATCTTCCTTCTTCCAATTCAACCCCACTTGAGGCCTTGACAAGTTCTCTAAACACTTCCCGATTCTTTTTTCTTGCTAACATCAAGTCCTCATCAGATATTTTCCCAGCATATCCTAATTGTGTTGGATCACTTCTCCATCCAGGTAATTTTTCATCAAATAATTTTTTCATAATTGGAGATGTCCATGTTGTGTGGTGAACGCCATTGGTGATAGGATGAATATGATGCTCGGCAAACATACTTGATGCAACCCATGCATTTAGATTTGATACAGCGTTGACAGGCCCTGCAAGGGCTACTGCTAGGTGAGACATTGAACACCTTTCACCATTTTCCAAGTCACCCGCGATTCTTACTAATTCAGCAGAATCTTCGGGCAGTAAATCTCCTAACACTACTTTGACACTATCCCAATCGAACCTATCGTGGCCTGCCGGAACAGGTGTGTGAGTAGTGAATAGAGTTCTTTTCTTTAATTCTTCACGTGTCCATCCGCGATTTAGCATCTCAAGCAAAGCAAAGGTACAATGCCCCTCGTTGAGGTGTAGTCCATCAATTTCCTTACCTAGTAAATTTATTAGACGAACGCCACCTACACCAAGCAAATATTCTTGACGAATTCTTACATTATCGTCGCCCCCGTAGAGCCTTGCACCAAGTCTACGATGCTCTTCTGAGTTGTTGTCATGGTGGGTGTCAAGGAAATAAACAGGTACGCAATGCCCAGTTTCCCCGATAACATCAACCTTCCAAACCCGTGAATATAGAGTAGTTCCATCTAGAGGTAAAGCCAATTCTAGGCCAGTATCGACTAAGTGTTCAATAGGGTCAATAGCGCCATAACTTTCAGACTGGTTTCCATCATTATCGATGTGTTGGCGCCCGTATCCTTCACGATAAAGAAGGGTAATTCCTACAAGGTCTAGTTCAGCATCAGCTGCAGATTTAACATGGTCGCCTGCTAGGACTCCAAGTCCACCCGAATAAGTGTGTAATTCCGACCAAAGTCCAATCTCAGCAGTAAAGTACCCAACTAGCCCCATGAGTAAGCGCTCAACTGCGGAGGATTATCATAGTGACCCAAACCATTGTAAACGATTCTCAGTCAAATCATTCCATGAAAATTGCCAATTCCAATTATTTACTGAGGTTCCAGGGGTATTCATACGACAATTTGAATCAAGCCCCAGTATATCTTGCAAGGGCACTATTGCTAACTTAGAATCACACTCAATCGCCAATCTAATGCAGCCTTCAACAATATCTTCGCTATCATCTAATAATTGTTTTACTCTTATCTTTCGGCCCTCATCGGATTGATTCCACCAACCCAAGGTAGTATCGTTATCGTGAGTTCCAGTGTATACAATTTGATTTGTAGATATATTACTTGGATAATGTGGATTGGTTTCCAAGTTTCCATCGAAACCGAATTGAATTACAGCCATGCCATCTAGTTTGTTTTCTTTTCTTAATGCTATAACTTCAGGAGGGATGATCCCGAGGTCCTCTGCAATAATTCGACTTTCTGAACCAGCAACATCGATTAGAATTTTCAAAATCTCACCTTTAGGGCCTTTCTGCCAAACCCCATTTCGTGCGTTCTCATCTTCGGCAGGTATTGCCCAGGCGGAGTGAAACCCTCTAAAGTGGTCGACTCTGACAACGTCAAATAGTCTCATCATTCGTGCCATTCTTTCTTTCCACCATCGCCAATTTTCTTCTCTGTGCGAATCCCAATTATACAACACTGTTCCCCACTTTTGTCCATCTTCACTGAAATAATCAGGCGGTACGCCAGCCACGACAACAGGCATTCCAGTATCATCCAATTGGAATAATTCACGATGAGCCCACACATCTGCAGAGTCATGAGCGACAAAAATAGGCAAATCTCCGATTAACGAAACATTGTTTTCTTTTGCATATTCATGAATTTCAATCCACCCAGATTGGAAGGATTGTTGAATATTTATTTCATAATCATATTCGGCTTTATTGCGCCATTCTCCCAATGCACTAGGGTCTCTGTCTCTCAGTTCTGGTGGCCACTGCGTCCAAGGCAAATCGTCATGATATGACTTAATTGTACGAAATAATGCCCAGTCATCTAACCAGTATTCTTCATTT
>JABIUA010000097.1 GCA_018667575.1 Methanobacteriota archaeon | reverse complement strand
TGCAAAGTTAGGAGATTTAATGTTGGCTAACACCCTCCCACAGGAATAGCAAATTGTATCACCCGGGAGGGTGACGCTTCGGCAATAAGGGCAGTTGCCCATATTACACCGTCCTCGACGGCATTGTATAACGATTACCTGCGGAAAGCCATCAAACCCTTTATTTGTTAAGTCAGTAGAAAATTACCGAGCGGGTGCTCAGTGCGCTAAGTAAAAAACTACTTACTCAGACGAGTCATCAATTTGAGGTGAATTGTTAGATTGGTCAGTGCTATTTTTTTCCATTCTTGCTTGTCGAGCCCATATTTTACGTAACCGCTTCTTACCTTCACTGGGTATTGACTCCCAAATCCAAATATTGGAATTTCTAGTAAAAATCAGTGTCATGGGTAATATGAATATCCAAGCAATGGGGTTTATCATGGCAAATGGGAACATAATCATATAGCCACACCTCCAGACAGAAGAGCGTAGTACTGCTCCCCATCTTTTGCCTCTTAGCATCAAATGACCGTGATAACTCGTGATCAGGGCTTCACACCTTGGGCTTAAAATTGCAATTCCTGCTATTGTAATGCCTAATTCTAAGTAATTAAATCCGAATAATTCTCTAACTTCTATTGTTTTATAGATCATTATCATAGAAATCATTCCCCCGGTAGCAAGGCCCAATGCCCAACCACTGGTTGTTTGAGAACTACCTTTTCTTACTCGATTTCTTCTCAAAAGAAGATGTGCTGCAACAGATGCTAACACGCAAATAATGATTATATTGAGTGGGTTCACCACTTCTTGACTATCATCAAGGAACATGGACAGATACGGGATAATTACAGCGTCATGTGCTAATCTACCGTAGACGCCGCCTAGAAGTAATCCCCAGAAAACATTACTCCAAGCAGTTGGAAGGTCATAGAATCCTGAATATTTTGTCATTACACCTTTCCAACCGAATGTCATTCCAATCAATGCAGCAATGCTTGCCAATTGGAACAACAGAAAAGTCGAAGCCATAATTGGCCCTAATGGTTTTACTTCATCAAGGCAATGTAAGAATTTATCACTTGCGTTGGATTCAAAGACCTTCAATGTTAGGCCGTGTCATGGCAAGGCTACTATTGTTTGGAGGTAAGGGGGGAGTTGGTAAGACTACAACCTCTGCAGCGACCGCAGTTTGGTTGGCAGACTCTGGCTTGAGAGTTCTCATAGTTTCTAGTGATCCTGCTCACTCTACATCAGATTCCTTAGGAGTCGATATAGGCACAGAGCCTACACCTATCGAAGGTGTTGAAGGGCTTTATGGACTAGAGATGGACCCTGAATCTAAGATCTCCAATCTTTTACCAAAGTTAGGTAAGATGGTTGATGGCATGAACAGCAAAGGTGGTATGGGCGTCTCGGAGGTCTAAGTATGATGCTTGATTCCAACGCAAAAGAGGAAATTGAAGACATGAAATCAGAAATTCAAACTTCAGAAATGATTCTACCAGGATTAGACGAAGCACTTGCTTTTGATGAACTTCTAAGACATGTAGAAGACCCTAATTGGGATGTAATTGTATTTGACACAGCTCCAACAGGACACACTCTGCGATTTTTATCATTGCCAGAGATTATCGAAGCGTGGTCTGGAAGATTGATTCGTATGATGAGAATTTCCGGAGGAATTCGCTCAATGCTTTTTGGTAGTAAGGAAAGTAATGAAATGAAAGAGGAGTTAGAGAAGTTTAGGCGTAGAGTTTTGCATGTTCGCAGAGTTCTGAGCGATGAGCAATTAACCTCTTTTACATTGGTCACAATACCCGAAAGAATGGGGGTAAACGAAACCCTTCGTGCTCATAAATCACTAGTAGAGTTCAATCTTCCTGTTCATAGTTGTTTAGTCAACAGGTTGACTCCTGAGTTCGACCATCCGTTCCTAGCCAAACGGAGAGATGCAGAACTAGTAAGAATATCTGAGCTAGAGGAAAAACTAGATTCGGTTGAAGTGGCATCTTTGGAATTACTCGACCAAGAAGTAATCGGAGTTGAGAATCTTCGGAATGTAGGTCAAACTTTGTATGGAGTGCCGACAAAAATAGATGATTCCCTTGGCCCTCATAGTATCGGTAAATTATTGAAACATGATATTCATCGCGGTATGGTAAAAGAGCTACACGAAGGTATTGAGAGGATATATCTTCATTTCCCAGGTATCAAGAGAGATGAGTTATCACTTAGAAGTAATGATGGAATTTTATACATAGGACTCAATGGAAGAGAAAAGGAAATTAAGACCAGTGTTCCAGTAAAAGCAAGCCAAGTAGATGCTAAATTAGAAGGTGACGTACTTAGGCTAGATATTCCTCTCGAATGATTATTTGATGAATGGGTTCAAAGAGTAAAACGGTGACGGGTTAACATGGCACTCGAAGGTTTATCTAAGGGGATATTCCGTTCACTTGGCTTTCTTAAAAACAGACGAAAGTTAGACGAGGAAGAACTACGTGAAATGACTCGAAGCCTAAGAAGGGCTCTACAAGAAGCAGATTTCAACGTTCGACAAACTAAGGAGATAGTTGAAAGACTGGAAAATCGCTTGAAGGAAGAAGAACCTAGGCCGGGTTTGAATCTCCAAACTCATGCAATGAATATTCTTTACACAGAACTGGTAAGAATTTTAGGGCCATCTCATGAATTCCAGCCAAGAGGCTCAACTCTTCTTCTAGTCGGTTTATATGGTCAAGGTAAAACAACAACTACTGCTAAGTTGGCAGAGTGGTATCGAAGGAAACACGGCTTGAGAGTTGCAGTTATTGAAGCAGACGTACACCGTCCAGGTGCTTATGCTCAACTTTCACAATTACTAGAGGATTCTTCGGTAGTGGTCTATGGTGAACCTGAAAATAAAGATGCAGCATCTATTGTTAGAAATGGACTAAAAGAATGTGCATCCGCTGATATGGTCATTGTTGATACTGCTGGTCGACATCAGTTAGATGAAGAACTAGTTGAAGAATTAGAGCATATTTCTTCTTTAACTAGGGCTACAGAAAGATGGCTTGTTATCGACGCGCAGGTTGGACAAGCTGCAGGGCCAGTCGCAGCGTCATTCCATACTTTGGCCGGTGTGACTGGAATTGTAGTAACCAAACTTGACGGTACTGCTCGAGGTGGTGGTGCCCTATCAGCTGTTGCAGCCACAGGTGCACCTATTGTTCACATCGGTGTTGGAGAAAGGGTTAGTGATCTAGAAAAATTCGAGTCGGATAGATTCATCTCCAGATTACTTGGAATGGGTGATATTCAAGGCTTAATCGATCTTGCACCTGAAGATTTAGATGAAGAAGAAGCTATGAGGCTCACACAGCGAATGATGAGCGGAAGATTCACTCTAAACGATATGTACAAGCAAATGGAAATGATGTCTAAGGTCGGAACTATTGATAAATTGATGTCATTTTTACCTGGTAATATGCTTGGTGGTTTAGGCGGAATGTCAAAGTCACAAAAGCATGCTATGCAGGGTAATTTAGACCGTTACAGGACTATAATGGACAGTATGACTGGTTGGGAAAAGAACGAACCTGCTAAGATTAAAGCAGATAGAATCAAAAGAATTGCTCGCGGTTCTGGTGTTAGAGAAAAAGATGTTAGAGAATTGATTGGTCAGTGGAATCGCTCGAGAAAAATGATGAAAGGTATGGGCGGTAATCGCAAGTTGAACAAGCAAATGAGAAAAATGATGAAAGATGGAGAAATGGACATGGATCCATCTTCATTTGGTATGTGATTAAATCTAATCATCTAATGGTGGTAAGTCAGGTATCGACTTGGTATTTGCTGCTAATTCGGCTTCAGCAGCTAGTTTTGCCTCTTCTTCAGCGATTCTAGCATTCTCTTCTACCAATCTCTTAGCTTCTTGTTGCTGTGCAATCTTAGCATTTTCTTCTGCTAATCTCTTTTCTTCCTGCTCTTTGATAGTTCTTGCTTCTTCATCAGCCAATCTTTGAATTTCTTCCAGTTCAGAATTTATCTTTGCCTCATCTGCCAAACGTTGCTCTTCTGAGATTCTGATAGATTCTTCGACCATCTTCAAATGAGCTTCTTTGGCGAACCTATTTCGCGCTTCTTCTTCAGCACTAATTTTTGCGGCCTGCTCAGCCTTGATTCTTTCCTCTTCTTCGATTCTCCTTCTTTCTTCTTCAGCAACAGCGGCTTTTCTTTCTTCTTCAATCCGTGAATTCTCAGCAGCCAACTTTAGAGCTTCCTCCTCAACCTGTCTCAATCTTTCAACTTCTTCTCTTACTCGAGCTTCTTCTTCTTCTCTTGCTCTAGCATCTTGTTCAATACGAAGTTTTTCTGCTTCTTCAAGTCTCTTAGTCTCTTCTTCAGATGCAATTAGTCTTTCATGCTCTTCGCGCTTTGCTCTCTCAACAGCACGCTTTGTTGCCTCTTCAGCATCTCTTACGCGCTGTTCTGCCTCAGCCGTTAATCGTTCTTCTTCTTCGATTCTTGCCCTTGCTCTAGCAACTAACTCTAGACGAGCTTCTTCCTCAGCTTTTAATCTTGCATCAGATAAACTTCTTGCCTCTTCTTCAGCTTTTAACCTTGCTTCAGCTTCTTCTTTTGCTTTTGATTCAGCCATCATACGCAATTTTGCCTTTACTTCAAGCTCTTTCTCAAGCAAAGCTTCTTCCTCTAATCTTTGAGTAGTAGCGTATTTTTCCATAACAACATTGTAAATTTCACTGTAATCTTCATCACTAAGTTCTAGTGTTTCTGTTCGAGCTAGGAGTAAAAATTGCTGAATATCTAGGTTAGAAAATGTACCGTCATGCGTACTTAATACAGTCCTTAGGACTTGGTAAAATTTACGTTGTTCAGATTTGATCATACCATCAGATGTGATGAAATCTTGTACCAGAGTTAGTATCTCTGTCATGTTCAAATCATCGGACATAGTAATTCCATCACGCACTGCTTTTTCTTATTTACTCCTATAATGGATAATGAAATCAATAGGTTTTTGCCAATATTACCTTCCTTGTAGTTGGTTTTCCTGACATGTGGCAGACTCTCTCTGAGTCAAATGGTTCTGTAGCATCACCTAAAAATGTGAGCCCAGTGTGGCGTTCTATAATTTCTGCATGGGCATCGCTACCATCAAAAGCCATCTGGTATATTTTCCCATCTTCGACTTTACCATTCATTGACCATATTCCGTTGTTCTCGACAAATTCCGGCAGTGGTTGAATCACATCATCCATGTGGGCTAAAGACCGCCTTCTCAGTTCATCTGATACTTCTTTGAGTGCAACTTTGCAACTTTCCACTATCGTATCTATTGGTAGTGGCTCTTTTCCGCCAGTACGCTTTGCTGCAAATACAGTTCCTTGAGATATATCACGTGGGCCTATGTCGAGTCTAAGTGGCACACCTTTAATTTCCCAATCATAGTATTTTTGCCCTGCACGAATATCTCTAGAATCAACCTTAACTCTAAGACCGCTCTCTCTAAGTGTTTCAGCGATTTTGTTGGCTGCTCCTACAGTATCAACATCTGAGTTTTTCTTTATCATTGGGCATATGACAATTTGGTGAGGTGCAATTGCAGGTGGCATAATTAAGCCGTTATCATCTCCATGCATCCCAACAACAGCACCCAATAATCTCTCAGACATTCCATAAGTGGTTTGGTGGCAATACTCTTGCTTAGCTTCGAGATTTTCATACGATATGTCGAAAGCCTTGGCCCACTGGTCACGGTAATGGTGGCATGATGCAACTTGTAAGGTACGCCCGTTTGGCATTACTGCATCGATTCCAATTGTGTACCAAGCGCCTGGGAATGTGTCCCATATTGGCCTTTTTGCTTTGATAATTGGTAGGCAAAGGTCATTCATAATCCTGTCCACTATCTCTAGGTCTTCGGTAATTTGTCTAGATGCATCCTCTTCGTTTGCATGAGCAGTGTGTGCTTCGAAGAAATGAATCTCTCTCACACGGATAAATGAGCGAGTTTGTTTTGTTTCATACCTGAATGTATTGACCATTTGGTAAATTTTTAACGGTAAATCTTTGTGTGAGCGAATCCATAGTGGAAACATTGTATACATTGCTGTCTCTGAAGTAGGACGTAGGAACATAGGAATATCTAGCTCGTTTTCACCAGCATGTTTTACCCAATAGACCTCTTTTTTGAATCCACCTTCCTCTTCTTCATCTCGTAATTCATCGGGGTCAACGCCCTCTTCTCTGGCTCTTTTTAGTCGAGCAACTAGGGTATTCTCTTTTTCTAGAAGGTTCTCTGGGATTAGTAGGGGGAAATTAACTTCTTCATGGCCAGTTTTTTCCATTTCATTATGAGTTAAATTATCGATTAAGCGCATTGTTTTCCAACCATATGGCCTCCAAACATCCATACCTTTGATTGGATACCTTTT
>JABIUA010000166.1 GCA_018667575.1 Methanobacteriota archaeon | reverse complement strand
GTTCTAAATATAGTCAGAATAATTCCTGGAACAATAGAAGATTCTACTGCGATTATTGTTCCAGGAATTATTCTGACTATATTTAGAACTGGAGCAACCATTCTTGCATTCTATACAATCTTTGTTTTGATGATATTTGATGAAAATGGCGGATACATGAATCCATTATTTAGAAAAGAAAGAGAATCACTACCACACAAAACCATAGGAATAGAGAGAATGGTTCCTTTCAGTAGTTGGAATCTAATCGTCTGTGGGCTATGCTTCCTTTCCATGTCCGTTCTAGGATGGTATGAATTTTTTGAGATTGGAGCCCCCAAACTCCTAACCATGTTCTCCGGAATATTACTGCCTATGGCCCTTGGAATGGGGATGTTGACTTCAACTGTAGTGACTTATGTCATCGTCCCTCAAGAGACCCGCTCTGACCGTAACTATGACCATCTGTTTGAACCTCATGAGATGGTTATGCATAATTGGGCAATTATCCTGTTGGCAATTGATTTATTCATCTCGAGGCCTAACCTCAGTTGGGAACTGGCAATTTTTGGATTGATAATTGGTATCATTTACTCAATCTTTGCATACATGTATGCCGTATTTGGAGGAGGTTACTATGTATACACATTTATCGACCCAAGAATCAAGTATAGTCCGATGATAATGACTATTCTAGCATTAGCAATTTCGTTATTCTACATCTTTATTTGGATGATATCTAAATTGATTGAATACAATCAATGGGTTGGAGGAATAGCATTGCTCATCTGTGTTTACACAGTGATTCTTTTCAAACAGCCAGAAAGAATTCACTCTTCGTGAGGAAGCCAGTCTTCTTCTCCAACTAGACGGTACCACCAGTATCCATCTTCATCTTCGAACCATTCTGTACCGTCTTCGTCGATTGAGTAACCATCGGGAATGTCGTCCTCAGCATTGGGGTCTTCCATTCCGGTCTCTTCGGATATTGATTTTTTCAATTGTTGAACTTCTTCATCAGCATCTGCAAAAACGCGGTTTACTGTCCCAATATTAGCCGAATGATCCCCCTCTCTAACTGCTTTATCTGATTCTTGAAGGAAATCCTGAGTCATTTTATCGCGGAATTCTTGATACTCGTCTCTACCGTAACTTCCAGTGAATTCATTTCCTTTAGATTTCATCAACTGGTCAAGATTCTTCCTTTTCCCAAGATTCAGTTTGGGTGCTTCAGGGCTATCTCCCATATAGAATGAGTCTTCATCATCAGAAACTTTTCCAAAAACTCGATTTTGGGGGTCGACTTCTTCGATTGCTTCAACAATCAAATCGTGCTCTTCCTCATCGATTTTTTCTTCTTCATAATTTTGCCCTGTAATCTTAACAAGTTTGACGAGATTTTTTCCAAGAATGCTGTCATCTTCACTGGTTTCCACCAGTTTGTCAACCTGTTTTATCAAACGCTCGTAAGGGCTACCTGTAATCGCTCCAAAGAGCCTTCCCAAGCGCCCCTTCTTCTTCGCCATGAAAAGCGGTCAACACCAAATATTATGAATTTAGTCATCATTAGTACATACTTTTCATCAACGAGATGTACTTAGCAGGTTTGATTGAGATGGTTGAACTGTGGTTGGAGGAACTGATGGTATCATACAATCATGATTCATTGAATTCGAAAAACTCCTATGCTGCACAGATTCACCTCAAAGGAGACTTGTTCGAGAACTTGATTTGGTGGGGACTTCAATCACTGCCTGATGAAATTCTTGTTGGAATGGATATTGATTCCAATTCTCCTCACTTATCAGAAGTAGAGGAATTGTTTCGTAGTGAGCAGCATGTGGAAGGACTATTTCAGAGTCAAGGTTTCGTAATAAATGAAGCACACATAGTCAATAGAGGTAATTCTTTTTCTGTTCACCACTTACCTGAAGATTGGACTGATGATATGTTTTCTTCCAATAGAGGTTCAAGAGCTGGTAGATTCACTCACTGGCTGCACACACATCCAAATGCTCCGGCAATCCCCAGTGAAGCAGACGCTGATGCTGCTCAAGAAACCCCAGGTGTTGACATGATATTGGGATTAAGATTCTCCCCAGAAGGACCCATGCCTTGGTTCAATGATG
>JABIUA010000105.1 GCA_018667575.1 Methanobacteriota archaeon | reverse complement strand
GTAATCTTGGTGCCGCAAGCGGAGGGTGAACATATCAAAGATATGTGAAGGACAAATTCCAATAATTCACCCAACTCCGCACCAAGCGATACTGACTGGTAATCTTGGTGCCGGGAGCGGGGCTTGAACCCGCGACCTTCGGATGTCTCAGACACCGCAAGGAGATTGCACGTCATACGATTGCCTTGTAGGCTGCCCTATGAGTCCGACGCGCCACCAACTACGCCACCCCGGCTTGAATCGGCGTGTGGCACTTACTCTTTGAATAATGCGGAGGATTTACCAGTCGAGAAACTCAAAATCCGGCTCAAAATCTTCCGCAGCCTTCATGCACTTACAGTCGTCCGACGGTTCATGGTCGACCTTCAGACAGCCATGGCAGCAGCCGCTGCGGAACGTAAACAACGTTCGGGTGCTGCAAGCCAAGAAAGAAAGGTACGTCGAAGCGGTTCCAATCTTGGAATCGAGGCTTTTGACCCAGTCAAACATGTCAAGAAAGAGAAGGCGGATACCGCTTCAATGTGGCTAGTTTTTACATTTACTATTTTGGTATCTTTGGCAATGCGCTATGTATTGATGCCAAACACCTCCCAAGAGAAGTCAGATATTCTTTATTTGATGCCTCTAAGTGCTGTAATTTTAATTCCACAAGTTCATAGAATGGTAATGCCAAAATCATATCAGGAGCATTACACTAAGGGTACTTGGTTCAAAGCAGGTTTCTTACATACATTCTCTTTCTTAGCACTGGCATTTTTGCTAGTAAATCCGCCCTTTGGAGACATAGTTGCGCCAAAACTCGCTAGTGAATGGGCTATAGCTACCGATAATGGAACTGACTTACTTTTCAATGAAGATTCAAGCGGCGATGGAGAGATTGTTTGGTTTGTCGATAATGATGGTAACCTTAGCGGTGACGTCTGGTTGCTATTTGGCTTAGCGGACAATGTAAACTCAGATGGAGCAAAAGTTGTTGTTGAAATTTCTCACCAAACTAGTTCCGATATAATCGAAAGTAATGCCACATTTTGGGAAGAAAACGGAGAAAGAATCGCCTCTGCAAATACAACCGATAATAGTTCAGCCCCGGAATTGATTCCACATATTAAGGACCAATCATTTGCGATTTTATTAGGTAGTGATTTGGCTACCGGTGAGCATCGAATCAGCGTGACTATCACTGAAGAAGGAGATCCTTGGGTCAATACCCGGAGCTATGATTGGACTCTGACCGTGGTAGAATCACTTGAGTGATTTATGAGAGCATGTCGCCATGTGCGACCATTATGTTATTCAATAATTCTCTAATTCTACGAACATCATAATCTTCAGGAGTTTTCTTATTGATAACTCTCTTTCGGGAGTATCTGACTATTGGTGCTAGAGGAGTCCAGCAGAGTGCATCCATTACAGTATTCTTAATCGTCATCAAACATTCCAATCAGTTACCTATGTAGTCAATTTAGTAGACGGTAAATCTGAAAGTGAAAGTGAATCACTTGCTCAAGTGTGTCACTAGTCTAGCGGTCAATGCGTCGAGTTGGATTTGCTCTCCCCCGCCTTCAACAAGTCGGTAGTCCACTTCTGCCATCCATTCAGTTAGGTCTAGTTTAGCATCTTCTGAAAGGAAATCTGCGGTGTAAAGTTCTCTGTGCAGTTGATTGACAAAGTCTGTACCAGCAAGACCATACTTGTCTAGTAATTCTCTAAGCCTCCTGCGTGCAGAGTGAAATCCATCATCTTTGCATGACATTAGATACTGATGAAGACTTTCAGGTGGGGCGGTTGCAGATGTTTCATAGATTAATTCTCTTGTCACGTCCATACTGATTGCAGCCGCCACTTGCAGTGCCGTTAGGGCTTTTCTTAGGTCACCTTGAGATATTCTAGTCAACGCTTCAGCAGCATCATCGCTTAAGGTGACTTTCTCTTCTTTAGCCACGTAATGGACTTGAGAAGCGACATCAGAATCCGAAAGTGGTCTAAATCTAAAAACCGCACATCTTGACTGAATAGGTTCAATAATCTTTGATGAATAATTACATGAAAGTATGAATCGACATGTTTCAGCATACTGCTCCATGATTCTCCTAAGTGCGCCTTGCGCATCATTTGTCAATGCATCTGCTTCATCGAGGAATATGATCTTGAAAGATGCTCCACCATAAGGACTAGTTCTAGCAAACTGCTTGACTTTAGTACGAATACTTTCGAGTTTTCTTTCATCCGAAGCATTCATTTCAAGAAGATTTTGTCTATACTCTGGACCGAATACATCCTTGGTTAATGCCATTGCAGCAGTAGTTTTGCCAGTTCCGGGGGGGCCGGCAAACAATAGGTGAGGAAACTCTTTTTTCTCAGCATAGATTATCAAGCGTTGAACAACAGCGGGTTGACCTCGAATTTCTGTGACAGATTGAGGCCGGTGTTTCTCAACCCAAAGTTCGCTCATGCCACCCTCTCAACGGCGAGCGCCCTTCAACATTCGCCTTGATTTAGACTATGTTCTCAGAGGTATTTTTCGAAGATTTTTGGTCATCGAAGCGAAAAGACAGTATAACGGAGCCTTAGTGATTGACTCGAGCCCCATGTTGTATAAGTCAAATTCCCGCCGAAGCGCCGCAGCGATTTTGCTAGTAATTATGTTCCTTTCAGCGGATATTCTTGTCACTCAAATGGCACTAGAGGAGCCAATATTGGGAGATAATGAAGTAAACCAAACGAGCACTCGGACCGAATCGGCATCATCTCAAGTTTACATTTCATCATTGGATTCAAATTTCAATTTTATCTCTGAGCCAAATACACTCATTGGAGTCAACGCAACCGACGAAGCAAGGGGTTTGATGAATTTTCCAAATTCAGTAACTTACGGTGATACTATTCAATCCGCAACTCTATCATTGTACTGTACCAATAATTATTCACCCATCGGTGCGATAAGTGCGTATGTATCTTCAATAGAACAGTCTTGGAGGGCATCTGAGGCTACATGGGGCAATTCTGATTCTACGACTTTTTGGCAAATTCCTGGAGGAGATGAAGTAGGTTCTGACAGAAGTGAATGGGAGTTACCTGCATTAGAAACTCAAATCGCTTCAACAGGAATCTACAATTATTCGTTTAACGTTACTAAACTGGTTCAGCAAGATTCCATCGGTAATAGTACTACTTTTGACTTCCTAATTTCAGCAGTCGGAGGTATGCTTCAATGCGCTGACCAAACAAATACTACAACTTCTTATCACCCGGAATTATTCCTTGAGATGTTATCTGTAACGCCTGGTGATGGTGGCAGTGTGATTTCTGATTTTGCTACCGATGGGATGCCTTTGATGTCTAATAGTTTCATCCTAAGTGCCGAAACTAATCCAACTCTTTCGTACAATAATCTAAATGGCTCACAAGTTGAATTTCAACTTTCATTAGGTGACGACTTTAGAAATAATTCTGACTTAGACTGGATTTATTCAACCTTGAACGACCCTTTTACAACAACTTCTAATTCAGGTAGTTTCACGATACCTCAAAGTGATTCGATTCAGAATGGTAGTATTGTTCACTACAGGTCACGTTCTCTAGATTCTTCGGGAATGATCAGTAATTGGTCCGCTGGATACTTTTTATTACCAAGTCTTGATGTTATTGACAATAATGATGGTACAGCAACAATTAGCGCTTATTCCGCCGACCTAAATTTAGATGGCTTAAGACTGATAGAAGATGTTCATGTAGATAGTTCGACACCAAATTTTGAATACGGTTTAAATGATCAATTAATAGTTCGATCAGATTCTATATCTGAATCCGTAGTTCATACTAGGATTAACGCACATTATCTCGGATTAAATTCTAGTCTCTCGATAATTGATGCAGATGTCATATTCACTCGACTTTCAAACCCTCAAACTCCACCGATGTTATCGTTTCATCATAATGAAAATTTAGGTTGGGTAGAGGACGAAGCTAATTG
>JABIUA010000161.1 GCA_018667575.1 Methanobacteriota archaeon | reverse complement strand
TTATTATCACATCTTACTTCCGAAGATAGTGTTAGATTAGCAACTCTTAGGTCTGCTGAATTTAGAGCAGTAGCCGTTCTTTGGGATGATGGCAAGACGTTTGTTGGCAATGGTTCTTGTCCAGGATATATCTCTCAAAGCGTAGTTGAAGGCAATGGCTTTGGTTATGACCCACTTTTTGTTCCATATGACTTAGATTCTGTTGGCGACTCGCTTGCTGCCGGAGAATATGGTGCAACTAGTACCCACGGCTCACCTTTTGGGGGGGTTGAAAGTAGCGTCAAGAAAAAATTCAGTCATAGAAGTAGGGCATTAAACGACTTATTCAACCAATTGCCATCAGCATGATAAGTTAGAAGCAGTTGCATGGTGGTGAGGGACATGGGGTTTGCACGAACTGTAACCGGCTTGATGGCTCTTACTTCCGGGTTTTATTACTTGACTTCCGCCTCGACTTTAACCGATAATGGTAAGTGGACTTTAATCGGCGTTACATTTGTCTTTACTACTATTTGGGTTTTGTTGGGTGGTAAGCAAGATGCTCGTGTGCCGATACAACAATCAGTACCTGTAGCTGAAGTCACAGAAGAACAGACTGAAGTTGAAGATGAAGATAATTCAGATATACCTCAACCAGTGAAACAAGATTCATTGGATGGAGCAACACTTCGCGAGCGAAAGATGGCTAAAATAAAAGCAGCAGAATTGGAACAACAAGCTCTCGATTCTGAAGGCGACGAAATGATTTCTCTAGAAGAAGTCGAAGTTGAAATTGAAGAATTACACAAAGCAGATGAGTATGTTGTTGAGGTGAGTCCTGAGTCTGTAGAAGATGCAGATATCGAGGTTACAGTTTCTAATCGTAGAATTAAACATCAAGAAATTAGAGATAGAATCGAGAAGAGGCGCAGAGGTCAATTGGCTGAAATAAGAGCCTCAACAGTTAGGATGTGGGAAGAGCATACTGCTGGAGAAGACTTAGTCGCAGTTCTTCAAAATGCAAATCATGGTCAAAACGTATTAGTGGAGCCTGAAAACCCTCAACCAGGCCATATTTATGGGGCTACTTTCATAAGATTAGATGATAGTAATATTTTGAAACTAAGAACTCCACTCGATGATGGTTTTGAAGAGGTCGAAAAGAAATCGAAGTTACCAGAACTGATCGGTCTAGATGGTAATGCTTTGCCACCTCTACCGGGTCTAGGAGAATTACCACTTCCGCCTCTTCCAGCACCTGACTCTTCAGCGAGTAGTGCTTTAGCAGCACTAAGAGATGAAATGGAAGATTGAAGAGGTCACACCGATGGTCTTTGAAGAAGAATCTGATGTGACCGATGTTTCCACTAACAATAATTTAGCATTACTCGGACTAATTTTAGTTGCGATTGCACCGAGTGTTTCTGTCATCACTGGCTTTGCTTTCAAGGCTGGTTTACTAGCCATTTTTGTATTCATTTTCACAAAAATATGGATATTTGGATTACCCGCTTTCTGGTATCTACGTATCGAAAAAGGTGAAAAATCTCTGTCTTTACCAAAAAATGGAGGGTGGAAAGTTTCCGTGATTATGGGGGTAGGAATGCTAATTGTGATTTTTATTGCTTATTTCTTGTTAGGAGATAAGTTACTGAAAGCTGATGATTTGACTGAAATTCTAGATACCGTTGGTCTGACCGTGGCTTGGAAGTTTGCTTTAGCGATTCTATTCTGGGTATTTATCAATTCAGTGTTAGAAGAATATGTTTTCCGCTGGTTCATCACTTCAAAGATAGAACAATTGGTTGGTGGCGTATGGGTTCCTGTTTTTCTCTCAGCAGGTATTTTTACCATACATCACACTATCGCTCTAGCATATTTCATAGATCCACTCGGTAACTTACTAGCATCTTTAGGAGTATTCATCGGTGGAGCCATATTTTCATGGCTATATATGACATATCGTAGTATCTGGATAGCGTGGATTGCTCATGCAATCGCTGATATAGCTATTTTTGTAATTGGCTGGAAAATGGTAATTGGATTTTAATTCACTTATGTTTCCACTGGGGTGTTTCCCTGTTTAGGAACGCCTGAACCCCAATTTCCTTATCTTCGCTATCAAACAGTCCAGCGAAGGCGTCGGCCTCAATAGCCACACCTTCTTCTAGTCCGACTTCAAGAGAAGTTCGGATTGTGGATTTAGCAATAGCGAGTGTGTTAGAAGACTTACTTGCAATAACCTTAGCCATTTTCATTGTAACTTCTACCAACTCTTCGGGCTCAACTACATGATTTACCAAACCAATCCGATGTGCTTCCTCAGCACCAATCATTTCGCCAGTCATAACTAGTTCCATCGTCTTACCATAGCCGAGAAGTTTCATCAAACGCTGGGTTGCACCGTATCCAGGAATCAGTCCAAGGTTGATTTCAGGTGTTCCAAACTTTGAGCGAGTACTTGCAATTCTAATGTCGCAAGAGCAAGCTACTTCACATCCTCCACCCAAAGCAAAACCATCTACCATGGCAATTGTCGGCTTAGTTAACGACCAAATTGCTTCAACTCCGTTATCGGTAAATTGGACTTTGATATCATTACTATTTTTACCGACAAACTCTGTGATATCCGCACCGGCTACAAATGCATTAGGCTTAGCCCTTTTACCTTCAGCAGGCGGTAATGGCTGGGCGCCGGTAAACACGATACACCTCACAGAGTCTTCCAATTCAACCCATTTACACATTTTCTTGATTGAGTCCATTACTTCAGAATTCAGTGCATTCAACTTATTTGGACGATTAATAGTGACTAATGCTATGCTTCCTTTGTTGACGTCTTCTTCATCCGATGGAATTAATTCAACTTGTAAGACCTCGCTTTGTGGTGCGCTCATGGTCATGCCAGAAGGACTGACTTCATGATTTATACGCTTTAATTGCTCAAACCAATAGTAAAAAGCGGAGCGATGTTAGGTCATCATATGGGTGATAGTGAGGTTGCGCTGGTCAAGGCAGTAGATATGGCCAAGAAATATGGCGACTTCATCGCTTTACATCCATTGAATGTAGAAGTACATTCAGGAGAATTTTTCGGTGTTTTTGGGCCTAATGGTGCGGGCAAATCTACTTTCATCAAATTACTCACAGGACAACTAAAGCCTAGTAAAGGATTGATAGAAATTCTAGGAATCAATGCAGTAAAAGACCCACAAAAACTCAAGGCTAATATTGGCATTGTTCCCGAGTCAGAGTCGCCACCATCATTTCTTACACCTGTCGAATTTCTTGAATTTGTAGCCACATTGAGGAATGTGGATGATTACAAAAACGAAGTCGAACACTGGCTTGATTGGTTTGGATTAGAGGAAAAAAGGAATACTATGTGTAAGGATTTATCCAAAGGCCAGCGACAAAAAGTTATGCTTGCCGCTGCTTTCATACACCGTCCAAAATTATTATTTTTAGATGAACCATTTGCTAACTTAGATCCAATTTATCAACGGAAATGTAGGCAATGGTTGCTGGACCATGTTGAACAAGGTGGGACTATATTCCTCTGCTCACACGTGCTGGAAATGGCGGAAAGGATGTGTAATAGAATGGCTATTATCAATGATGGTAAAGTTCTTGCAGCAGGTTCGGTAAGCGAACTCAAACTTTCTACTGATGAGACATTAGAAGATGTTTTCATCAGACTTGTTGGCCGTTCGATTGAAGATGTTGAGAGAATTAGTGAAGAAGGAATTACTGAGGAGGAGTAGACTTGTCAGGTATTTTGATTTCATCTAGAGATTGGGATGAAGTCGAATCTAATACTACTCTAACCAGTCTTGGAACAGGTTCTCAAGGTCAGAAGTTACATACTCCTATGCGTGGT
The DNA here is from genome assembly GCA_018667575.1 of Methanobacteriota archaeon. GTDB lineage: Archaea > Thermoplasmatota > Poseidoniia > Poseidoniales > Poseidoniaceae > MGIIa-L1. The sequence goes on along the minus strand of JABIUA010000161.1, from coordinate 2,747 downwards.
TTTTCGGCTTTTATTGCAACATTCAAAGTAATGTTCAAGGAAGAATTTAGGAAAAACATCGAATTTGCAAAAGCACGTCAAGTCGTTTTATTCCCTCTCTTACTTTCATTAGTGACCATGATATCAACAATTGGACTGCAATTTCTTGTAGGTGATTCTGCGGCTCAAACAAGCGATATTGAGTCGAAAACTTTCACTTGGCAAGAATTACGATTTGGCTTACATCTCCCATTGTTGGTATTTAGTCTGGGTATGGGTACATTTGCATTCATGGGTAGAGAGGCGCTAATTCGTAGAACAGGGACAAAAAATTTCTTGCTTGCATCTCCTGCTTTGCAGCCATTACCTAATTCAGTAGCACATTTCGTATATTTTGTTAAAGACCTTTGCTTCTATGTTTTACTAATTCTATCGCCAATAATATTTGGAATGTTTTTGGGAATTGGACTTGAAGTAGTTGCATCGATAAATACTCCTCTCGAAATTAGCAGCCTTCCTTGGACTTGGATTGCGATGGTTGTCACTCTTGCTCAGGGTTTGGTTTTTTCTTTCTTAGCCTCGGCACTTTGGATGCGTGGTAGGCCATACACAATTTTGGGGCCAGTATTGATTGTTTTATTTGGAATAAGTGCTGGTATTGGATTATTTGATTTAGAGTGGTTTCTACTTGGACTAAAGGTTCAATCTACTCAAAATATATTCATCGCTATTATTTCGTTCATAGTATGCATCGGTCTTGGTTACCTATCTTCCTTACTTATCGTGGACGACTTTGATGTTAGCGTAGTGGAAAAAGGCGATATGTTGGAGCCGATATACCAGAGACTTGGTTTCCTTGGCAAAGGAGAAGTTAGGTTGATTGTGGCAAAAGAATTTGTTGATTTATTTCGCTCTGGCTCGATAAAGAAAATGACTGTTTCATATGCAATACCGCTACTTGTACTACTTGGAATGGCTTGGTTAGTCGATTTTGCTGAAGCCCCAATTCCGATAAATCTTCTATCCTATGCTCCATTCTTAGGCTTCTTTGGATTCAACTTTTATTCTTGGCTCACCATCCTTGATTCTCCAGAATTCATGAATGGACTTCCACTTAGGGTACCTCAGTTAATTAGGGCTAAAGTTGTAGTTTACTTTTTGGCCACATCTTGGATATCTTTGATTTTCATTGTTTTAATGGCTTGGAGATTAGATGAATGGGCATCGCTTCCCACTAGTATTATTGTTATGTTTGCAAATTCGATATACATTGTAGCACTGACTGCTTACTTGATGGGTCTAAGGCCAAATCAAGCAATTTTCGATGCATCAATTATGATATGGTTTTGGATTGGTACGGTACTTCCTCTTTTGGGATTGTTCTTACTCTCATTTACTCAAGGAGATGTATCTCTTTACGGTAATTGGTGGGAAAGGACTTCTCAAGATGGTCTTGCGGCAACAGCAGCAATGTATGATGAGGGTTTGGTTCAACAGGGATATATGGGTATGATCGCAATTTCAGTGGTACTTCTGTTAGCTTCTATGTTGTTGTGGAAATTAATGGATAGGCGTTGGGGCAACTCACATTTCAATAATTAATTGACTTGAATAGTTTACAATGCCTTTGCATAAGGGGTTATGTTCAAGGGCGTCCTACCCAAGGCCCAATCATGGGAAGAGTCCTTGCTGTGTGTGGTTTGCCCGGCTCTGGAAAGGGTGAATTCGCCGCAGTACTACAACGTTCGAAAATACCAATTTTGTCAATGGGTGACATGGTTAGGGCTGAAGTTTCTAGACTTGGACTCGAAGAGAGCCCTGATATTTTTGGTAAAATAGCCGCTCAATTGAGGTCTGAGTTTGGTGATGATGTATTAGCAAAAAGACTGTGCGATGCAGTGGATGAGTTACTTGAAGACAATGAGTTGATTTTGATAGAAGGCCTAAGAGGGACTGCCGAATTTGATTTATTTTATTCTAGGTGGGGCGATACATTTTCGACAATCGCAATAACAGCCTCAATGGAAGTTAGGTTTCAAAGAATTCAAAGCCGTGGACGGTCCGAAGATGGAGACTATGCAGCTTTTGAAGTCAGGGAAAAGCGAGAAACAGGCTGGGGGCTTGATAAATTGATTGAAACCGCAGATATTGTTTTGCCAAATGATTCGAATCTCGAGGATTTCTACACGCTTTGTGAAAATTGGCTCGAGCAATTCTCAAACTCATGATGGCTTTTGGTTTTGCCTCGCAGGGTTATGGTTTTCTGCTGTAATATCACCGAAGTGTTATAGTCGTCCGAGGCGTGTGATAGAATGCTTCGGCGAGGGATTATGCATGGCGCGAAAAAAAGGGAGTAGAGGTAAACGCCAAAGAGCCCAACAAAGAGCGCAGTATGATGAGCTTGACAAATACCCTGTTTTGCCGCCTCACGCATTCGCCAGAGTTGTAAGAGATAGGCAAACTCTGAATATTATTTACCAAATCATCGAGCCTCCGATGACGAAAAAAGAAGAAGAGTATAGAGACGAAATAATGGATATTTTCATCCGCTCTCTAACTGCGAATATCGAAGAGATTGATGCCAATCCCGAAGCCTATGTTAGGACTGCAATGGACAAAGTCATCAAATCTTATGGGATGAAGATTAATAAGAAGTCAAAGTCTAAAATTTTCTATTATTTGAGAAGAGATTTGATCGGATACGGTCAAATGGATGTTTTGATGAATGATGCAAACGTAGAGGATATTTCATGTGATGGGACAAATGT
>JABIUA010000099.1 GCA_018667575.1 Methanobacteriota archaeon | reverse complement strand
GACAATGAAGAAGCATTATCGGCCCATGGAACCAAAACTGGCCTCACTGCAACTGGGATGTTTTGTGTAGAGAGAACAGGGCTACTATACATCTTTAGATTCGCTGAAATAAGCCTCCCGTTATTTGGTTGAATTTGATGATTGATGTCCATTTTTACTAGACCAGAGAAATTATCGCCTATGTTTGATGTTCCAACCTTCACATCAAAACTCGAACCCTGAGAAAATGCTATCGCACTACCATCATCAGAGATATAGGTGTCTTCAAAGAATGGCAAAGAAAGGTGAGGCATTACTTCCTCATGCCTCAAGTTCATAGTGAAATGGTCTGCATCGATTGTAGTTGTATCCATATTTGGCAGATAGAAATGTGATGCTGGAGACCAGTCACCTAATTGATATGTGTCGGATAGTGCCTTCACTCTCCAGAACCACTGCTCTCCAATTTCTAAGTCGTTTTGTATCTCAAAACTTGTACCTGTCATGTCAAAACCTGCATCATTCCATGAAGTGAAAGTTTGTAATTCATTAGAAGAGAAACTAGAACTAGAATCGATTTCCAGTGCCCACCCAATTACATTACTAGATTGAGAATTATCAGTCCAATCAAGAGTGGGTTTCGTTTCCCCTATCAAGGTGAAATCTGGAGTATAAATCCAGTCACCATTCAATGGCAGATCTAGTGTTGGGTAGTCTGGCAATTGGTTTGAACCGGGAATATACACGTACTTAAGCGAAGGACGCTTACTTTGGTCAAACTCAAAACTCGAATAAAAAGAAGTTGAAGTTGATGGAGTGATAGTATTGAAAATTAAATCCAATGGAGTTCCATCCCTCATTGACCTCTGAGTTGCTGAAGTAACATTCCATGCTACTATATCTCCCTGTAGAGCTGAATTTGTAATGGCTTGAGTATCTAGGAGTTGCCCTTGTGCACCCCCATAGTTATTCCATGTCACGTCTTTAGCAGACCAATTATGCTCTATTCCTTCCCAAACTCCAATTTCTGCCGGGTTACTGTAACTCGACAACTGGAGTTCAATCTGAGATGATTCAATAGCGTATCCACTTGGAAGTAAATAATTAGAAACGTCACATTGTAGAAGAGATGTTGCTATACCTTGCGTCTGGTCATCAGAAACTATAATTGTCGAAGAACCATAATTATTGAAACTTGTAAAAGTACTACTAATACTAGACTCATAACAGTTAGGGTAGAACTGTTCCTGTGATTCTGTCCCTAATTCTAATGACATCTCATAGCGATCTCCACCAAGCCAGTTAGACGACAAAGAACTAACTAAGAAAGATGAATATACCCAATCACTTAATCTATTATCACTGTCAAAGTTGGACATCCTCCAGAAGTACATTTTTCCAGTATCCAAAGGCATGTCATGAGGAATTGCGAAGTTCCCGGAACTTGATTGAATTGGATTAGCAACTCTAGAATCATTATTGAATAATAAATTTCTGAAATACTTATCTTCCGAGAGTTGGAAAAGCATACCGTAAGGACTGGAAAGAGAACTATTCCAGGTCATTGAAGGTAAAGTATTGGCCGAGATATTATCGCCCGTAAGATTCCAAACTGGCCCTCCATCAACAGGAGTCAAAAGTTCAGGACTTGGAACAATACTGTTTTGACTTAGCATGTAAGTTATTTCGAGTTTAGGTTGTGAAGAAAGAGTTGCGCTTTCTGTTGAACCGAAACTGATTGCATTATTTGTGGAAAAGGATTCATCTCCTAGTCGGCTCAATAAAGTAAATTCCAACCCACTTTGTGAAGACTCATCTAAACTACTTTGAATTACATCTTCAATGGAAAAGGAAAATCTTTGTGATGCTTGACCTGCCATCAGAATTGTATTAGATGCCGCTCCAACCGAATCAATGCCTCCATCATTCCATTCGTCGACGGTGGTATAAAACCGCCAATTAGCATCATTTTCCTCCCAACCGATTGCGTCATTATTATGCAACGAGAGCATCGAATTAACCGTTGGTGAAATGACACGCTTGAATTCAATATCTGCATCTAGTATCGCCATATCAGAATTCAAACCGAGATATTGTGAATTAATCCTAGTGTGAGTTATTGATTCAGACATGGAGTCGGATTGAACTGTAATTAACGCGTCAGAACCATATTCTATATTAGGCATGGAACTG
>JABIUA010000193.1 GCA_018667575.1 Methanobacteriota archaeon | reverse complement strand
CATCTCTCGAAGACCGGGTAGGGTTCTTGGAAACAGTTATCTCAGACATCCAAGGAACTCTTCAAAACCTCATGGACAGATTGCCTTAAATTGATTCAAAAAACATAATCACGTCGAAGTAATGCTCGTACCGGAATACACGAAAATTCCTTACGGACAATTCCGTTCTAAAGGTAGTAATCAGGTTGTAAAGGCATCCCTGGCTCTACAGCGTACTGAACGAAATCCTCTACGCCTTGTTCTCGTAATACCGATTCATCGGTGTGGAATTTCCCAGTAAATTCACTTGATTTGCTCATTATTGCGAATGCTGCATCTCCAACAATTCGCGGAATTCTACTACGCCTAACCATTTCAGCACCACCGAGAGCTTTGTTGTATCTAACAGCAGCAGTATCAATTGTAGTGGCAGGCCAAAGTCCGTTTACTGAGATTCCATCCATTGATAATTCCTCCGCGAGACCCAATACGAGCATCGACATTGAGAATTTGGATATCGTATAAGCCACAGAACCATTAAACCACTTTGGATCTAATGAAATCGGTGGACAAATCAGCAATATCCTACCATTATCACTGTTGCGTAGATGTGGCAAGGCCGCTTGACATAAGGAAAATGAGGCTCTAATATTTACTTCGTGGACAAGGTCAAATCTCTTCAATGGAGTTTCATCAAATGGTGCAATAAATAACGCACCAGCATTGCAAATGACAGCATCGATTCCACCAAATGCATCAACTCCTATCTGGACAGCAGCAATCACATCCGCATCATTCCGAACATCACAAACTGCAACTGCTGCTTTACCACCTGCAGATTCAACCATTTCGGCGGTCTCATTAAGAGAACCTTTTCCGTCTTCAGCATCAAGTGTACGTCCGAGGAGAACAAGATTTGCTCCTTCTTCTGCGAAGCGTAGTGCCATTGCCCGTCCGAGTCCTCGACTAGAACCACTGATTAGCACAGTGCGGCCATTCCATGTTTTGATGTCTGATATTTTCTCAGAACGCTCCAGTAAGTTGTCGACTATGTCAGAGTATTCTTTCATCGCCTCTTGTGAATCCTTGCCCTTCAATTTTTTCCAGGCTCGGTATTTTGCTATTGCAGCAATTCCTTCACTTACAGGGAGTCCCCCTGAAACATCCCCCTCAGTAGACTGCTTATACAACGAATATAGCATTAACATAGTCTTATTGTCAGGTCTGCTACTTAGATTCATTACCTCTTTTGTAGCTTTCATAAACCGTTTTTCGTCACTCACCTAATCAACTCCTTTTAATCAGCCATTTCTCAAGAATCTCTCTTCGAGTCATTGAATCTAAAGTAGTAGTATGTTCTAAATCAGAAATTAGATGGAATTGATTTTCTCCATCATCTGGAATATGCTTCTTAATCAGATTATAATGTGTTCTACCTAGTGCGCTGTCATTCTTAGATTGAAGTGTCAGCACTGGAATTCCTGGTAATCCAATTTGTGGTATTTTAGCGTTCCAGAATGTAATTGTCAAGTCAGGATGAATTCTTTTCATCTCTGTGCGTATAATTAGACGAATCAAGGGGCGACCTAAATTCCACATTGAACCTACACGCAATTTTATGATCTCTGGTATTGATGATACAGCGGATTCCAAGATTATCGAATCTAGTTGATCTTTCCACCATCCAGATTTGTGACTAGATAGTCTCAGGGTAAGAAATCCTCCCATTGAATGACCGTAGAAATGAACTCTTGGCAATTCCTTGTATTCACAAATTATCGTGTCCAAAAAGGCCTCTATATCTGCTGCTACCTTTAGTAATGTCCAATCCTTATTTAGAGAACAACGACCATGCCCTCTCATATCTATACCGGCTACATCAAATCCTTGATTGCTAAGATGAGTGATTCTATTTTCTGCTCGAGCCATGGAAGAAGAATATCCATGTATGTATAAGATCAAGCCTTTCGATATACCTTTTGCTGGAATGAAATATCCCATTGGCTCGTCCCCGCCCCATCCTGTAAACTCGACAAGGCGCCAATTTGGATTGGTGACTTCGCCTGCATCCTTTGGATAAGGTCGGAAAAATGCTGCCAATACCTTTGCTTCAAAACCCAAGTAGATTGCATTCAATGCAATAGTAATGGAAATTGTCCAGAATAAAATATTTATTAGAATTTGACTCTCTTGGTGCCACAATATCAACTCAATAGCGATAAGTGCCCAGAAGATAGTCCAAGGCCATGACATTTTCCATTGCAAACTTTTTGAATATGCAGCTGCACCTTTGCTCGCTGGAAACTGTGACTTCATCAGAATGAAGCCTCCGGGTATGACATTAGATGCTTGTGTCCTGCAACGATTTTAGCGGCAAGACCAACATTGTCTGGATGGATTTCTGCAAAGAATACTCGTGCGCTTGCAAGTTTGGCTTCATGAAATTCAGTTGCGCTTCCATTCGCCTTAGCATTGATACATACTCTCGCCATTCTCGCCCATAAGTAGGCTAGTAAGGTATTTCCAAAGTATGTACAATAATCGGTAGCACCTGCCGCTAAAAAGTGTGGATTTCCAGCACCTTCTGCCATTAGAAGAAGTGTTAGTTGTTGTAATCCTTTCACACTCTTATGTAGCGGCTTATTGAATTCTACCATTTCCTCAATAGCACGGTTTTCTTCTATGAATTCAAGTAATGGCCACATCAAATGTCGAAGATTATGACCGAAGTTTTGGGTAACTTTACGCCCTACTAAATCGAGTGCTTGTATCCCATTTGTCCCTTCCCAGATAGGAGCGATTCTTGCATCACGATAGAATTGTTCAACTCCATACTCCGAACAATACCCTGCTCCACCCATGGTTTGTATTGCAAGCGATGCACTTTGGCAACCAACATCTGTTGAATACGCTTTCATGACCGGAGTGAGTAATGCGATTAGTGAAGTGGCATGTTTTTTAGTTTCCTCATCACCTCTTTTCATCTCATCGAGTAGTATCCCAATCCATGTTCCTAGGGCTCTAGTTCCTTCACAGTTAACCTTGGCCTTTAGCAACATTCTACGGACATCAGGATGAACTAGAATATTATCTGCTGGCGCATCTAGATCTTTCATGCCACGCAGGTCTCTTCCTTGACGTCTTTCTAAAGACCAGGCTAAAGCATTTTGATATGCAATTTCACCTAATCCGAGACCCATCATTCCGGTCGCCAATCTTTCTCTGTTCATCATCTCGAACATCAAGGCCATACCTGTATTCTCTTCCCCCACTAGCCAGCCTTTACTAGAATCGAAATTTAATACACAGGTTGGTGAACCATGCAACCCCATCTTGTCTTCGATTCCAGAGATTGATGTGTTATTTTTTTCGCTCGAAAGTTCATCTCCCTCACTGAGGAATTTTGGTACAAGAAATAGTGAGATACCTTTGGACCCTTCTGGTGCACCAGGTAGTTTAGCTAGCACCATGTGAACGATGTTATCACTCAAATCATGGTCACCTGCTGTAATGAAAATCTTTGTCCCAGTAATAGTAAATGAACCATCTTCTTGAGGGGTTGCTTTGGTCTTGATTAAGCCAAGATCGGTACCACAATGTGGCTCGGTAAGGCACATTGTCCCGCACCATTCCCCACTACCAATTTTGGCAGCATAAAGGTCGATATTTTCCTGTGAAGCATGGCTACTTATTATGTCGTAAACACCTAGACTTAATGCTGCTACCACCGAGATTGCCATATTGCAAGATATTGCAGGCTCATCCATTGCATTACGGAAGAAGAGGGGCAATTCCATGCCACCATGTTCCTCTTTGCAAACTGACAGCAACCAACCAGATTCAACTGTTTGTTTCCATGCATCCTTGAAACCGGGTGGTGAGATAACTTCTCCATTTTTCAATTGTGAACCAATTTTATCACCATCACTGTTTGATGGTTTCCACACGTCTATTACGAATTGTGACCACTCTTCAGTCATCATATCGATCATCTCTCTATCAAGATTTTCATATCCTAAGCGATTACACACTTCGACAACATCGAATATTTCGTGGAATAGGAACTTGTAGTCGTTCAAAGGTGCTTTGTATACAGTCATAATCCCCCTCCTTCAGTTCCTCAATGGTTTGCCCTTACTCAGCATATGTTCCATTCTGTCTAATGTTAATTCATTTCGAGCTAGTTTTGAGATTGCTTTTCTCTCAAGTGCAAGAATATCATCCTCGCTCAGTTCCCCTGTATGGTCACATTCCCCTCCGGTCAGAACTTTTGCAAGTTCACTGATGACGGTGATGTCGTGAGGTGTGGCATGGCCGGCAATAGCAAGGTCGTTCAAAGCCATGGTTAATGCTGACCTTCCAGAAGGCCCAGGTAGATGGTAGACATGGGGTTTAGGTGGGGAATAATCTTCGGCTAGTTCCAGCAAGTATGACTTAGCATTAGCCAAAACATGATTACGGTTCATCGTGATACGATCGCTACCTCGAAGATAACCTAGATCTTTGGCTTGCTGTGCCGATTTAGCAATCTTGGCCATACCTATATTTTCGAAAACCATCATGGTTGCAGCCATTGGTCCTAATCCGACTAGCCCCTCCGTAGTAACTCGTGCAAGCATCTCCTTACAACCACCCCATGCAGGAATAATACCGACTCCAGTTTCAACCAATCCGATATATGATTCCGAATGAGCGACAATGCCATCGGAGTGGAGTAAAATTTCACATCCACCTCCAAGGCACATTCCAGAAGCAGCTGAAACAACTGGTACCTCTGCATATTTTAGAGATTGATAGGTGTCTTGACCTAGAGCAATAAATTCCTCTAATGAACTCCATGCTCCAAGGTTTGCTCCAAATAATGCAAGTCCAAGATTGGCACCAGCACAGAAATTGTTAGAATCGTTAGCGATTAATATTCCCTTCCAGCCATCGCTTTCTGCAATGTCAACAGCAGCGAGAAGAATTTCCATAATGAATGGATCTAAAGCATTCATTTTCGAGTGGAATTCGACTAAAAGGATTCCATCATTGGCATCCCAAATACTAGCCGAAGCATTTCTTCTAATCGCCTTACCACGTCTACGTTTGATGTCTGCTACAGTAGTTTCCTGAGCACCTTTTAGAATTTGAATGTGATCTCCAGTGGAGTTCAGTCGAGTTATTTCGGCTTCCTCTATACCGTAGAAAGAACCGTGTTCTGCCGCAAGAGATAAGAATTCAGGAACTGCAATATTAGCCGATTTCATTTCTCCGACAAGCCAATCAATACCAATGGAGTCCATCATTTCAAAAGGACCCTTCTTCCAATTATATCCTACCTTCATTGCACTATCAATTGCATGAATGTCTTCACTGACAGTCGGTACCAGTGAGGCCGCATAAGCAAATGTATCAAGTAATATTTCTTTGACAAAAGCAGCACCCTTGTCTGGGTGAGTCATGAGGCGTTTGAGTCCTTGGCGGCCTACTTTAGCAGAGGTGAAAGCAGCATTGCGTGTAGCGGTTTGATATGAACCGTCAATGAGGCTTCTTGCTTCTTTGGTTCGCTTACCATCTTCTGTATTAAGTCTGAAAAACCCACCTTTACCCTTACGACCTGTGTATCCTTTGGCGATCATATCGCTGATAATCTCCTCTCCCTTTCCTGCTATGATATGCAGTGGATCATCAGCCGGTAAATTTTCCACCATGCTCTGAATAACGGCAGGAATAATGTCGATTCCAACCAAGTCCATCAATGCAAAAACTCCTGTCTTTGGCAGCCCAATCGGGCGACCAAGCATAGCATCTGCCTGTTCCACGGTGAAACCATAATCTAATGTGGCAGCAATAGAACGTTGTACGAAGTATATTCCAAGACGATTACCTATGAATCCAGGAGTGTCATTGCAAAGAATTACTTTCTTTCCGAGTCTTTCGGAGGCGAAGATACTCATCCTGTGGAAAATATCCTCTTCTATTTCCTCTCCGACAATTAATTCTAGCAGAGGAAGATAGCGCGGTGGATTGAAAAAGTGTGTAATTAAGAATCTTGAAGCTAAGGATGGACTCATGCCTTTGACAAGAGATGACCTTGGAATTGTTGATGTGTTTGAAGACAAAATTGCATTTTTAGAAATATGTTGTTCAATATTGGAATAGATGCTATGTTTGATATCAAGACGTTCTACTACAACTTCTAATACCCAATCTCTATCTTTGAGAAGATGTAAATCATCTTCAAGATTAACTGGACGTATTCGTTGAGAATTGGAGGGATGCATCAGAGTTTCAGGATTACTTTTGCTCATTCGTGCTATTGCTTCTCGAGCAATGATTGACCTATCAGTGGCGTCTTTGGGAACTATGTCGTATAGCAAGACATCACAACCTGCATTTGCGCAATGGGCGGCAATACCCGCACCCATGACTCCACTTCCAATAACTGCAACTTTGTTGATATGACCATGGTTCCTCAGTTCGCTTGGAATCATAGGTGATTGTAGTTCTATTACCATCATTCAACCCTCCTGAGTACTGTGGCAATTCCTTGGCCACCGCCTATGCACATGGTTGCAAGTGCAATATCAGCCTTATTTCTAGTGAGTATTGTTGCAGCACGTCCAACGATTCTTGCACCGCTGGCTCCAAGTGGATGTCCAAGTGCGAGAGCACCACCATCGATATTGACCTTGGAAGTATCTAGTCCAAGTTCTTCAATAACCGCAAGAGATTGTGCTGAAAATGCTTCATTAAGTTCGATCACATCGATATCTTTCAAACTGACACCTGCTCTAGCCAGTGCTTTTTGAGATGCAGCAACTGGACCTATTCCCATTATTTCAGGAGAACAACCGGATACAGCAGTTGATTCTATAGAGGCTAGAATCTTTAGTCCTTGTGCGATGGCGAATTTTTCACTGCAAATGAGGACAAAGGCAGCACCATCTGTGAGTGGTGAAGAAGTACCCGCTGTTACACTACCATCCGCTTTGAATACAGGTCCCAGTCTAGCAAGAGAACTTGCATTGGAAGTGGGTCTAATACAGCCATCTGTTGATACTATTCCATCAGCAGTGGTTATTGGTATTATGACATCAGTGAAGTCTGCATTCGCCGCCCTGAGGTGGCTTTCAATGGCAAACTTTTCTTGAGATTCCCGTTTGATTTCATAAATAGTAGCCAGATTCTCAGCAGTCAATCCCATGTTTGTGTAAGCTTCTGGCATTTCTGCAGCGAGTTTTGGATTAGGCATTGGATTAAAACCCGACATTGGAATTCTCGTCATAGATTCGACCCCTCCTGCAATAAATGCATCTCCTGAGCCCATAGCGATCCTGCCAGCGGCATCATGAATCGCTTGCATTGAAGAACCACAAAATCGATTGACAGTTACCCCTGCTACTGTATGTGGTAACTCGGTGAGGAAGGATAGCATCCGTCCTAAATTGAAACCTTGTTCTGCTTCGGGAAATGCACAACCAAGTATCAAGTCTTCAATCAGATTTGGATCGATTCCAGTTTTTTCAATCAAACCTTTTACGACTTCAGCCGCTATGTCATCTGGTCTAGAATTTGCTAAATCTCCTTTTTTGGCGGGTGTGAACGGAGACCTAAAGTATCCACAAATTACGGCTGGCATAGCATTACTACGGCGGTGTAATAATTAAACCGCTCAGTATCAAGGGCCACACTTGATATGATTTCCAACTGTTAGTGCTGTAGGAGTGATAATGGAGACCACCTACCATGTATGGTCGGAAAATGTCAAAGGTTGACACCTATATGATGAGATAATCCTCACTCGCCAAGATTACTAAGTGCGAGTTCTTTCTCAGCCTTATCAACCGCAATCCTGACTGCTATTGCAGTATCTGGAGTAACTGAAATTGAAGTGATTCCACATTCGATAAGGAATGGTGGATATTCTTCCGGGTGATCCGAAGGCGCCTGACCACAAATTCCGATCTCGATTCCTTTTTCTTTAAAAATTTCAATCGTTCTCTTCACCATCGTTTTGACAGCTGATGACCTTGCATCAACTGGATGTAAATATCCCTCTAAGTCGTCCCTACTTACCGCATAAACAGTCTGAACAAGATCATTGGTTCCAATCGAGCCACCATCTAGTTCCATCTCTTCAATAAAGCGTTCCGCCTCTATTACATTCGAAGGCAATTCGACCATGATGAACAAGGGTACTCCATCCTTAGAACCTAGTTTCCGACTCTCCAGTATTTTCTTTACTGCAACACCTTCTTCAGGTGTGCGGCAGAACGGAATCATCAACTGAAGGTTATCCAGTCCCATATCGTGACGAACACCTTGCAATGCTTTACATTCTAATTCGAATGCATCTGAGAATCTTGGATCGACATATCGACTCGCACCCCTCCATGCAATCATCGGATTTTCTTCAATCGGCTCGAATATTTCACCACCGAGAAGTTCTCTGTATTCGTTAGATTTGAAATCCGAGAGCCTAACGAGCACTGGCCTAGGATAGAAAGCCGCACAAATTAGTCCAACGCCCTCTCTTAGTTCGTCAACAAACAGAGATTTAGGATTTGCAGAGTTTCGACTCTTTTCCGAAATCTCTCTGATTAATTCCGACCTATCTCGTCCATTGGTACGTTCAAGACCGCGTTTGAATGGCAGCAGTTTTCTAGGAATTACTCCAGTTTCAACATATTCTATTAATGAATCATGGTGAACTAATGCCATCGGATGAATACCCACTTCTGCTGATAGAATAAATTCGATACGGGCAAGTCCGACTCCATCTACCGGTAGCATTGAATCAGCAAGTGCCTTGGTAGGAAAACCAACATTCAATTTTATTTTTGTTTTCAGTTTCTGATTGGTATCGATAATGATCTCTTCAATTTCAAACGGTTGCTCTCCTTTGTATATTACTCCTGTATCTCCTTCGGCACAAGAACCAGTAACCAGCATTCCATCATCTAAGAGATGCATAACATCTGTTGCTCCAACGATGGCCGGTATTCCGAATTCTCGTGCTATGATAGCAGCGTGGCTTGTTCTTCCCCCTTTACGAGTAATAATCAGTGAGGCTTGCTTCATCATTGGTTCCCAATCCGGAGTGGTCATTTCAGTAACTAGAACATCACCCTGTTCGAAGACTCTATCCGCCCAACTAAGTTCGGTTAGTTCTACACCTGCAGCCAACCGATCTCGCAGGCCACGCTTGCTAGAGATTACCGATTCATAGTTCTGATATTGTCGAACCATTCCACCTCCAATCCTCTTTCCTACAGCTTGACCTGTTCCCAAAACCGAGCCATTAGAATGTAATTTTTTCACTAACTTTGGATTCATATGGTAGCGAGTAAGAATCGATGTATTCTCTTTGGCGTGAACTGTTTCAGGTCTTGCTTGAACAATAAATAATTCTCCACTGACTCCATCCTTAGCCCACTCGATATCCATCGGCATTTGATAATGTGCTTCGATAGTAAGTGCCATTTCAGCAAGTGTTAGGACTTCGGAACGTTCCAATGAGAATATCAATTTATCTTTGAGTGGAACATCCACGGTTTTTGTTTCGGAATCCTCGCCGTAAATCATCTTCTCTTCTTTACCACCGAGGTGGCGCTGTACAATTGCAGGTAGCCCTTGCTCAAGCCCCTTTTTCCAAACGAGGAAACCGTCGGGAGAGATACTACCCTGAACTAGAAGTTCCCCTAATCCATATGAAGAAGAGATGTGAATAATGCCGGCATGGCCTGAATCGGGGTCTATAGTGAACATTACACCTGACGAAGCCATATCGGATCGAACCATTTTCATTACAACTACTGCCAACGATGCATCAAGGGGGTTCATTCCCCTGTCTACTTGGTATGCGACTGCACGTTCCGTGAATAAACTGGCAATACACTTTTTCCAATGAAACACAACACCTCTCGGACCAGTAATATTGAGATATGAATCGTATTGCCCAGCAAAGGATGCATCAACCGAATCTTCAACTGTTGCTGATGAACGAACAGCAACATCCACTCCAGGTCCGTATTCATCGCACAGAGCACTGTAACCTTTCTCAATTTGTTCTTCAACATAAGCGGGAACAACGCTCTTTAGGATAAGAGACCGAGCGAGAAATGTTCTGGAATGCATTTCCAAATGATCTGAAGTATCTGCACCCTCAAAGCATGCATGAATTGCACCTCTTAGAGTAGACGCCTTCATTACCAAATCTCGCAATCCAGGTAATCCTTCAGCTTCTGAAACTCCACTCCATCGCATCGAGTCTATTTCGGAATCAACAAATTCTGCATAGGCATCCACAGTTACAGTAAAACCGTTTGGAATTGGGATTCCTTTCTCGCTTAGAGAGGAATACATCTCACCAAGTGATGCTCCTTTACCACCAATGGATTCAACGTCATTCATACCAGTCCCTTTGAACCAAGCGATATATTCGGAATTCAGATTGACCATACCACTAGGAGTTGTCATCAAGTCTCTTCAATGATAGCCGGCCTATGAAGGAGGCGCGCAATCATTAAAACGACACTAAGTGAGAAAAAATACCCGCGAGTGTAATAAAACTCACCTCTTCCAAACTCCTACAAATGAAATGTACCTTTTTTTTAGGGCTAAATACTCTAACTCAGTGCATTTTTTAGAGTAAAGTGCTCGTACCGGGAT
>JABIUA010000189.1 GCA_018667575.1 Methanobacteriota archaeon | reverse complement strand
GCGATGATGGAACTCTCTAAAGATAATAATAAAATGCAGAGTATTTGGCTTGAAAACGAATCCCACCGCAGGAGGTGTGAATCTCGATACACAAAGTTGGCTCGTTGTAAAAAAGAAAGCGAGTCAGCTGTTGAGTTTTGGAGTTCTGAACTGAAGGGTGATTTTAGTGAAATGCTAACTGATTCAGTTCGTGTCTCGCAAGGAGGGCCTTCTAGCCGTTCATTGATGAAACAAAGTTCAGGAAAGAAGACATCGAGGAGGAATAATTGATGTCTAAAATTTGTGAAATCACTGGACTTACACAAAGTCAGCAGGATAAGTGGCCACTTTCTCACTCACTGATGATCGGAGAATCCAAACTCAAAATGGAAAATATTTCCGCTTCATCCACTGAAGAACTATCCAAGGACATTCTTGAATTTGTATCTAAACAAGAAGTATCTAAGAGCGTAACTGAACGAAAGGAAGGAATTATAAAACATCTTAAGAGGCGTTTTGACATCAAATTTAGAGGTTCAAAATTAACAACATTTGGCTCTTCTAAATCCGGATTAGGATTAAGGAACGGAGATGTAGACCTATGCTTGGAGTTCAGCGGTGAAAAGCCAAAGAAGGTATTGAATAAAATCGCAAGAATGCTTCGTGATGACGGAATGGAAGATGTGACATTGATTGCACATGCCAAAGTCCCTATAGTCAAATTTGTCGACCAAAGAAGTAAAATTCCTATCGATATTTCAATAAATAATAGCCTAGCAATTTACAATACCAACCTGCTCAAGACGTACAGCGATTGTGATTCAAGAGTACGTCCATTCATTTTAGCCATCAAGCAGTGGGCACTACATCGAGGGATTTGTAATGCTGCATATGGTACATTCTCATCCTATGCATGGACACTTATTGCACTTCACTCATTACAAACATCAAACCCACCTGTGGTGCCAAATATTCAAGATGGAAGCAAACGCACACTGAAAGTAATTGATGGGACAGAATACGACATCACAATGAGTGATAAACCAACAGAATTACTCATGGACAAGAACTCACAGAATATTGGTGAACTTCTAATTAATTTCTTTGAATCATTCGCTTTAAATTGGCCCTGGGACGAAAAGGTATTATCGATACGTTCAGGAAAAAATATTACTCGGAATAGTAAAAAATGGAAACAGCAAAAGCCCTTCATTATCGATGCAGTAATAGATGAACATAATGTAAGGCTCGGTAAGCATAGTCTTCCAGTAGAAGATCCATTCGATACAATGCATGACTTAAGCAGGGTGCTTCGTCCCGACGGAGCAATGGAAATCCGAGAAGAATTTTTACGTGCTTTCAAGATATTAAGTGAGGGAGGGGATTGGAGAAAACTTACAGAAACCAAATTCCCTGAATTAGTTAATGATACTGCGAACACCGACTTATTTGAGGATCTAAGAAAGATGGAGTCTCAAGATGTAAAAGAAATACTAGAGGATTTACAAAGTGAATTGTCCGTCCTTGAGTCAGAGATTGAAGTTCGAAATAGTGAAAGAAAAAACGCAATTGATATGTCGAAAGCATTACGTAAAAATGCTGAATTACAGAAAGCAGAAAATAAAATTGCCAATACGCTAAAGCCCCGTAGAGAAAAGATTGAGCAAGTCAAGAAGCAGAGAGATTCTGTCAATAATAATTACATCCCAGTCCATTGGATTGAGAATGAAATGTCAAAAGTATTTCAACGATTGACCGAGGATGTTGATTTGATGAGAGCACCCTCACTGCAAAAAGAAAAAGAACTATTTTCATGGTTCTTTGAATTACAGAGTATGCATGAACACTCCAAGAAAACACGAGAATTACATGGCGAATTCAAAAAATTACTTCGTGAGCAGAAAACCGCTCTCTTTGAACTCGATAATGTGAAAGAAAGTGGTAAAGACATCAGTGTTCTTGGCGATTATGCTAACTTTGATGACCTTGCTCATCGATTACTGCTTGAGATGAATCCGATGCATACTGAAAAGAGGAAATTAAAGCGCGAAATTGGACGCCTCGAGGCCTGGTTGAGGATTTCAGGAAGAAAGGGTGGAGCGAAAAAGAATCATCACAATAAAAAACGTTCAAAGAAAAATAACTATTCAAAGAAGAGAGATAATATTAATGTTGCTGAGGTGAAGTCTAGAGCCGCTGCTGGTGGTTCACTATCTCTTTCAGACCTTGATACTTTACTAAGCAGCGGAGGCCTTTCATCGATAACCAAAGAGCAAACAAAGGAAGATGGCAATCGAAAGAAAAAATCTAGGAAAAAGAATTTTTCACCACATCGTGGAAATCGAGGACGCTCTAAAAAAGGAATGTGAGGCCTATAAATGACTGACATCCAATGGGTGTATGGCATCAAGCCGGAATTAATGACTCTTCAATGGCGACAAAGAATTATTGATTTGTTTTTATCTGAAACTCAAGAAATATATCAAGACTCTTCTATAATCAATCTCTCTATTCCTGAGTGGGACGGGAATTTAATGTTGATCGACAGAGACCTATATCCAGAGGTCGAATCGCTAAAGGGTATTTTATGGTGTAAACCCTTCATGAAGGATTCGCTAAGAGTTGTTGCATTTGTACTCGATAAACAATTTCAGTCGAAGGGCTATGGGGGAAAGGTTTGGGAATTTATGACTCGGAGTTTGAAAAGTCAGGGTCTTAATTATGTTCAGCTAGAAGTAAAGTGTTCAAACACCGATGCCCAGAATTTCTATAGAAAGCGAGGCATGGAGATAATTAGAAGAATTGACATGTATTATAAAACCGAACATGGTTATATGATGCGGGGTAATTTATAGTAAGATTTTATCCAAATGTATCTCAAAGGTTATGCCCTTCCTCTAACAAGATAAATACATGGAGGAGTTCATATTATCTGACTTGGCTAGAGTTAGCGGAATAATTAATGCTGCAATAGTAGACAAGGAAGGTTTCCTTTTGTTCGAAGCAAAAGAAAACTATGAACAAACTATTAACATCTCAAAAATTGCAGACCTACTAGGAACAAAGGATAATTTCTCGCGAATCACTGTGACTAGTGAGAAGGCTATTTTGATAGTTGAACAATTAGGCATAGGTCACCGCCTTGTAATATGGTGTGAACAATCATGTAACCTAGGGATTATTAGAAAAAATCTCGAAAGCGCATCACAGAGGCTTAGTGATTATCTCAAAAACGCAAAATAGATGGCTATTTCTAGAGTTATTTCCCCATATGTCAATATCAAGCATTAAATGGGGGATATGGGTCGCACAGTCAGCGTAAGATGGGAATCTTATGTGAACAGGTGCGTAAAACTATGTCTGGAATGAAAGGTATTCTCGAAGAAAGAAGAAAAATGGTAGATGACAAAGCAACTCAATATCGCACAACACGTGATGAGTGGAATCAAAAGACCAAAGAGAATACTGGTGCCAGGAATGAACTTAACTCTGAAGTTCGTGAATTGATAGTTCAAGTAAAGGAACAAAGAGAAATTCGTGAACAAATGAATGAACTGGTTAGAGAAAAGAAAAGTACTAGACAAGAAGCCAATAACAAAGTTCGTGAAGCAAAAGCAATTATCGATCAATCAAGACCTGCTGAAGCACCTGTGGAAGGTGGCCGAGGAAGAAGAGGCCGTGACCGACCAGAAACTGTTCAATCACTTTCCCGTGAACTAAACAGACTCGAATCAGAGTTCGAACGTGGACAGCATACTGGTAAGAACGAAACTAAAGTTATGAAAAGAATGAAAGAAATTTCTTCAAAACTTAAGAAAATGAAGAATGCTGAAGACTCTAATGATGACCTTAAAGGGGCTCGTGAAACTCTTCGTGAAGCAGTTGAAGAACAAGACGCTGCTCATGAAGAAGTTCAAAAAGCAGCACAAGCAGCTCAAGAAGCTCACGAACTAATGCTTCAATGGAACAAAGAAGTCGACAAGCAAAGAGAGAAAGCAGAATCTTGTCATCGTGATCTTCGTCGCTCGAAGAAAGAGGCTGACAAAGCACATCATTTGTATATTGTATCTCTAAGATGTCTTCATTCTATACAAGACATACTTGGTGCAATGAAAGGTTCTGCTGGTGGCGGCAAGAGAAAGAATGCAAGAGTCGAAGTTCAAGACCTCATGAGCAAATTGATGTCTGGCGACACACTTACGACAGAAGAATTGATGCAACTGCAAAAATTTGACTGATTTTTCAACAGTAGGAATCAAAGACTCTCGGCAAAATAGTATATTCAAGGGGAGGCATAAACCATGATTTCCAAAGATTACATCGCTGCAATTGTCGAAGAATACGACCGACTAAAACTAAGAATTGGGATGACTGCATCTCATTCTGCTCTTGACATATGTGATGGGGCCATCGAAGAAGGGTTCCCTACTGTCGCTTACTGTAAAGAAGGAAGACACAAGACATATGCTAACTACTTCAAGACTCAAAGGTCTAGCTCAGGAAGAGTCACAAGAGGAATGGTTGACAAGGCAATTGTTCTAGATTCTTTTAATGATGTAATGAATCCTGACCTACAAGCAGAAATGAGAAAGAGAAATGTTGTTTACATCCCAAATCGTTCTTTCACATCTTATTCGACTATTGATGATGTTGAAAATAATTTCAATGTACCACTCTTTGGTTCTAGAAACATGCTAAGAATGGAAGAGAGAACCGAAGAGCAAGATTATTACTGGATTCTCGACAAAGCAGGATTACCTTATCCTGAAGCCATTAAAGACCCTCAGGATATCGATTGCTTGGTCATTGTCAAACTACATCATGCTCAAAAGAAACTAGAACGCGGATTTTTCACATGTGCATCATATGCTGAATATGTAGAAAAATCTGAATCGTTGTTGGCTGAAGGAGTTATTGACAAAGAATCTCTAGAAGGGGCAAGAATTGAGAGATACGTCATTGGTCCTGTATTCAATCTTAACTTCTTTTACAGTCCACTGGCAGAAGAAGGAGAAAAACTGGAATTGCTTGGAGTTGACTGGAGGTTTGAGTCCTCACTGGATGGTCATGTCAGGTTACCAGCACCACAACAAATGACAATGCCTCTACACCAACAGATTCCTGAAATGACAGTCGTTGGCCACAATACAGCCACAATTAGAGAATCATTATTGGAAAAAGCATTCGAATTAGGTGAGAAATTCATCGAAGCCAGCAAAGAGCATTATGACCCTGGAATCATTGGACCATTCTGTCTTCAAACTTGTATTGACAAAGATATGAATTACTACATTTATGATGTAGCTCCTCGTTTAGGCGGGGGTACAAATGTGCATGTCAGTGTTGGACACCCATACGGGAATGCAACATGGAGAATGCCAATGTCTAGTGGTAGAAGAATCGCTATGGAATTAAGACTTGCAGCAGAGCAAGATAGATTACTCGAAGTTCTAACATGAGTAACCCTCATGGAAGGTTCGGTGAAGAATCATACAGGGGTTTTGAATCCCATTGCTCGAACCACACACCATCCGGCACGTGCTTCCCAAATGGCAAATGAACCACCGGCAATACTCGCTAGTACGCCCCACCAAGCAATAGACGGTGCTATTCCTGCTACGGTAACTAGTGCTAGTAATATTCCTGCTACCACGCCAAAAATACCCGATCTCAACCTAGCAGCTTTTCCTGCTGCGTCAATATTACACACTAATGCCATGGTAACACATCAGGGCTGTAGTATATGAACAGATGTTTTAATTCAAACATTTAGAGCATCGTCCACTTATTTTGGAGTTCTCAATTAATAATTTAAATCTTAATGTTTTGGTAATTACACTCGATTAAACCATTTGTAGGGGAATGATTTATGTCCTGAAACTGGATAACTGAACCATGCAAGAGGCCGAGAATGAGTCAATGGATGAAAATTTATTTGAGAAATCAGTGCTCTTGATTAAAACAAATAGAACAGTACAAATTGTCTCTGTTTTGACAGCATTGGTATTACTGTCCATACCCGCATATTCAATGCTTTCAAAAAGTCAAACTCCTGATGATGAGTATCAAAGAGAACTTGAATATATTGTAGATTTTGACTCTGGTTTTATTACTTGGGATTCAAATAGTAATTTAGAACTAAATGATGATGAGGTTTTCTCATTAAAATTGAGTTATGATGACTTCCCAGAGGATGCCAAAGCGATGAATATTGTCTCAATATGGGTTTATATCGAAGTTTTAGATAGCCAAGAAGACAATGAAGAAACTAGTGGCCTAGGTTGTTCTGTGGATTCTGGTGAAGATGCTTTAGACTCTGCATCTCTTTTTTCCAGCACCCCTAATTCTCAATCTGAAATACTAGAAACTCAGTATGGTACTGGAACCTACATGGATTTACTCGAGATTCCTGAGTTTACGACATTCCCACTCATCACTGGCTATACAGTTGAAGAAATCGAAGAAATGTACGAAACCAATGAAGAGGATTTAGTTGGAGAATATAATTTCGAAATCACCGGTTTGGTAGAAGCAGGAGATTCAACATTGCAATGTGAAAGACAAGACCCAAGTGTAACAGTCGATTATACGATTGAACTATTATGGATTGATGCGATGGTAATGGAATGGAACGGTGACTCACCTTGGTTCTAACTTCAATATCATTGAG
The DNA here is from genome assembly GCA_018667575.1 of Methanobacteriota archaeon. Lineage (GTDB taxonomy): Archaea > Thermoplasmatota > Poseidoniia > Poseidoniales > Poseidoniaceae > MGIIa-L1. The sequence goes on along the minus strand of JABIUA010000189.1, from coordinate 1,696 downwards.
AAATTTTAACAATACATTTTCCTTTCGAGCGCCCTGAAAATGAGCGATTAAATGCACCTTTCCAGCCAGTCTGCTCATCTTCAGAATTGAAGTCCCACATATCGTCAATGATTGGTTTTAGATCTCCACTTTCAATGTAATTCGTAAGTTTTGCTAAGTCGTCACTACTTGGAGAAAGAAAGAGATATTCCCATGAAGCATTAGCCGATTTAGCGGCCTTGAATTCCTTGCGCTTTTCTTTACGCTTCAAGAATAATTTCAAAATCCAAGCAGAGCCACCAATACGACGAATTTCTTCTAGTGTAGGATTACCTGCGATTGTAACGATGCTGCCCCCTTCTTTGACAATACCTGCCATACTCAAACTTTCTCCTGTAGTATCAAAACATACATCAAATTTATTTTTTGAATGAATCTCTACAAAATTCTCTGACTTGTAATCTATTACTGAATCTGCACCAAGTTCCTTACACAAGTCTGCTTTTTCACCTTTGGATGCGGTCGTGACTACGTTTGCTGCTTTGAACACATGCTTAGCAAGTTGAATGGCAAGTGTACCAACCCCGCCAGCTCCACCTGAGATAAAGATAGAATCACCCTCTTTCAATCCTGAATTAGTGAGAGCTTGTAGAGCGGTCATTCCAGCCAATGGTATCGATGCTGCCTCTTCGAATGAGACATTGTTCGGTTTTGATACAACATTAGACACGTGAGCCACACAGTATTCGGCCATTGCTCCACGGAAAGATGGGGTTTTGTCTCCGTCGCTTGAATGGCCAAAGAGACGAGCATAGACTTCCTCGCCGACCTTGAAATTTCCATCGCTATCGGGTTGTTCTACGACTCCTGCCACATCATATGAAATGACATGAGGGAATGACGCGACGGGTCGTACCATCTTCAAACCACCACCAAGTAACATCTTGTCAACTGGATTAATTGAAGCAGCATGCACCTTGATAACGACATTTGAACGCTGATCAAACCCTGTCGGATAAGGTATTGTTGCTTTCTCCAGTCGAGATGGTTTTCCGTATTTTGCGAATGTAATTGCTTGCATTGTTTTCAGGTTTGATGATTGAGCCATAACTCTCGCCATGTAATTCCATACATAATCCAATCAGTGGCAATAGTGACTACATGTTACAATGTTGTTACTTGCTCCTTGATAACAAAATGAAACTTAGCACCGATATGAGCAGTGAGCAATTTGAGCGTATGAACTGTATGTCTGAGACCGATAAAAGTAAGGTAAATGATTTCCTTACTTTACTTTCTAAGTCAAAGATGCTAAGTATTATCTATATTCTTAGTTGTGAAGCAAAGCCAATACGTTTCTCTGAACTAAAAGCAAGAGTTGATTCTTCATCTACTACAGTCTCAAGACGATTAAGAGAACTCGAGCATTACGAACTAGTCACTCGAAAGGTATTTCCAACTGTTCCAACAACTGTTGAATATAAATTAACTGAGGCAGCAATTTCATTAAAACCTAGTCTTGAAGCATTATTCGAATGGGTACTAGACAATGCTGATTCATCTATTTAGAGAACATAAATCATTGTTGTGATTTACTAATACTTTTTTGTGAAATCATCACAGTAGCCAGTATCGAAAAACAAGCAAACCTTTGGTTCCACTTCCGGACTTGGAGAGAAGTCCGCTAGTTGAGTTGAGTTGTTTGATAATCAACTTT
>JABIUA010000164.1 GCA_018667575.1 Methanobacteriota archaeon | reverse complement strand
TCCATACCTGTTGAAACTACAACACCTATTGCCCTTCCAGAAGCGACACAGGTACCCATAAAAGCCATATTCTTACGATCGGCAAGAAGTGTATCTTCACCTAACAACTTTGAATTCTTTTCAACTGTAAGAGATTCACCGGTTAGTGCGGATTCATCTATTTTACATTGATATGATTCTAAAATCCTCAAATCTGCAGGTACATTGAGGCCTTCATACAGGTTTACAATATCGCCCGGTACCAACTCTTGTGTTGGAACTTCCATATCTGTATCATTTCTAACTACAACACATTGAGATATTGACATCTGTTTCAAAGATTCCATCGCTTGTTCTGCTTGTCCTTCCTGCCAATAACCAAAATATGCATTAGCTGTTAGAACCATGAAGATAAAAATAGCGTCCCCTGGCTCGTCTGGATGAATTAGAAGTGCTACAAGTGCTGCTCCTATCAATAAATAATTTAGAGGATCGTTATACTGAGAAATAAATCTGATCCATCCAGGTGTTTGTTCCGGCTCAGCAAGCTTATTTTCTCCATACTTTGAACGTCTCTGTTCAACTTCATCAGTACTTAAGCCCGATTTAGTAACTTCCAGTTCAGTCAATGCCTCATCAGTAGAAATATTATGCCAAGTAATTGTCATGTTAATCACCATTGATTATTTTTCCGAGCACGAGTAAACTTATGATAATGATGGTGGAAACCCCATAAGTTCCAACGATGTTTTCAACAACTGGTTAATGTTCCCAACACCATGTCCGAACACGGGGAGCCATATATTCCGGCTTCCGAATCGCCACTAGAACTGACAGTTAGAGTCATTGTGGTTGGTATTCTACTAGGAATATTAATGACTGCGGCAAATGCATACTTGGGATTGTATGCTGGAATGACTGTTTCAGCAAGTATCCCTGCTGCCGTAATGTCGATGATTATTCTGCGCTCACTCTTCAAAAACGTGAGTATATTAGAAAATAATGCTGTTCAAACAATGGCCAGTGCAGGTGAATCTTTGGCTGCAGGAATTATTTTCACAGTACCGGCGCTACTTGTAATACCCAATGTTTGGGATGAAATTAAATTGGTGGAGACAACTATTATTGCTCTACTTGGTGGATTATTGGGGACAATGTTTACGATTGCACTAAGGAGATTATTCATCGTTGAAGAAGCACTTCCTTATCCGGAAGGTGTTGCATGTCGTGAAGTTTTAGTTGCCGGAGAAGAAGGCGGAGAAGGTGCGCAAGCAATTCTTTATGCTCTAGGAATAGGTGCAATATATGGATTGGTGGTAAAGGGTTTTCAAGCAACGCATCACACTGTTGAAGGTGCATTCTCCTTCCTTGGCACTAGACTATATGCTGGAATGGACCTATCTATTGCATTGCTTTCTGTCGGATTTATAGTCGGAATTCGAATTGCTTCATTCATATTCTTAGGAGGAGTAATTGGATTTGGAATCTTAGTGCCCATGTATGGCTTAATGAATGGTTGGGGGACAACTGGAAACGATGTTGAAAAGTTCTTTGCAATATGGGCGGAACAAATTCGATATGTCGGTGTCGGGGCTATGGTAGTTGGTGGCTTATACACCCTATGGTCAATGAGAAAAACTATCATCATTGGCATCACAAAGGCAATTAAGACAAAAGCCTCCGATGACACAGAATTACTGAGAACCGAAATAGATTTGCCAATGAATAAAGTATTCATTTTTTCAGGAATTTTGGTTGTAATTACGATTTTATTTTATTGGGCTAAAACAGGTTCATTAATTCTCGCTATGGCTGGAGGTTTGTTCTTGGCTCTAACCGCGTTCTTCTTTGCTGCTGTTGCAGGGTACATTGCTGGAGTAGTAGGTTCATCTAATTCACCAATATCTGGAATGACAATTGCTACATTACTATTTACGGTGGTTCTTGTACTAATTGTCGGTGATGGATTACTAAACCTTGATACATCTACACTTATGCTAGCAACTATGCTAATTGCTTCGATCGTCGCTTCTTCTGCGGCAATAGCTGGTGATGTAATGCAGGATCTGAAGACTGGACATATGGTTGGTGCCACGCCGCGTGTTCAGCAAATCGCTGAGATCATTGGAGTCATTACTGGCGCTCTTGTCATAGGCCCAACGCTAAAGTTACTACACAGTGCATTTGGAATAACACAAACTGCATGCCTTCGAGAAGCAGAAGTTAATGGCCGTGACTGTTCAAATGCACT
>JABIUA010000176.1 GCA_018667575.1 Methanobacteriota archaeon | reverse complement strand
TCAATTTCTTCATCAAGAAGAGTCGCATCCCATGAACCGTCAATTATCACTTTTCCATTCATTGAACCTTCTCTGGGCATGATAAAAGCCTTGCCTGCTGGAAGGTTGGTCAACATCTTTGGTCTATTACAAATGCCATTATCGTCTAATTTCCACTCTCTCCAGTTCACTTCAAATGTTATGTCAGTACCTTGTTCAGACTTTACATTTATTATTCTACGCCTTCTTAGATAGGGGCCGAGGTTACTGATTTTTCTTTTGATTTCATTGAAATTAGCAGACATTCCACCATGGGTAAACATTTCTTCAGTCATACCAGGCATTGTAGCAACACGTGCACCTTCTTTCAAAGCCTGCCTCACTGCTTTAGTGTGGGTTAAGGAATATCTTGTAGGTGCAAGAATAACTTGTTGTTGACGCATCAAACTTGCAACAGGTGACGGTGGTTCTTCACCATGATGACGACCTTTTGGCATTACGATTAGTAATACTCTTTCAGAGCGCTTTGTAACCGCTTCATGCAGTGCCTGCCCAATTTCGCCAGTGGTAGGGTCACAAACGATTAGAACATTTTCCCCTCGTCTTATATCCATACATGTCTCGACAACCATTTTTGCGCTTGTTGCCAATAATTCTTCACTAGATTGCTCCAAACCTACATCTATTTGTTCGGATGATTTACCTGTTGAATTACTAATTACAGATTCAACAACATCAGCTAAATCGTTATCTTCGGTATCGGGCATGTCAGCATCTTTTGCTCCAGATGACTTGCCCATGATAGCCGGATAAAGTCGTCAGTCTTGAATGTGTGGCCGTATCAGAGGTTTTTTTCTTAGTAAAAATATGAAAGTATTGATGAGTAAGTTACATGTCCCAATGATATGGACGATTATGAAGATTTTATTTCGAAGGTTAAAGACATCCACAAAATCGGAGCATTGCAGGGCCATCTTGGATGGGACCAAGAAACAATAATGCCTGCTAAGGGTGCACAATCTCGTGGAGAAATACTCTCATGGTTGGCCAAAGAGCAACATTCTCGAACAATCGCTCCGGATTTAGGCGAACTTATTGAAAAGTTGTCCAATAAGGATAATTTGAATCAAGATCAGAAATCAAATTTGAAAGAGATAAAGCGAAGACACGAAAAGGCCAAAAAATTACCTTCGGCTTTCGTGGCACAATTTGCCAAGACTAAATCAGAGGCATTATTATCATGGCAAGAAGCAAGGTCTGAATCAGATTTTTCCATGTTTCAAGACAAGCTTCAAGATTTAGTTGATATGACAAAGAAGAAAATCGAATACTATGGTGTTGAAACAACTCCCTACGATGTACTTCTAGATGAATTTGAAGTCGGTATGACTGTGGATGATTATGACCCACTCTTTGATGGAATAAAGAAGCGTCTAGTGCCTTTATTACAAAAAATAATCAAGGCGAAAGAAAGCAATCCGGACCCTGAGTTACCTGAAGGCATGGTGTTTTCCATCGAAGGTCAAACCGAATTTTGTACCAAGGTTTCACAGGTGATGGGTTTTGATTTTGAGGCTGGAAGAATGGACGCTTCAACTCATCCTTTCTCAGCAGGACTTTGGCCTGGTGATACTAGATTTACAACTAGATTTGATGAAAAAGACCCATTTTCTTGCTTATATGCAGTTATGCATGAAACAGGACATGCACTATATGAACAAGGGCTTTCATTAGAGCATTCATTCACTCCTAGGGGCGATGCAGTTTCATTAGGAGTTCATGAATCACAAAGTAGATTTTGGGAAAACCAAATTGGTAGGACTCCTTCTTTTTGGCAAGTTACCTTGCCTTGGTTCAAGGAACAATTCCCAGAGTCTCCTGATTGGAGCCCTGAAGATTTGAATAAAATCGCTAATAGCGTGACGCCTGGTTTTATTCGTGTCGAAGCAGATGAAGTTACTTACAATCTACATGTTATGCTAAGATATGAGATTGAGAAGAAAATCTTCAATGAAGATTTGCCTGTCAAAGACTTACCTAAGGTTTGGAATTCTATGTTTGA
>JABIUA010000188.1 GCA_018667575.1 Methanobacteriota archaeon | reverse complement strand
GGATTTTCATACTTTTTATGACCTCTTTTCTAGAGGAATTACGTAGTATTGCATTCTATTTTGAACCAATTCGAGAATAGGAGAATAACAAATATATGGAATGGTTCATTGGATTTAAAGATAGAGTCATGGGGTATGAAAGGGAAGGTCGGGAACCACTCCCGCCCACCTAGCATTTGACAATTGGAAACCTAGGAAACGCTCCTAATTTTCCCTCTATGTATGTCGCGAGCACGCGCGTGTAAATGTTACTTTACGCGAGCGTGTGAACAATTAGAGCCGAATAAACGCCTTACTGAGAGGAAGTTTTTTATAGGTGATGCACTTATGGTAACTTGTATCGGGACAGGTAAGCAATATGAGGGGACCAAGATTCAACATTCTATTTTCGTTGATGCGGACCCTCTGTCTTCGCAGTTAATGCGACTGATCTGGGTTTTACAGCGAACGCTGTGCATTCGAATTTTGTAAGGGCTTTATCGCTTATTGCAATAATCGTTTGCGCACAATTGCTGTTTGAAGCAACATGGAGGTATGGTGTAGCGGATAGCATCAGGGGCTTCGGATCCCTGGACCCCGGTTCGAATCCGGGTACCTCCGCTTGCTTTGACTAGAAGAAAAATATAGGAATTGATAAAATGAAAAAGAAAATAAATACCATAAAAGAGGAAAGCTGGTTTGTTAAACAAGGCTATGTCGACCCAGATGAAATTATCGACCACAATGGTAATCTCCAATTACCTAGTAAATTTATAGAAATATTCTCTGCTTACAATCAGCATAATATCGCAGAGGGCAAGGATTGGGATACATGGCCTGAATGGGAATTAGTACTCACTTCTCTCGATGATTTTTTAACATTCGGTGAGCCAAATGATGATTCGCTAGAGGTATCTGCTGAAAGACAACATTGGCTTACGTTGATGCAGTTCATGCATGATAGCAAAGCGATTACAATAGATGGTTATACAATCAAGGTATTGGGTAATTATGGCCATACTTTCAGCTTCGACATGTGTATTGAATACGAAGATTGGGTGACACCCGGTTCGCTTGTCAAGCATTATGAAAAAACAGTTGGTGCGGGCGTTGAGCAACTTGGACCCCCTTGGCAACCTAATGTTCTTCAATACTTCATGAAAGGGATGATTGAACATTCACTCGGTGCTTTTTGGATATGTCCAGAACATGTGCCCGTGTATGGTGGAAAGCCAACTGTGCAAGCTACTGAAGTTGACTTTTGTATTGAGAAAGTAGAAGGTCAATGCTTCCCATTAGCGATGTTTTCTATGCTTAATCTATGTATTGAAGACACCCATATTTGGAAAATGGGGTTTGAACATGACCTTGCCCAAATAGAATATATCAAAGAAGTCGAAAATGAATGGCCTTCTGGAAGGCCGCATCAAGATAGAGAATACCTCTGAGGTGAGAATATGACAAGTAAAAATAATGAAAATATGAATATGAAACAAATGATAGCGACGTTTGTCGCTTATATACAACAAGAAATAGAGTATACAAGCATGAAAATTAAAGCAATGAAAGAGTGGCAAGTTGATGATTGTGCATGCCTTGGATGCGATATTAGTATCGCTTCCATGTCAGAAGATAAAGCCCCATCCTTTGATGATGAGTTTTCTAAGGAGTGGTTGTGATGGGGGATTGGAAACCAAATACTAGTGCCCCTCTATGGGATTCTTCTAGAGAGGAATTGGGTCAAAATCAATTCTTTTCAGACCTTGTAATCGAACATGATAAACAAGTGGGGCCGTCCTGTGTGGCCACTACTCTTGCTATGATAGCAAAAGCAACTGGTGCTAATGTAAAACCAAGCGATTTCAAAAAAATTACCAACTCTCAGTCACCTCACTCTTGGTCTAACGCACTAAAACCATACGGAATGCAATTGGCATACTGTAATCATGATTTAAGAAGAATCGGATATTACATAGACGAACTAGTCGAGCACGATGACTTATTTTTCCTATGCTTTTATTCTGCCAACCCGCCAAGTGATCCTGATAAAAATGGGAAACTTTGCACTGCCCATATAGTTACCCTGCATAAGGGGACTATCTATGATACTGCAAAAAATAGTAAGGATGGTGGAGTGATTTTAGCAGAAGACTATGCGAGATTAGAAAGACAGACTAAGAGAATATTCAGAGTGGTTCCTACAGGTTATTCGAGGTGCGTTTAATGAGTCAAAGTGAAACAAGAAAGTCGATTCAAGGACTTGGGACCTGTATCGCCTACAGCGGGAAAGATGAGATGGAGATTGGTTTACCAATCGTTGTTGATGAAGATAGGCCTCTTGTAATCGCCCATCCAGCTGCTGCAAGACATTACCATGCTAGTATGAGTTTATTTGAAGACGCTGGCCATCCGTTCATTCATGTATTGATAGACCATTATTCACAAACTCCTGATTCGTGGCCATTTCATGTAGATGGAATCAATCATGCCCCTTATCAGAGATTAAATGATACTTCAAGAGGCTGGCCTGTCTACAGAAAAACATCCATTAGAACTCCACACTGGCAAATACATGCTCAAGGAGATGCTTATGAATATCTGACCAAATCTCCTGCCATTGATATTCTTTATGTCGACTGGTTAACATGGCTTGATAGATTTATTAAAAATAAAACTAACGCTTTTCCTGAAATGATGGCTAATTTCTCCAATAAAATTAGAGATGGTGGACTCGTCATTTTGGACCATAAGCATATGCCAACTGATGAATATGGCCCTAGTTGGTACAATCATCCAGGGGGCGTGTTTCAACTTAATGATTCGACTTCAATGAGTGAAGAGTGCGTCATTGAATGGATTGGATTAAACGCAAATAATGAGATGCAAACCTACAGTGCAACTGTGTTTAAAGTTCACCACCATGAAAAAGGAAACTTAGGAGACGTCAATTGGTTTGATGCAATTCAACCATGGCTTTGGAATACAGTATTAGAAATGGCACTAATGATATCACAAGTCCAAAAAATGTTGGATGAAGAATATGAAGAAACAATACACTCTGACGCTATGACGTGGGAAATTTGGCACGATACATGGTCGAGTGTTTACATGGATAGAGAAGATGATTTCGCCTTCAAAACACCAATTCCTGCGAGGTTCGCTTGGCCATCTGGGGCATATTTAGACTATCTACAATGGCTTGTTGAACATCCAAAGTGCTTACCAAAAAATGTGCATAAAAGGTCTTACAGGCTTAAGGGTGAAAATTTCAAGCTTAATATTGTCCATGGAGATTTAATTGATCTTGCTCCTTCTTTACACACTAAGCATACTGCTCTAGCTGTTAGATACGCATTACAACAACAAGTGATTGCTAGATGCCCTTGGTGGAAGTATCAATCTACGGTGCTTCAAACTAAAGAAAAGTGGATGAGGAATGCGATTGTTGGTCTCAAATGGTCTGGCCCATCTGCAACATCTGAGTTAGCCAAGTTGCTGATAGTTCAAGCAAAGCAACAATCTTTCGGCGTAACTTTGTATAATTCCAAACCTTTTGAATGTAGAGAAATAGTCACAGTATCTCATGGAAATGCACAACTAGAAGAGGTTATGATAGCGGTAGAAGC
>JABIUA010000075.1 GCA_018667575.1 Methanobacteriota archaeon | reverse complement strand
TATCACATATACTCGTGAAATCCTTGATTATAACGAGACTGCTGGTACTATGCAATACAGTGAGTCGAAAGTATTTACCTGTGCTGAAGACACCAGAAACCCTTGTGACACTTTGGTCACTACAACAAACATTCCATTCCAACCCCAAGTTACCGGTGCTACAGGCCCTGCTATTGCAGGAATTATGGACCTAACCAAGGCAGGATTCGCTGCAGGTTTAGTGGGTAAAGAGATGGAATCTTTTGGTGCTGGTAAAGTCACAGCAGAAGGAATAGCAACAAGTTATGGTGCAATCCAAATGGGTGTTCAAGCGGACGGAACCATGGGTTCTCCTGTTGATGCTGGCACTGCTTCGATGGTGCTTGGAGTTGGATGGTATGACGCATTTGATCCATACTTTGCTTCAATCAACGGTTCAGAATTGAATAACATGACTGGCAATGAAGAAATGATTACCTATACTCAAGCAATTCAAGGATTACAAGCAAAGGAAGCAGCAGAAGGTACTAACAGTGCTGGAGTGACATTTGCAGGTAATGCGTCCATTGGAAACCTTTCATATGCTTTTGATTCTGCAATGATGCCTACTGGTGAAGATGCTTCTTTGACAAGTATGCAAGGTGTTCTAATTCTAGCAGGACACTGTGATGCATTCCCAACTGGAAATTATAGTACAGTTGCAGCCGATGCAGTAAATTCTCCTGCATTCACTACTGGAACTATGCAAAGAGCTGGGATCTGGGGATATGCATCTGCAGACATCAATGCAACAATAGCAACTGATTATGCTGTTTGTTTCGGAGTTGGTGGAACATTTTCTACCATTCATGGTGGCGGGGACTCTGACTGGTTCATGGATACAACAGGTACTGCAGTTAATGCTTCAACACGTATCATGAACTACATGGGTGTTGACCTTGATAATGCAGTCGCAACGACTCTACTATTTGGTGGTAAAGGAACTGCAATGCCAATTGGTCTTTTAGCCACAAATGCAGTCGGTTCTGAATCAGCAACAGCCTTTGGAATTGCAGCATTTGCTACAATGGATAAATCTACAGCAACCGCTACTTACGGAATCAGCGATGCAGAATACGATGTAATCGCTCCTTGGGTAGCTAACTGGTTAAGCAGTGAAACTTCTCTAAACATGATACTACTTGGTGGTTCAGGAACCATTAACGCTGAACAATTTGTAAATCAAACTCTAGGTGGATTAGACCCAATTAATGGCGGATATCTAACTTACAGTCTAAACCTTGGAGGCGCTTGGGGAACTGCACTTGCACCAACATCTCCACAAGGTGCTGATTATGTCTCTGTATCGCCAGAAATAGCTGGAAATATGTTGTATGGCCCACTAGGAGTTGCAACTGATTCGGGTGCTGTTTTATTCTTGCATGGAGAATTGATGGGAGAAACACCACCAATTAACTTCTCAACAATGGGCGCAGGAGCACCAACGCCTTGGACTGATGCAACAGTTTCAGCCTTGTACGGTATTGATGCTAATGCTGCAGCAGCACTTAGAGTGATGGTTAGAGATGCAATATTCACAGGCTTCGTTCCAGATTATTTGGTTGGACTTGGAAGTGACGGTCCTTACAAAACTCAAACAGTAAATCAATGGCTATTTGGATGGTATGACCCGATTAGTCACGGTGCAGCTGACGACCCTACTGCAGCAGATGCTGGTTGGACTAAACTAGAAACTAACCTAACTTACTATGGCTCAAATAACGTATCTACTGGACCAGCAACAACCTACACTGTGTGTACTGGACACAATCCAGATTGTGATAAGGGCGAAACCATCCTTGAAGATGGTTCCAATGAACTTGCTTGGCATAATACTGCTATGGCAATGGCTACTTATGGTGCAGTTGGTGTTGAATTACTTAACGAAACCACTGGTGGATTCCTTACTGGTGATGGTGACAAAGTTGACGCTGGAGGTTATGCAATTGCTGCAATAACATGTTCAGGTACAAGTGAAGTAAAGGGTATTCCAGTCGATGACTGTTCGGCTTCAGTTGATCCAACCACAAGGCCGATTACAGCGAAATTAATCAAGTCACTAACACTACTGGATTCGATGACACCTGCTCTTCCTGTATATTTTGGTACTGAAATTACAATGCAATCTGAAGAACTATCTGGTCTTATTATCGCTGGAGAATCAACTTCTACTTTCTACTTAGACACAAGAGGTCAACTGGACAGAGCAACAACTCCTGCTATGACAGACTTGCAACCAGTATTCCAAATCGTACAATCTTCAGAGATTGGAGATAGTGATGCTGAAGATATGGAAAGTTCAATTGTACAAAACCAAAATGGTTTGAGCTACTGGACTAACTTCGATGTGCCTACTGATTACGTGGCACTTCTATTGTACCTCGGTGCAGTTGCATGTCTAGTTCTTGCTGCAATGGCAACTAACAAAGAAGACGAGTGAATAACCATCCAGAGCGACTCATCTTTCAATAGGTGAGAGCCCTTGGTCTGGCTATGGCCAAGCGGGTTCTGCTAGTTAGAGGAGGTGTCCTTGGCCGTAATTCTGGCCTTGGTTCCGCCCACCATAATTTAGCGGACCTGCTTGGTTCTGGCAGTGTCCCTGGGTGGGAAATTGATTCTATAAGTGAGTATGATTTACCCCCAAGAGCGTCACCTTTCTATCGACTTTGGAAGCGTTGGTTTTCCCACCCTAAAACTGTTAAGAGAGCAATTAGTAAATCCGTTTCCAACGGCTCTTGTGATGTCGTTCACATCACCGATCAAGAGCAAGCACATCTAATTCCAAAGAGATGTCAATTGCCAGTTGTCGTTACAGTACACGATTTATTCCATTTATTTCCTACAAAGATGAAAATAGGAGAACAAGAAATAGATATTGGTGAACAAAATCCACCAAGTTATCGTCGTAGAGATATTAGAAAATTGAAAAAAGGTTTGTCTCGTGCTAATTTACTGATCTGCGATTCTAAAGCAACATTGAAAGATTGTCAAAGACATTTTCCTAATGTCAAGTCAATATGTGTACCATTGGGTATTGACGTTAGTAAATACTCTCCTAGTAATCGAGACACAGAAAAAAAATTGCTCAATGATAGATGTAATCTTCTGATTGTTGGTAGTCATGACCCAAGAAAGAGAATGGATTTTATTTGCCAAGTAATAGGCTCTCTGGATAATTCTATTCTAACAGAAATTCAAGTACATCATGTTGGTCAAAGTGAGAGTGAATACGGTCAACCCGCAGTAATTGAGTTAGCCATCGAAAACAAAATCAATAATTGGACTGGTCATGGTCCTTCGGTTAGCGATTCAAAATTGATGGAACTAAGAGACGCGTCAGAGTGCTTATTATTCCCTTCAGCCAGTGAAGGATTTGGCTATCCTCCTCTAGAGGCGATTGCCAGTGGTCTTCCTGTTTTGTGCTCAGACTTACCGTCTCACAATGAATTAATGCCTGAAAATTATTGCTTGCCTGCCGAAGAAATTGAGGCTTGGAGAAAAGCAATTTTGCAGGTACATTCTAATTGGAAGTCTCGAGGTAGAGGATTTAGAGACTCAAATCAAGAATTGATTGAACATGCTTCAAAATTTGATAACTATGTTTTCAGTTCCAGAATGGCTGATACCTACAATTCACTGGGCTCTGACATCAATCTGTTTTCTTTTGCTAAGAAAGTCGAATAACTACCATGGAAATTTAATGTTCCATAATATTCCATCAAATAAAATACATTGAATACTAAGCATGATTGAACCTACAAGCATTGTTCCTGAACCCTCAACTCGGTCTTGGTAGGCAGAATAGGCAAGCATTCCAAACATAATGTTGCCAATTGAAACTAATACTAGGATTCCAATTACCAAAAACGGAGTCCAAGAGTAATCATTATTCATATGGAATTGAGTACTTTCAAGCCATAGCATTGATGGTATCAAGAAGAGACAATATGCTAGTAATAATCTATTGGCACCTTTACCATCAGATTCTTTCCATGGCCATCGAAGGTTTTCAATTACTGGCACATCAACACTATACAGAATAGTCCACCAGTACATCAGATAACCAACGGCAGCAACAAACATCCATGGCACTATAAATTTAGTCCAACTCAAAGGTATTCCTCCCCAAAGAGCCGTTGCATCATCAGATTTGGATACCCCATAGAGATATGATAACAAAACTAGAATTCCAAGAATCATAACCAAATTTCTAATGAATTGCCGAGTTATTTTCATAAGTTGAAATTATTGGTTTAATACATAAAGCGTTGCTCTAACCCTTGTGCAATTATCCGCATTATTCATGTGCATGGTTAATTTCGCCAGTTCATGCAACCGATTCAGAGTGTAGCAATTGTCGGCGCTGGAAACATGGGTTCAGGTATAGCCCAAAAATCAGCCCAAGAAGAATTTGACGTTCAAATGGTAGACCGAGAGCAACAGTGGGTTGACAGAGGTCAAGGAATTATCGCTGACTTTCTCTCTGAAGCAGTAGAAAGAAGAATTTTTTCTCCAAAACAAGTTGAAGACATTAAAAATCGTATCACAGGCGTTGTGGGCGTAGATAATACTGCAGAAAATACCGATTTAGTTATCGAGGCAGTCTTCGAAGATTTTGATATAAAAACTGCAGTGTTTAACACGCTCGACGAAGTATGCGGACCAGATACAATACTTGCTTCTAACACATCTTCTCTTTCAGTTAATGCTCTAGCGGAGGCAACAGGTAGAGCAGACCGCTTTGTTGGACTTCACTTCTTCTTTCATCCAGCTAAGAATCGTTTGATAGAAGTTATTCCTGCTGAATCTTCTAGTCAAGAAACAGTTGACAAAGTAGTACAATATTGTAAGATGCTTGGTAAAGTAGTAATTGTCTGTTCAGACAGACCGGGATTTGTAGTTAACCGATTCTTTGTACCTTGGCTAAATGAGGCTTGTCTTCTATTGCAAGAAGGTGTTGCAAGTGCTGCTCAAATCGATGCTGCAGCATGCAAAGCATTCCGTATCGGCCTTGGTCCATTTGGATTGATGAATCTCACAGGCCCTCCAATCGCCTTACACTCTACGGATTATCTCGCAGAACAATTAGCAACACCTAGGTATGACGGTGCTCAAAATCTTCGAGACCTCATCGAAGCAAATGTTCACTGGGATATTTCAGGTGACCAAGATTACACTACCGAACAATATGATGTTATTTCAGAGCGCTTATTTGGTGTTGTTTTTGGAGTAGCAGCACAAATTGTTGAAGAAGGAGTATGCTCGATGGAAGATGTTGATAGAGGCGCTAAAGTAGGTCTCCGCTGGGCTAAAGGTCCGTTTGAATTGATGAATAAAATTGGAATCGAAAAGTCCTATTTGATGGCTCAAAGTTACAGTCAACTATGTGTTCTTGAAGATGGCACTGAATCTTGGAAGGTTCCAGAATATTTCAAGCAGCAAGCCGAATCAAAGAAACCATGGAATTTTTCTTATGTCGACACATCTATTTCTCGAGGAATAGCAACTATAACTATCAACAGACCTGAAGCAATGAATGCCCTTAATGAGACAGTTGTGGCACAATTAGGAGATGCTATTTTACAAGTCAACGAAGATGACTCTGTGCACACAATCGTTCTCGATGGCGCTGGTAAGGCATTTGTAGCTGGTGCTGACGTCAAATTCTTTGTTGATAAGATCAGGGCAGATTCAATTGATGATATCTATGAGTTTACAGCAAACGGTCACAAAGTTCTCAATTCAATAGAGAACTCTACTAAGACAACTATTGCTCTAACCACTGGACTAGCACTTGGTGGTGGGCTAGAACTCGCTTTAACTTGTGATTATAGAATTGGAACCAGAAGAACCCAATTTAGATTCCCAGAAACATCAATTGGAATTTATCCTGGACTTGGGGGTTCACAAAGACCTGCTAAGATTTGTGGAATTCCTGCTGCTCGATGGGCTGTACTGGGTGGTAACTTCATGACTGCTCAAGTTGCATCAGACTTAGGATTGTTGACCCACTTGGTAGATGTATCTGCCGTTGAGTCATGTATTTCTGATTGTGTAAAATCAGGTAAACCTGAAAATAAATACCCTGGCGTTCCAGCACAAGTTGAAAGTCAAGTGGCTAAGTTCGCTTCGCAGTTTTACAGCGACTCAAACATGAAAACTCTGCTAGCAGGGCAATGTCCAGAAGGATTTGATAGTGAGGATAAGATAATTTCTAGGCAGTTGAAGAATCTAAAATTCACAGCACCTATCGCTCTTTCTATGGCTAGTGATTTGATTGATGCTACTGCAACAAACTCCCTTGTAGACGGTTTGGATATGGAGTTATCAAAATTACATGACATCTTTGCTACTAACGATGCATTGGAAGGACTTTCTGCCCTAATTGAGGGGCGACGTCCAACTTACAATAATTCTTAATTAAGCCCACTTTTCTTGCATAGATACTATGCTTTGAATCAACTCTTCAAGTTTTAGAACTTCTTGGGTTTCTTTAGCAAACTCGATCCTGCTTGTAACAGCCTCTACAAGTTCTATACTCGGCTTATCTTGGATTATATTAGCGATGACCTGTTCGATAGTTTGACCTTTGCCATGTAAAATTGCGAGTCTTGCTTTTGCTAATTCCTCATCGTCTTTTGGTTCCCTCACCCCAGTCATACTGCCCTCTCCATTGTCTTTTGTTGGTTCAATTGCTCATACCATTCCTGCCAACCTAGTACCTCTTCATTACTCCATTGACTTAATGGCCCATCATCTTCGATACGTTCATCCATGTCACTCAATCGACCGAAAGTAGAGTTTTGTGCTTGCTTGATTCCAGGCGAACCTAGAACCAGTGCCTTTTCGATTATTGAACAACCAAGTGCTAGACTATTGGTGTCGGTTGAACTCCAATAGGCCATGAACCCAGGGTGTGTATGAACCCATAGTTTGAATGGAGCCATAAAGCCATGAGGTGCTTTAAGAATTACTCTTCCAGGGTCGCCCCAGTCTAAGGATACATTATCTTCACTATCGATTAAGACAGAAGTTTCTAGCCCTGCTAATAGCGATAATGAATATACTATATCCCATCTTCCCAATGATGCCCCCTTTCTTTGTAGGTCTAGAAGTAAAGGGTTTTCAATATCTCTTTCTCTAGCGAGTTGGCAAATATCCAACCATTCATCATTACTAATTTCTAATTCTTCAAGATGCGGTATTTCTATCATTGTATTGCCTCCGTTTTATTTCTAATATTTGGAAAATTGAGTTGCCCAAAATTCATAGAACCCATCGCTTGAATAGGAGATGGACTGTTTCGTAATTGTTGTAAGGCCCATTGCGCTCCATATGAAGCAGAGATGGCGAAACCAAATTCAAGATTTCCAATGTTCAAGGCTCCTTCGTGTTGACAACTTTTAGGCTCATGGTCGGGAGTCATGTGTGATATGAGTTCTTTTTCTGAATCTGAAGATAATACTAGGTAACCATCACCACCACATCTTAGGTCAATCCATGGAATGTCAAGAGAATGAACCAATCTTCGAGGCTCTGGCCTATCAACACAAATTATTACATAATCTGAATTTTTTACTTGTTCTATATTTCTGAAGTTTTCTGAAATACCAATAACTGAGACACTGCTATTATCTAGTGAGTTATGTTTGGCAGCTAAACATTCAACCTTTGCACTACCTATGTCATCACTAGAATACTTTTGATGACCTAGGTTTTTATCTTCCACAATATCCCCATCCATGACAATTATTTCGCACTGTGCTTCTATTCTTCTTAATGCAGGTACAAGTAAATCTACAGTTTGACTACCAATTCCTCCAGCCCCAATAATAGTCAACACAGGGCGCCTCATCTCAATCGACATGTCAAATAATCAATTCAACACCATTTAAACAATTAATCAGGTATTATCTCATGATTTCCGATGATTATTCCCGCCGACATTTGAAAAGGTGAATGCCCACGCAGGTTTATGGGCGACAAAGTAGCGATGATTACCGGCGTGACAGGTCAAGATGGGTCTTATCTTGCGGAGTTATTGCTTTCAAAGGGATACATTGTCTACGGTCTAGTTCGTAGAGTATCTCAACCAACACTCGGTCGAAGTCTGATTAACCATCTAATTGACAATGATAAATTCCATTTGATCAACGGAGATCTAGCAGATCAGAATTCGATTGACAATGCAGTATCAACCGCTCAACCTGAAGAGTTCTACAACTTAGGCGCTATGTCATTTGTTCCAGAATCATGGAGGTCTCCTATGATGACTGCAGATATTACAGGATTAGGGG
>JABIUA010000135.1 GCA_018667575.1 Methanobacteriota archaeon | reverse complement strand
TCACCTCTGAATGTTGTCGATATATCTTCTAATACAGATTTGACTAACATACCAGTGGAGTTTTCGGGAATGGAAGATGCCGATTTAACAGGTTCCATTCAAATGGTCCACTGGGTAATGAAAGATTCAACAAAGACCATTACAATCGGTTCGGGCTCTTCAAAACTTGGTATGCAACAGGAAGGAGATAATGTCATTTGGACTGGAGCGGTTGATTTGACAGGTGGTGAACGTATTTCTCCTCGTTCTGGAGACTTTGTCGGTTTCTATTTGACTGGCTGGGATACAGCAGGAAATCAGTTCCCTGAAATTTCCAATTCTGAAGCAAGTCCTATTCCGGAATTAGCTTCTGATGATGATGACTTTGAGCGGCAATGGGTAAGGCTTGGTAGTAGTGGTCCAGAGCTTAGCATTATCAGTATTACACTTTCTGATGACCATATTGCTCCAAGTACTGAAATTGATATTGATGCAGTAATAAAAAATGATGGGGGGGCAACTCTATCTCCATTCAAGGTTGCTTTCTTCGCTGGAGATGATGACGAGCCTTTTGCTTCAATTACAATTGCAGGTATAGAACAAGGTGAGGAAATAACAGTTTCAACGACTTGGAAGGCAGAAGAAGTTGGCAGAATAAGAGTTGAAGCAGACTATGGAAATTATATCGTTGAGGTAAATGATAACGATAATAGCGCTGAGCACTCAGTAGATGTGGCCTATGGTAAATACCTCGGTTGGATAGATTCTCCAAGAGAAAACCCACTAACATGGATCTTCATTATCATTACTTTGATTACATTGGTCGTAGTTGTTTCTGTTGCTTCCAAGACCTCTCTAGACTTTTCTGACGGTGCTTTACAGGAAGATTTCGGTTGGGAAGACGAAGAAGAAGATTACGAAGAGTATGAAGATGAAGATGACGAAGATGATGACTATTAGTCATCTTTCAAATTACTGAAATCATCTACAAATCCTCAAAAGTAGTGGGCATAAGGATACCCTGCGGGGGTGGGGAGAGTATGTCAAATGTATTTTCTCAACTTCACCCAAGTCTCCAAGATTCATTGAGCGATAAAGGATGGGCTGCGACTCCTATACAGGAAATGTCTATACCCGAAATCATCGAAGGTAAAGACCGAATTTTAATCGCTCCAACAGGTTCAGGAAAGACTCTGTCTGCAGTTCTTCCAATAATTCATAGATGTTTAGATGAAAATTGGGAACCACTAGCAATACTGTACATTACCCCTCTAAGAGCTTTGAATCGAGATATTGATAGAAGGCTTCACGATATTGCCGAATCTGTCGGCCTAAAGGTTGGTATTAGGCATGGTGATACAACTCAAAGTGAGCGAACAAGACAGACTCGAAAACCTCCTCACATTCTAGTGACAACTCCAGAAACATTCCAACTGATGTTTACCGGTAAAAATTTAAGAAAACTACTGAAATCTGTAAGGGCTGTAATTATTGATGAAGTTCATGACTTAGCGGCTAGCGAAAGAGGTTGGCAATTATCTATCGGACTTTCAAGGCTTGAAGCACTTTCTGGTAAGAAAGTACAAAGAATAGGTCTTTCTGCTACAGTAGGTAACCCTTCTGAAGTATCTAGATGGTTGTCTAAAGATGATGGTGAACCAATAATCGCCACAGGACAAAGAACAACACAACTTGTTGTTGATACCTCGTTACCACTGCACGAAGATGAGGTTGGTGGAATAGAGTTAGCATTACCACCCAGGGCACATGCGACATTTAGAGAAATGATCGAAATAATCAGAGAAAGTCCTCCTTGTCTAATATTTGTAAATAGCAGAAATGATGCTGAAACCATTGCTAATAGATTACAAAAGATGGCCCCAGATATCAATATAGGAGTTCATCATGGTTCTTTAGCAACTCAAACCAGAGTCGAGATGGAAGACCAATTACGTAAGGGAGAATTATCCGGTTTAGTTTGTACTTCTAGTTTAGAACTAGGAATTGATGTAGGTAAAATTAGTCGAATCATTCAGATAAAAAGCCCTCGTTCTGTTGACCGTATGTTACAGAGAGTTGGTCGCGCAGACCACCGTTTAGGTGGAATTGGTATAGGTAATTTACTGGCATGGGATTGTGATGAAATTTCCGAATCAGCAGTAATTGCTGAAAAAGCGATGATGCACGAACTAGAGCCAGTTGAATGGCGTAAATCGCCAAAGTCTGTAGTCGCCAATCAACTGGTATTGATGGCACATTCTTTTGGTGCCTTTCCAATTGACGAAGCAACAGAGATTTTGACTAATACTTCCCAGTTTGAAGATTGGACAAGGGAGAAAACAGAAGCATTATTGGCAGTTTTAGCTGATGGATGGATTCTTAGAACTACCTCAAAACCAGAAGATTTACCTTGGTATAGGTGGCCTAAAGTGATTTATGAGTTGGCTCGTGAACAAACTACAGACATCGAATTACCAGAGGATAGACCATTATTTTCAGTACCTGAAGAAGAGATTGACCATCGACTAAAACAAATCAAGGTCAAGGTTCCTAAGAGGTTTCAAAACGGCTGGTTTTCAACTGCGGGTAGAACAAGACAATGGGTTACAAATCATCTTTCTATGATACCAGATAAACAATCATACAGAGTAAGAGATAGCGTTACAAGGAAGACCATAGGTTCAGTAGATGAAGCCTTTGTTTTATCTCTTAATGACTCAGGAGAGGATGAAGACGGAACAACAAGAAGATTTGTCATCGCAGGTCGAACTTGGATGATAATTGACGCTGATCCTGAAAAATCAGAGTTACTCGTGGTTCCAGTTTCAGACCAGGCCAAAGCCCCTCAGTGGGTTGGGGAATTACCTCCAGTGCCTCCAGATATTGCTAGAGACATAGGTAGACTTAGAGGATTGATTGCAAAAGAGTTTGAAATATACACTCCTGAAAATGATATTCCAAATCAAGTAATTGACACTACTCAGATATTCAATCGAAGAGGTACTAGTGTGGCAGACTATCCGTTGAATGATTATGCATTAGGTATGCTTTGTGAAGAAATTGGAAACCACGTTGAAAAAACTGGTAGTCTTCCAACCGATAGGAGAATAACCATCGAGGAGAGAAATGATGCTTTGATGGTCAATTCATGCCATGGCTCCAAAATCAATGAAACATTAGGCCATCTTATCCTAGCCATGGCTTCTACTAAATCGGGGTACTGGGGGAGATTAATTGTCGAACCCACTAGAATTGGGCTTCAAGCAAGTCAGGTTAAGGCAGAAGATATTGTTGGCTGGCTAAAGAACACTCCACCAGAGGCAGTGGAGGGGATTTTGAGTGTGACCTTGCCTAACTCAAGGCAAGTCAGATGGAGATTTGCTCAAGTTGCCAAAACCTTTGGAATTCTTAGACATGGTATTGACCCAAGGAAAATAAATCTTCAAGGTCTATTGAAGAAATACCGTGGAACAATAGTTATGGAAGAAGTTCTAGAGAAATTATTCTTCGAGCGAATGGACTTAGAAGGAGCCAAAGATGTACTTAGAGCTATACAATCTGACTTGATTGAGATTGAATTGACTCCGTCAGGTCCCTTAGGAATTTCTAGACGTTCGAGTAGAGATTTACTTTTACCAAATTGGGATAATGCAGCAGTACGTGAAAAATTGAAACTTAGATTAACCAATGAAAGGGCGGTACTATGTTGTCTTAAATGTAAATCAAAAAGGCGTTTTAGAGTTGCTAAATATCCGGAATTAAAGGATGCTAAAATTTGTCTTAGATGTAAAGGTAGAATGCTAGCCTGTTCTAGAGAGGGAATGGAAAAGATGCTTCAATCATGGGTCGAATCTGATGATGAAGGAGACCAAGGTAGAATGATGAAAAATGCTGAATTAGTTCAAAATAGGGGCTATGAAGGAATATTATGCCTTATGGCTCGAGGGATCGGAGAAGCCACAGCACAAAGAATATTGAAGAAAATTCCCCGTAATAACATTGACAATTTACTCAAAGCAATTCATAATGCCGAAATTGAATATGCTAGAACAAGAAGATTCTGGGGTTAGATTGCTTCGTCTTGTAAATTGATTCTTTCAGCAGCCTCTACAACATCTCCTTCATGCCACCAGTCCACAGCGATAAAGGTCGGCCTCTTACCATGTTGAAGCCAACACTCATTCGCTCTTTCCACCAAAAAATCAACATCATTTGCATCACCAGCTTGTGTTGGGTCGGCTAATCCAACTGCATTACTAAGCCAATTATTCATATGGTAAGCCACTTGATTTCCATCTCCTCGCAAAACATCACAATCCATTTCTGATGTACTTCTTTCTCCATAATTAGTAGTCCAACTATGGGTTAAGAAGTCATGAATCCATGGATGGCTAGAATCGGAACCTTGTTCCCAAAATACTACCAGATTTGTTCCCTCAGCTATCATGCTTTGAAGTGTTGGCCAAGGTTCATTCATTTCATGATAAAATACTCTATCCATAAGACCAGCATCCATGAATACCTGCTCCAAGTGGTCGGGCTGAACATAGTTTTCAACTAGAAGAGTAACAACATCTTGTGGTTCATCATCCATTTTATCTCTCAAATTAGAAAGCCAATCTACGGCACTAACATTTCCATACCTGCATGGACTTGCTCCTCGAGAATCATCTCCATGGCATAGTTTGACATTTCCTTCACTCTCATCATTTAATGTTTCATAATGAGTATCGATCATGAAAGCCCTCATTCCCGCTTGCCATTGCGGGTTAAATCCAGTTCTATGATTGCTAGCAGGGTAGAAAATACCATCATCTTCAGTAGCAAAGGCATTGTGAGTTTCCGGGAATGTTACATTGTCATATGTCCTTAAGCATAGAATTATCATTCCATTACATGGTTCAGTAGGTTCAGGTTCAGGCTCTGGTTCAGGTTCAGGCTCTGGTTCAGGCTCTGGTTCAGGTTCAGGCTCAGGTTCAGAGATGTCTTCTGAGGAATTTTCATCATCAGATTCGTTTGTACCCAGCGGGTCGGTAGGGTCTATACATCCAGATAGAAGCATCAAAATGATGACAAACAATACAGATATTGTCCGGCCCATGATTCTCCGAGAGCGGTTAAACCCATGAATTCAGCGGTCAAAGGTCAATTGTCCTAACAATTACGCCAGCTTCTTTTATCATACCATTTGAGATGTTAAAATCCTCAATCCATCTTTCAGGTATTTCTCCAGGAGTTGGGTAAATTATTTCTTTTATTCCTGATTGAATTAATGAGCGTGCACAACGAGAACATGGAGGCCAAGTGACATAAGCAGTACTTCCCTTGAGTGAGACGCCAATTCTAGCAGCATGCATTATTGCATTTTCTTCTGCATGACATATCAATGGATATTTTTGTTCTCGGTCAAGTAACCTTTCCTCATCATCTTTAATTCCACGAGGGAATCCATTGAAACCAGTTGAACGAATTTCTCTGTCTTCACCAACAACAACACATCCAACTTTTGTAGATGGGTCTTTACTCCAGTTAGCAATATGCATTGCAAGTTCAACAAATCTAGTGTCCCATTTTTCACTCATGTGCAACCAATCCTCTCACATACATCTTGTCTATCATTGCTTCGGCAGTATAGAAAGTTCTTCATCACTGTCTAAGCCTAAGTGTTTGAGAAAATTACCTTGAAGATATAATGATCCTAAACTAACAATAAGTCCATTTGATGAAAAGCTATTTTGGTATAGAGATTGTAACACTTTCTCAGCGTTTTCGAACTGAAGAATATTTTCTATTGGCCACTCATATTGCGCTAATAATTGGGTTTCTATCCCTGGATATCTACCACCTAAAGGCTTAGTTAAGTAAATTTTAGTTGGTTGTATTTTATCGCATAATTGTGAGACATAGCTTAACATCTCATCCAACTCTTTTTGGGGTGAAGTCCCAAAAATCAGCGTCCAGATTTGTTTACCATCAACAACTGGAGATAATGTTTTTATTTTTTCAATCAGTTCAGGAATCACTCTTAGCAAACCGGAAGGATTGTGCGCAGCATCCAGTAAAAATAAATTTGATTCCTTTTCAATTAATTGCATCCTCGCAGGCCATCGAACCTCGTCTTTCGCCTGTTCAAGATATTGTACCGATAAACCCATAATTTGGAATAATTTTTTAACAAGAATTTCCGCTTCATCTTTGATGTTTTTATCTCCTGGTATTGATACAAAATAGGGTATTGCAGGCGATTTTTCCTCTCCTATACTTTCATCTCCTGCATTTTTACATTCAAATAGAACAGATTTTGTAAAACCTTCATCAGCCATATCCCGTACTACTATTGGTTTATTTGGTCTTGCTATCGCTGCTTTCTCAGCTGTTATTTGCTCTAATGTATCCCCTAAAATATCTGTATGTTCACAAGATATCGAAGTAAGAAGGCAGATATCTGCAGGTATACATCGAGTTGCATCTAGTCTTCCTCCAAGGCCTGTTTCCACAATCATAACTTCGACATTGGTTCTGTTCGCGCAAAGGGCGGCTATTAGGAAAGTAGTTTCAAAAAAAGTCAATACAATACTTCTCAGTCCATCTTTACCCTGTGCAGTCTCATGTATTTCCTCTAATATAGAATCAAATAATTGTCGTGAAATTGGAACGCTATTGACTCTAAATCTTTCTTCAATTCTAGAGACATGTGGTGATGTATACATTAGATTTGAAACGCCTGAAAGAGTTAAGGAAGCAGCCATTAATGAGCATGCAGTACCTTTTCCGTTACTTCCGGCTACGTGTATGACTTTCATATTACTGAAATCCAAATTCAATCTTTCAATCATTGCGTGAGTATTTGTCAATCCAAGCGACATACCATTGTCGCGTGTCAAGTCCAGCCACTGCTTCGCATTAGGCATAGTCGGTCAGTACATTCCATCAGGTTTTATGGCATAGCATCTCCTATTGATTTCTTACTGTATTTATCGCCCCCTTAGGGGGCGAATATCCGAGACACTCAAATGTAATATTAACTACGCCACACTATGAGCGAGCAATCGACTGGCGAGTCTAGTGGGAAGGAAGTTTCACAAGAGTTTGCTCAAATGGAAAAAGAGTTAATCAAGGAAACTTCGGTTTTCTCGCTCATGAAAGAACAAATGAAATCGATGGTCGGCATGGTTTCAATGTTCGTCATAACGATAGTAATTTCTCTGTTCATTAGACCTTGGTATGATGTAGCAGAATTACATGCTTTTGGTGAGGCAGGCTCAACTCAAGTAAGGTATATTGCTCTTGAATTAGTCATGATTTTCATATTCACCGCATTCGTAATAATGCTTGCAAGATATAAGAAAGAGTGGTTGATAAAATATGGAATATTAGGGGTTTTGACGATCGCATTGATGTATACAACAGTTCCATTGGCACATATGTTTGTGATTGACTTTGATGTTGAGGATTTTGAATATACAGATTCATTTGAATCAGAGGAAACCTATCTGACAGATATTGGAATGGGCGCATTCATCACGCATGATTTGATTGGAAACAGTACTAATTGGCAAGATTCGATTAGTTATTGGAATCAAGATAGCATGGTGACTGGAACTCCAGAATGGACATATAATCAATCACGACTTCCAGCAGGAGATTCGCAAATATTCCGTGTTGTAAAATCACCAAATCACCTTACATTAACCAATGGTGCATGGATCTCTTCAGTTGACATCAATACAGGTGAATTGATTGAAACCTATGCTTGCCATTCAGAAGAAGGTGGCCAAGTAACACTGGGCACCAATTATAGTTTCTGCGACATGGCAGTTATTGTTGAGGGAGGAGTCTATACTTTCTCTACCGGTGGAGATTTAGTATTCTATCGAACCTTTGAAGAAACCCCTGGACTAATGGCTTATCAATCAAGGTGGGGACTTCCGCCAAGTATCGATATTAGAAATGAGTTCGTTGATGCAATGATGATAGAAGATCAAAGAATGCTTTTGGTCACAGAGTCTAGCGCCCTAGTATTGCACCTTGAAGAAAATTCAGGAACATTAGATATCGACCTTCAAAAAATAATATTC
>JABIUA010000114.1 GCA_018667575.1 Methanobacteriota archaeon | reverse complement strand
TTTTTAGAGGACTTCACCTCAATAGGGAAGCAAATATCGCCTCTTAGAGCGAGTAAATCTCCAGAACCCTCCATTCCTGAACCAGCAGCCCTAACCACTAAGAATGGACGCTTTTGGATTAGACGCATCTTCATTTTCTCTTGTTCACTACACGAACGTATTACAGATTCTACGCCCTTTGGTATTCCGGCAAGGACTTGCCGAAGTTCTCGCTCGTATTGGCTACCCACGCAGAGACATCAATGTCAAGCGCTTTTGATTACTTCGGTTCAAAGATTGTACAGATTATTCTTTGTTAACCACTTGATTCAAGCGGCGATAGGTTTGTTGAACATGAACTTCTGCAATGTTCATGGCAAGGTTGGCTATTCGCACTGCTAACTTCCAACTTTCTTACAAGTTAATACAATCTTTGAGGTCTAGAAAAATTGGTTTCGACGTCATGGATATTTCTGAAAGATTCACTTCAAATGATATTATCTGGTTTGCCGAAGGTAGCGAGATTATTGGTAGAGAATCGGTTGGTAAAGCGATTCCAACATCTGTCGATACAATAGATAGCAGTATTGAGTTTGCCTTACTAATTTTGAAAGGCTTAGATGAACCAAATCAACTTGTTTTTGGAATTGACCCGGGGCCATATCCTGGTTTAGCATGGCTTGTCGACGGAGTATTTATCGGAGTTTCTCAGTTACAATCCCTTGAAGAGATTTCAAAAAAAGTCAAATCTATTTCCAATTCCATTCCAGCCCATTCAGTCTTGATAAGAATCGGCAATGGTGACCCATTAATAAGAGATAGAATCATCAACTTATGTATTGAACACAATTGGAATATTGAAGTGGTTGATGAATCTAAAACTTCTCGAGGATTACTCAGGCATAATCATTCAATTTCTGCTCTTAGAATCGCATCGATTACAGGTATTAGAGTCTGGGAATTACGTGACATAAACCCTCTACCAGGGCAAGTAAAAGAAATTCAGCGTCAAAGCCGTAAGTTCAGTAAGGGTAAATTGACAATCCCATATGAGCAAGCACAGTTAGTGGCTAAAGGCGAACTATCTTTGAGTGAAGCTGTAGGCGAGAATTCTCACTCTTCAGAAGAGTGATCGAATAATTCCTGTTCGAGTTTAATTTGATAAGCTTCGGGCGAACTTTCCATAACTTTCTTCAGTACTCTTTCTAAGACAAGTGGAATCAAGAGAATACCTCCAATAATTGTCACTAAGTAATAAAAAGAGGATTCTGGAACAAATTTAGTACCCGGGGAAATATCACCGTTTGCAGTAGGTTCAGTCCCACTAACCATTAATTTCACGGAACCTAGCCATGGAATCTCTCCACCTGCTACTCCGATAAGCCATTCTGAGCGTACTGGTCCAGCCACGCCCGATTCACTGTGAACTCCTGACGAGCCGTTAACCACTAATCCTCCTTGGTCCACTGAGCATTGATTATTATCTCCAAGGGTCATAATTCCTGCATGTTTAGGTTGCCAGTCCCACACGACCAAAAAAGGCTCGACATTAGCGTGAGCCATTCTCTTACAATCATAATAACCAGCGTTGACTCCATCAAAATGGATAGTAATTTTTTCTTGGTCACTAACATTTGTTCCCGGTACATTCCAAGTCAAAACACATGTTCCTAAATCTCCATCTTGGTCCATCGAGTTAGAATCCCAAGTTCCTCCGTTAGGACAATGCATCGTATTATTATCTTCTTCTGTTACAGTACGGTCCGGAGTTAAGGTTTGACTTGGTTCTACCCTGAGTATGGCACGATGTATAATTGGGGTTCCAGCATCACCATTTTTCTGATAGATTATCACATCTCCTGCCATTCCATGCATGTCGTAGCCATATGAAGTATCAGTTGAATCAGATGCTTCAGCAAATGTTACAATACTTTCAAAAGAACTATCTTTAACTAAAATTAAATCTCCAGCATCGATACTTCCAACCTCGCCGTCTATATCGTGTATCATCGAAGATGATTCAACAACCACAAGAGGTGGCATTGAGCCTGTATGGGCCCATAAACCAAGTACCAAAATTCCAATCATTGCTCCCGCTAAGAGAATTTCTCTTAGCAGATTGCCGGCAGGGCTTGATTGAGTCAATAAATCGCCTCATTTCATTTTCTTGAGGCCTTTTTCTTGGAGAAACTTACTCCATGATTCTTCATGCCCTGCGCCTAGAACCTTAGCTGCTTCATCACCTTCAGAACGTCTCCTCTTGAGTTCTGAAAGAGAATCGATCTCTTTTAATTCATCTAAGGTCGAAACATAGCCCTTCAGAGTTAAGAATTCTGGAGCTATAATGAGTAATAGGATTGAGGAGACAACAGCCATTCCTATGGCAGCACCAGTGAAGTCTTGCCAATCAGTATTTTCTTGTAAGAATAATAATTGATACGCGCTCACTAAAAGAAGTATCAAAGAAGCTCCAAAAGCAGTAGCGCTAAGCATCAGTTGTCTACCATGTTGTCTTTCCCAAATGTTCGAAATGAAACCCATATCGTTCTCCGCCTGTATTACCCACATGCGTTTTTATCTTTGACTTCTTTGTTCAAATGCTCTAACACTAAGGGGTAGATTTGAAATGCATTGTCCCTATCGCATAATATCTACAGTCAAGGGATGTGAAATTTTGAGGCGTGCGCTATTTTTGATAAGTTTGTTTTTGGTGTCAATTTATGCACCTTTGGCATCGAGTTCAATGACAGCGACTCAATTTGATGATGGAACTTCATCATTCCAACACAAATTCACTGCATCAGGTGATGTGAATGCGGGTGAAATCACTATGCCTTATGGTGCAGAAGTTACCGAGGCAACATTCAAATTTAGAGGCGAAGCAAGTCAAACTTCTTGGACAAACTTCACTTCAAATTCTGATTATGGGGGCCAGGGGGACACTAATGGGTACATTTCCAGTAATGTTCCAAGACCATTTTCTAGCGGATATAGGTATTATTTGAATACGCAAAATCAAGGATTAGAACTGCAGGGAAATCCTACCAATACTCTCAATTCCCTTAGCAGGTCTTCTGACCTTACTTCAGTGGGTTCTGCAGACCATAATTTAACAGGGCAGTTTGCTGCATTAAGTGATCAAGGATACAGTTCATTAAACAAGAAATATTCAGATTTCTCAGTATCTAGTAGCGCATCTTGGGGATACGTCGGAGTGGCGGTGCTCTACGGCGATGAATATATGATCATGAAGTACACTTCTAGTTACCCAAGTCAACAACCAACAATTCTCAGAATTAATGCTACAACAGGAGCATACATTGGAACAGCCGGTTTTAATGCAGGTTCTTGCTCATCAACCTCGACTAGTTCTCTATACTACAATATGTATGACGCTACCGTTCACAATGGCTACATATGGACGGTTCATTATTCATATTATACAGTGAATAAATGGTCTATCACTGAAACCCCTACTTCTCTAACTTGGAATTGTCAAGAGTCTTGGTACTCTAGCTCTCAAGGATATATCAACGGGATTGATTTTGATGATGAAACTGGTAAGATGTACCTTTCAACATACAATTACCAAGCATCGGACCATTATTTGCATGAAGTAAATCCATCTAATCCAACGATGGTTAACGGCACATGGTCAATAGGTTCTTCAGCGTCAATAAAGAGTAGTTATGGTTCTGGATTGATCGTCAATCTTCCTACTATCATCTATAATGAATATGATAGGTCCACAACCGGTTATCCAAGTACTCACTATTTTTTCAATTTCAATGGTGTATCCCCTACTCTGATGGGTTCTGAAGTTTTGAATAACAGAGGCCATTATGGTCTCACAGAATCTGGTGATGGGGAAATTCTATTTGTTTGCCATTACACAAGTTATTGCAGTAGTTCATCAAGAAAAATCCACAGACATGGCGATGGTTCGCTAGAATTTTCCGAACCAACATCGATTTCTTCGGAAACAGTCGTAGGTAGAACACATACTCTTTCAGCAGCGATTGATACTATTACTGTAAAGAGTCTAATTGGATTAATTCCAAGCGGTACCGATTTAAAATTAGAGATATCTAATGATGGTGGCGCTTCCTGGGTAAACGCTTATCCAGGTCAACAAATTGTATTCCCGCAAGTTGGCAATACCTTAGACTGGAGGGTTGAAATGATATCCTCTTCGAGTGGTGTATCACCGATTTTAGACTCGGTGGGTTTCGAATATTTTGCAACTTATCGTTCAAGTGGATATTTTTACGCCTATCAATACATAGGTAGCGGTTCTTCTTCAGTAGTTGCCGCAACAGTGGATTGGACAGGAACTACTCCTTCAGGAACGAACATCCAAGTTCATTTTGGCGCTGCAGCCTCATCTTCTTCATGTACTTCTAGTTCGGCAGGAGTCACAACATGGTCAAAAACTGAAGCAGGTGTAACCAAGCCAATCTCAGGTTCGAGTTATTACCTGTGTGTTAGAGTTCAATTAACAACTTCAAGTTCTGCAGTAACTCCATTCATAACAGATCTTTCTATTGCTCAGCATTCTAATGCCCCTTCTGAGCCAGCATTGATAATAGATGGTGTTAAAGTTTGGAGTCGTTCTGCTGCAGAAGGAGCATTAGTTGGTACTCAAACTATTACAGTTGAGGATCCTGACAGTATAATTACTACTTTGAACAATGCAATCCCAGATACTGGTTCTGGGTTAGTTGTAATTCCAGTTAATATTTCATCTGAAAGTCCAGGTTTCCTATCCTTGGATCAATTCTCTATCACTTACATCATGAGAACTGTCAATTTAGACATGGAAGTCAATGATGAAGAAATTCTTCATCAAAGATTGGAACCATATGAAGTTGTTACAAGGCACGTCATTGGTGATGATGCTACAAGTATGCTTCGAGCAAGTTTGACTTTCATGACAAAGATAGGTTCGAATCCAGTTCTCGAATGGGAAACCGGAGATGTCTTCCCATTACCAAATGATCCGGATAATTATATTGAACTAGATTCCAGTTCTTGGTCTTCAGAAGTCAATGGCATTCTAGAAATACATTGGAGGTTCACTGTAAATATTGATTTCCCTGAACAAGATGAAGTTCGTTTCAAATCAGATTGTACAGATAACAGTGGAGTAAACGGCTTCTCACCAGTTGATTTAATCTCTAATGAAATGCTTTCAGTTAATCATACATACGGATTGGGATGGTTCAAGGTTATGGATAATTCCGGCTTGGTCACAAGTGGCGATGTACCAGATAATTCATGGCTAGCAGGTGGAGAGACTGTATACTTCCAAGGTGCAATGTGGTACGCCGACTCCCAAGATGCACCCTTAGACAATATGTTTGATGTGAGAATTTCCCGTGAAGGGTGGGTGGAGAGCAGTGCTAGGGATACAGCCAATAATAACGGTTCATTTTTTATCCCAATAACCATGCCAAATTCAAATCATCCAGATGGATATACATATGAAATTCAAACCTACAACGAATTTAACCCTTCTCTTTCAATGAACCCTGACGACTCTTGGAGAAGAACATTCAAAGTTGATGCTACAGCACCTTTGAAGTTAGAAACTATGCCATTTGACGATAGTTATGAAGCTGCAAGTTTCGACCAAGAGGTTAGAGTTTTAGTCAATGATGAAGTTGGAAGTCCAATGACATTGAATCTAAACTACTGGGTTGAAGCAGACCATGACTTGAATCGAAATGGTTTAGCAGATAGCGATGAATACATAATTACTCAAGTAGAAAACCTTTCAGACGAACCAAATAAGTGGTTCACTTCTAGCATTGACCATTCGAGAAATCCGAACATGGGTAGAGTATCATACTTCTGGGATGGTTTTGATTTGGCAGGGAATAGTATGTTTAGTGAATACATGGATTCTGATGGAGAGATTCAAACATATCAAACTACACATGGATTTGATTATGATGATGCGACATTTGTCACTCGTAAAGATTCAGTGGCGGTATTTACTGGCCTTGAATGGGTTGATCATTTAGACGACCAACCTGTTTATTCAGGTAAGACTCAAATAATTACATTTGGGTTTGTTGATGAAAATACAGTAATTGACTTCGAACATATATCTCTTGTTTTCGACTTCGAAGGGCCTAACCCTATGAACGATGCTCAAAGGATATCTTACTCCGGATTGAATGATACGTTTTGGTCTGAAAGTGACTATATCACACTTCTACCCACCAGTAAAATGACTCAAACAATTAATTCTTCAGGATTACCTCTCATTATGCTTGACTTTGTATTCAAGTTTGGATGGGATTGGCCAGATGAAGAGATGAGTGACGTCATATTATTATTCAAGGAAAGAGGCTCTTTGATGGATACTCAGATTTTATTGATTGAACATACTTTCAAAGTCGAAAATGATTTGATAATTGCTCCGGATAACTACTCCATATTAGACATAAGCGAACCAAGAGTTGGTGAGGTTGCCGATGGAAGTCGAGTTCGTAAAGATGACCGTTTGTCCTTCAGTGGTAAGGTAGTTTACGAAGGCAGTAACATTCCGGTTCCTAGAGATATTGGAATCCTTGTCGAAGTATTTGATGGAGAGATGATTTGGAGTGATGGTTCGCTTGGAGAAAATGGAGAGTTCTTGATTGAAGTACCTTTATCTTCGGCCCAGTCCTTGCAATCATCTCCTTCTAGGACGTGTTTGATTTCTGTTACTAGTATTCCAGGCAGAGGCGAAGATATGTCAAATCAATTAGTTTCAACTACGCTGCAATTAGTAGTTGATGATTCAGCACCTAGAGTTGTTCGCCGTATCTCACCTCTGAATGTTGTCGATATATCTTCTAATACAGATTTGACTAACATACCAGTGGAGTTTTCGGGAATGGAAGATGCCGATTTAACAGGTTCCATTCAAATGGTCCACTGGGTAATGAAAGATTCAACAAAGACCATT
>JABIUA010000186.1 GCA_018667575.1 Methanobacteriota archaeon | reverse complement strand
TGGATTTAGCAGAACGCGAAGACATGGTTGCTCCAGAAATCTCAAGACTTAATCAAGTTGAAGGTGACCTTGAAGAAAGCCATAGTAAGATTGTCCACCTTGAGCGTTTATTATCTGATGCAAGACAAGATTTAGCGGCTCAGCAATCCTCTCTTTCGCATGAAGAAAGATCTAATTTAGAAAGAGAAACTAGTCAACTAAGGGATTTGACTTCTCAGCAAGATGAAGTTATTGGAGAAATGGAAGGTCGTATTTCGCAGATGGTCGATGCTTTGGAAAAGGCTGCTGAAGCGGGACTGACATCAGTAACTGCTGACGAGGTTAGAAGTTTGAAAAGTCAATTGGATTCTATGTCTAAGCAATTTGAAGTCGAGCAGGCTGCAAACAAGGCCCTGGAAGAAGAGCGTCAGCGTCTTAGAGACATCGCTGATAGGCTTCGCGGGCTACTGGATGCAAGAGATGGTCGTCTTGGTGAACTTGAAGAGCAATTGGAACGAGTTATGCAAGGGCCTCGTTCTGTTTCTGCTGAACACGATTATTTGGTTGAACAAATTGAAGAATTAAAGCGAAGACTATTGGAAAGAAATCGCGAATATGAGTCCTTAAGGAGAAGAGAGAGAAGACTTCATAATGATGTATTTGAAAGAGATGAAAGGCTACAACAAATGTCATTGACGATGGGTGACATGGAATCTGCGCTACAAGATAGAACTGCAGAATTAAGAGAAATCGAAGGCCAAAGAGAAACTATGACTCATCAATTGGATGCAGTCAGGCGCGGAGAGCGTACTAGGGAAGTTGTCGGTAGAGTATTCGCCGATTCCCTATCGCTTGTAAGGAGTCATGACGAAAGAGAGATGAAAAGAGAAAATTATGCTAACTCCCCTAATGTCGAGCGAAAACTAACGACTCCTGTGGTAAAAGATATGGCGCACCTAGCCGGTGGCGGTCGTGTTGAATTAGAAGTTGAAGAAACTGACATCGAACAGGGTATTGACGTGGATACCAACAGACCTGCAGCCCCTGGTGGCAGTGGTGACCCTGTTATTTTTGATGATGAAGATTGAATGAGGCGAAGGTCTTGGAATCATCGAAGAATGGTGATGCCTTACTTATTGATGGCCATTGTGGCATGTGTTCGAAACTCGGTAATTTCCTTAGTAAAAGGGTGAGTAGTAAGACGCCATTGAACATAATTGCCCAAGAAGGGGATTCGGGAGCGTCTATAGTTTCGAGTTTAACTGAAGAAGTACAAAATGTCGATTCTGTGATATTAATCCGTAATGGGAGACCTTACTACTACTCGTCAGCAGGAATTAGGTGTTTACTTTACATGAAATGGTGGTGGAAAATAATCTACCCATTTGCTTGGGTAGTACCTTTACCTATCAGAAATTTTGTCTACAAGATTATAGCCAAAAATAGACATAAAATATCTAAGAATTAAGTGCGTTGATAACGCCAGATAGTTTATTTCTCAAATCATCTAAGTTATCTGCATCTTCAGTAAGAGTTCCAGTTACTATCCAATTTGCTCCAGCATTGGCAGCAATACTAGCCTGCTCTGGAGTTCTTATTCCGCCACCAACTAACAAAATTAAATCACTACAATTTGCTGCACTTTGAATTAAAGATGGGTCTACCTGTTTATCTGCGCCACTTCCAGCCTCTAAGTATAGAACTTTGAATCCATACATGGACGCCGTTAAGGCATAAGAGTGGACTAAATCAACATCAGTCGACTCAATGAGTTCTGCCTCTCCAACCTCACCAACTCTCCCACCTGGTGCACAAACAAGGTATCCTGTTGGAAGCGCTTCGACCCCAAATTTCGACAAGTATGGCGCTCCTCTAAGTTGTTCTCCAACTAAAAATTTCCTAGAAGTAGAATTCATCAGCATCATGAAAGTTATTGCGTCTGCGGCTGGAGATAAGGCATGTGCACCGCCAGGGAATAGAACAACGGGAATCTTCCATGTGTCTTCATCCGCAGATGGGTCTTGGCTCGATGCAAAAACTCGTAATTCCAATGCCTCTTGAATAGCCACGCAAGTATCGTGCACTATTTCGTCAGGAGTGTCTGTTGAGCCGCCGACAAATATCATTTCACTACCGCACTCAATTGCAACAATCGCTCGGTTAGCTGCTGTCTCTGGATCTTGTTTGGCAGGGTCGATCAAAGTAATATGGCGCGTTGTATTCTTTTTCGAAGAAATGTAGGATAACGTCGATTCTTCGTCTCTAAGCATATGACTCCCTGTATCGCTGGTCTAGTTCCCGCTGCATATGTATTACGGGTGTTATGGTGATTATCATAGTGTTATCAACTGTCTCGAAGAGGAGGGGACATGGGAGAAATTGGTCCACTACGGAGATTGGTTGAGCATACATCTTCACACAAGAAGACTATTCGTCTGGCTTCGGCTTGTTCTGTAATCAACAAAATTTGGGATTTGGCGCCTCCGCTCCTGATAGGTTTGGCAGTTGATGTTGTAGTGCTAAAAGATAATTCCTTCCTTGCTGGGATGGGGGTAATAGACCCTTGGAACCAATTGATTTTACTATCGATTGTGACTTTTGCAGTTTGGGGTTTTGAATCTCTTTTCGAGTTTTTTTATGGAGTATTATGGCGTAATTTGGCCCAGACAGTTCAACATGAATTGAGGCTTGATACATTCAATCATGTCCAGAAACAAGGCATGGGTTGGTTTGATGAAAGGCAAAGAGGAGATATTTTAGCAATTCTAAATGATGACATCAATCAATTGGAACGATTTTTGGATAAGGGGGCTAATGATTTGCTTCAAGTTAGTACAACAGTAGTAGTTGTTGGCGCCATATTTATCGCAATTTCTTGGAAAGTTGCTCTTTTTGCAGTTCTTCCAATACCGGTAATTGTATGGGGCTCTTTTAGATACCAGCGTAGTCTTGAACCTAAGTATGCAAAGGTCAGAGATTCGGCCGGAAAAATGAATGCGTTGCTAGAAAATGACCTTGCTGGTATGTCAACAATTCAATCATTTACTGCAGAAGAAAGAGAAAGTGTGCGTGTTGAAAGCCTTAGTGAGGACTACAGAGAAGCAAATAGAGCGGCGATTAAATTGTCTGCTGCGTTTACACCCCTTATCAGAATGGCAATATTATGCGGCTTTACAGCCACGCTTTTGCTCGGTGGTTGGCTAACATTAGAAGGTACATTGGCCATTGGAGCGTATTCTGTGTTGGTATTTATGACCCAAAGATTACTATGGCCGCTAACTAGGCTTGGAGAAACTTTTGATTTGTACCAAAGAGCAATGGCATCTTCAACTCGCGTATTAGATGTATTAGAATCCCCTATGGAAATAGAAGATGGTGAAATAGCCCCTGCAGAGGATGAAATTAGTAAAGCAAATTTGATTTTGGAGAATGTTAATTTTGGGTATCCAGAAAGAGAGAAAATTTTCTCTAACCTAAATCTTACAATTGAAGCGGGTAAAACAATCGGAGTTGTAGGTTCTACTGGTTCAGGTAAAACCACGTTAGTAAGGCTTCTACTACGATTCGCTGATATTGATAGCGGTTCAATAAAATGGGTTGATAGCGATATACGTGAATGGAAATTGAAATCTCTAAGATCGTCTATCGCTTTGGTGGATCAACACATAACATTGTTTCCAACGACTATTTTGGAAAACATAAGATATGGAAACCCAGATTCCAATGATGAAGACGTCAAGAATGCGGCCATGGTTGCAGAAGCTACTGATTTCATAGAAAGTCTGCCTGAACAATGGGGAACTATGATTGGAGAGGGCGGACATAGGTTGTCTGGTGGACAGAGACAAAGACTAGCGATTGCAAGGGCGGTGTTGAAAGATGCTCCTCTATTGATACTAGACGAAGCAACATCTGCTGTTGATAATGAAACCGAGGCGGCTCTACAAAGATCGATCACTAAGGTTTCACAAGATAGGACAACTGTAATAATTGCCCATCGTCTTTCCACAATTAGAAATGCAGATAGAATAATCGTTCTTGAAAAAGGAGAGATTGTAGAAGATGGTTCTCATGAAGAGTTGGTGGATATGAATAAAATTTATTCTCGTATGTGGTCCGTCCAAACGGGTAATATCCTCTGAGTAATTGTAGAAGGTATAATTTTAGTCATTTGTTTAAAAATAATTAACATACTTTTATATCCGCGATTAAATCGCCACAAGTTGATAATTATGTTAAATAAGAAGTTTGATAGAAGCCTAAATTTCCTCATTTTGGGGACACTTTCCTTAGCAATGCTAAGTACTGTAAGTGCTAAAATTGTAGACCCCGCTGTTGAATATGACGGTGAACCTTTGAAATTACTAACCTTTTTCCTGTTCTTTGTAGGATATATCTCAATGGGAGCGGCTTTTGTCTTCTTCATGAGTGAAAGAGGAAATGTGGCTCCACAATACAGGACCACAATGACAATCTCTGCATTGATTGTAGGTATTGCTGCTTTCCACTACTACTACATGAGAGGCGTTTACACTGATTTGGGAACCGTCTCAATCGAGTACAGATACATGGATTGGATTATTACTGTTCCTTTGATGGCTCTAAAATTCCCTTCCCTTGTTGGAAAGGATGCAATCACTGATGCTAAGTCATTCGGCATGGGATTCACTGGTATTTGTTTCACTGGTGCACTAATTATGATTGGATTTGGATATCTAGGAGAATCTGGTGCAATGGGCGAACTTGTAGGAAGTGCAAGCCTAGGTGGAATCCTAGGTTTGGTCCTTGGTGGAGTTGGATGGGCAATGATTGTTGTCGCAACAGGAACTCCGTGGAGTTCTGGAAAGGGTGTTGACAACGATAAAATCGCTCCAGAACTAAAGTGGAGTGCAGACGCACTAAGATGGTTCATAGTCGTAGGATGGGTCATCTATCCAATAGGTTACTTATTCAGCCCAGGTGCAGAAATGTTAGACGGAAATCAAGAATTGATGGCTGTAGCTTACAACATTGCTGACATGATTAACAAGATCGGTTTCGGTGTTGTTGCATGGATGGGTGCTAAGAAAGCAACTGAAGCATTAGCTGCATCAGAGTGATTTTCTAGCCAGCCTCAATAGTTTCTCTAAGTTAATACTTGGAAGATACTTGAGCCAAAGCAAGGATATTGGTATCCATATTAGTGTGTATAGCATTACTATGGATGCCGATAATCCAACGCTCCATTGATAATCGTTCTCAAAATTATGCATTAATGAAAGTGGTATGAAATGGATTACGTATATCGTTAACGATATTCTTCCTGTGCTTACCAATAAAGACAATACAAAGTGTTGTACTAGAAACCATATCAACAAGGTACCTGTTATTGCTGCTACAATAAATGCAGGATTAGCGGGGAAGAAGGTCAGATATGCGTCTGAAGTTGGGTGAGCCCATAACTTGTCATTATATTGTGCCATGATGAAGGTAACGATGCAAAAAAGAGAGCCGATTACCACAACTAGAATGCTTTTCTGATTGACTGGTAATGATTGACTTGATTTGGTTTCTAGGGAAGATATTGTAGCACCAATGGTGAATAATAAAAACCATGGAAAAAGTGGGTACGTGCCGGTCAAAAATAGATTTGAAAGAATGGTTCTTAACGAATTATCTTCGACTCTATCGCCCCAGTCACCTATTCCTTGGATCTCCGGTAGTAAAATTTGGAACAAGAAAGTAACCATCAATATTAATATTATAATATTTTTATTTAATTTGATTAAAATATATTGAATAAGTGGAAAAATTATCGTTAATAATGCCATTAAAGATAGTATTCCTGGTGTTAGATGGTTGAATAGATGTGGTGAAGATATATTTACTAATATTTGGCAGAAAATGAGAAATGTCGCCTGAAACATTCTAGCTTTAACATTGGGTTTACTTCGATACATACCCCAACCAAATAAAGTAACAAAAAGAGGTGCTGCTAATCCACCCAGACCTGAGACTAGGTAAGCCAAAATGGTTTCTTGGTCTCCTTTAAATGGGTTCCAAGTAGCCGCTGCATGAACCATTACCATCAGTAATACTGCAACGCCTCTAAGAGAGTCGATATGAGATATTCTAGATGTTTGTGACATCATTCATCTATTGGCTTGAATATACTCTACTGCATTACGGAATATTTGCAAGCCTTCGCCTTCCCATTGTCCTAAGGTTTCGCTGGTTTCTGGACCTGGCGCAGTGCCCCGGGTATGGTCTGGATGAAGCCATTTAGCATAGATTGCTTCAGGATGTGGCATCAATCCGAAAACTAACCCTGTAGAGTCACAAATTCCAGCAATATTTCTCATGCTTCCATTGGGAGAAATCGGGAATGGAAGTTGTTCATCTGTTATTCCATTTCCAACCTCAGAATTTGGGTCAACATAACGTACAGTCAATTGATTATTATTAGATAATCTATCTAGATCTGTTGGCTCTGGCATGACATACTTTCCTTCTCCATGCCTCACCGGACAGTCGATTCGAGATATCCCTTTAGTCCAAATGCAGGGGCTACTTGGGTCGAACTCAAGTGTTACCCATCTATCCTCATACCTACCTGATTCATTTAGTGTAAGGCTCGCTCTTTGATGAAAATCGGGCAATGGATTTTCTGCTTCTGGCCCGGGTAGTAAACCGGTTTTAACCAAGACTTGGAATCCATTACATATTCCAATAATTGGTTTTCCATCTTCTACAAACTTACGTAGTTCATCTCTGAGTGCAAAACGCATCCGATTACCCATTAATCGACCACTGCCAAGATGGTCTCCAAAGGAAAAACCCCCTGGTACAGCAAGTATATCATAGTCAGAGAGTGATGCTTCTTTGTTGATGAATTTGTTGAGATGGACTCTTTCTGAATGCCCTCCAACCAATTCAAACACTGCCGCTGTTTCATGGTCACAGTTAATACCAAATCCAAACAATACTGCTACTTTGGGAGAATACATCAATTTCCACTCCCTGTCATATCAAGCGTATTTTGCCAAGAGTTTACCATATCAGAAACTTTCAAATTAATTATATCATCAAAACCATCTCTTATGATTAGATTTTCCTGTTGTGTTGTTTCACCAAGATATGTTATTCCGTGTCCTGACATTGATTTGAGCCATTCTGCCTCGTTTTCTGGTTTTACTCCAACTATGAATCTACCAAGGCTTTCACCCCAAAGTCTCGCCCATAGGCTATCATCACCAGTTCCATCGACGTCGATTATCGCTCCGATTCTTCCACCTATACACATCTCTGCAATAGCGACTGCTACTCCCCCTTCAGAACAATCATGAGAGGTCTTAACTAAGCCGCGACGGATTGATTTTGATAATGCTCGATAAGTCGATAAATTATTCTCTGGTGTTTCTAATTGGGGAACATTACCACCAATGCCAATGGAGTCGTTATCTTCGCTTAGCATGAAAGAAATCTCCGATGCCCCTAATTCATCGCGTGAATTTCCAACGAGGTATAATCTCTCTCCATGCTCCTTCAAATCACTAGTAGCGGTATACCTAACGTCTGGATGGTCGCCAAATAGAGAGAAGAGAAGTGTTGGAGGAATAGAAATTTTATTCTCTCCTTTACCATAATCATTCTTCATAGAGTCTTTTCCACTAACACAAGGAAGACGGTATGCGCGACAGACTCTCTCTAATTCCCTATTTGCTCTTACGAGTTGAGCAAGTTTGAATTTACCATCTGGAGTCTTTTCTGATTCTATTGGGTCTGGCCAACAGAAGTTGTCCAATCCCGCAATCTTATCGACGTCAACACCAGCACAAACTGCGTTTCTTACAGCCTCATCAATAGATGCTGCAGCCATTGCACCTGCGTCGATATCAGAATATCGTGGATTTATTCCACAAGATACGACTAATCCATGGGTGCTACCGTGTATTGGCGCAATCAGTCCAGCGTCACCCGGGCCGTCTCTTTCAACACCCACAAACGGCTTTACTACAGTTTGCGCTATTACTTCGTGGTCATACTGTCTAACCCACGTTTCCTTGCTAGCGATGTTTGGTCTAGCAAGCATTTTGAGCAATAGATCGCTGTGGTCGGCGTCTTGTGGGGGAGTGAATTTTGTTAGTTGTGGTGGACTCCATTCTGATTGTAGTTGTAGTTGAGGAACTCCGTCGTGTAAGAATTCGATTGGAAGGAATGCTACGGTGTCTTGGTTATACTTAACATGGAAATTTCCTGTTGAAGTGAACTCTGCAACGGCTGTGGCTTCAACTTCGTGAAGATCTGCAAGTGCTTCAAATGCAGGAATATCTTTGCCACTAACCGCTATAGTCATTCTTTCCTGGCTCTCAGAGACTAGTATTTCCCATGCAGAAAGCCCTTGTTGTTTCAATGGTACTTTAGCAAGGTCGATTTCACAGCCATTGGTATATTCTGCCATTTCGCCAATAGATGATGAAAGGCCGCCTGCACCATTATCGGTTATACAGGTAATTAGTCCCATATCTCGCGCTTCAAGAACCATATCTAGCATTTTCTTCTGGGTAATCGGGTCACCTATCTGTACGGCGCTGGAAGGGGATTCTTCGGTCAATTCTAATGAAGAGAATGTGGCACCATGTATTCCATCATATCCTACACGGCCACCGACCATGTAGACTATGTCGCCAGCAGTAGGGGTTTTGATATGAGATTCTCTTCCATCATTGAGGCGTCTTGGCATAATACCAACTGTTCCACAATAGACTAATGGTTTTCCAATGTATCTG
This sequence comes from Methanobacteriota archaeon, assembly GCA_018667575.1. Classification (GTDB taxonomy): domain Archaea; phylum Thermoplasmatota; class Poseidoniia; order Poseidoniales; family Poseidoniaceae; genus MGIIa-L1. The sequence continues at coordinate 594 of JABIUA010000186.1, read as the reverse complement.
TCATCAAATACAATAGCTCCATTGATTGTAGGTATTCCTGATTCATTACCACCAACTCTAACTCCAGCATGAACTCCTCTTAGTACTCTAGATGGGTGGAATAGGTTGTCTGGTAGGTCGCCTTCCCAGTTTGGAGGTCCAAAACAAAATACATCGGTATTTGCTATTGGTCTAGCCCCTAGGCCGGTTCCTAAAATATCTCTGTTAACGCCAACTATTCCTGTCATTGCTCCACCATATGGGTCTAGTGCAGAAGGTGAATTGTGAGTCTCTGCTTTCATACAAATACTCCAATCATCATCCCACGCAATTACTCCAGAGTTATCATGAAATACTGATAGTAGCCAATCGACTTCCTTTTGCATATCATGGGTTGGGTCCATGATATGGGTTTTGAAAATTGAATCTATTGTTGATTTCTCTCCAGTTTCTAAGTCGGTGTGGTGAATTTTTGATGCGAAGATTTTGTGTTTGCAGTGTTCACTCCATGTTTGAGCAAGACACTCTAATTCAACATCTGTCGGGGCGTCTTGAACAATTCCAACAGCCTTACGAGCAGCTCTAATCGTTTCATCTCTGTAATGTGATTGAATG
>JABIUA010000148.1 GCA_018667575.1 Methanobacteriota archaeon | reverse complement strand
GATATTAGCATTGAGATAACCTACTGCAACGCCACCACCATTTTCATCGACATTTTGGCTTTGTACTACAACAGTCCACTTCCCAGGAATTATTGTTTCCTCCCAGGATAAGGTGCCATCTAGGTAAGTACCTACAACATTAATCGGTTCGAGTTCAGATTCAGAACTTGGATAAAGTATAATGGATGCTCCATCAAGATGATAATCAGGATTTGATAGAGTTGTTTGGATTGTACCACTGACATCAACATTTTCTGCTTCCATCAAAATATCTTGGGTAACAGAATAGTCGTCTACAACAAATCCACTTTCATTATCCATTTCATAATACACTGTTCCATAGCCGACTTGTTCAGCAGTCACATTGTAGACTTGTCTAATCGGAACGAATAATTGCCAATTTCCATCTTCATCAGTTGTTACCACTTCTGTAAACCCAGAGACTAAATTATCGGTAAAGGTAACATTAGCTCCAGCAATCCATTCGCTAGGCAAATCCATGTTATCGCCGTCTGAATCCCAGTAAACAGTTCCTTGAACCAATACAGTCACATCAGCATATACTTCACCCAAATCAATTGAATTATTGATAGAATCAAGTACTGAGAATGGTGAATCTGAGGTATTCAAAGTTAGAGAACGGTTGAATCCTTCATTGTCCAAGAATAAACTCCATGACCCTGGCATCAAATCATCAGAAACATTTCCGTCTGCATCAGAAGATTTCAATGTAACATTTCCATAGCCATCATTACTTACCGCTATGACTCTAGTACTAGCAACTGATTCTTCGGTTAATCCTTCTAGAAGTTGTAGATTGATTTGCATAGATTGAACCATCTGAAGATCTAGACCTGTACGTAGTGAATTGTCATCACTCACGGTCAAAGGCATTCTAAGTAAGGTAGTATTATTTTCACCGACAATAGGTGAAACAATTACTACCCAATCTCCTGCTTCGACATATGATGAGAATTCACCAGTCAAACTGCTCGAAAGGTCATGCCAGTCATTTCTAGATTCATTGTACAGTGAGAAGTCAGCCTCTAACTCGATGCCATTGCTATCTTTGAGAACACCTTCCACTAACCATTGATTAGCGAAGGTAACTGAATAGTTATCTTGGTCCTCGCTTAGAGAGACAAATACTTCCTTGGAAACAAACATATTATTGAAATCAGTCGCATTTTCAGAGTCAACTGGATAATTCTCAACCGACAAGGTGTATGTACCGGGGGCTAAGTCCAAGAATATCTCACCGGTTGTGGTAAATTCGGATGAAGTAACATTAGTAAAGTCGTCTTCTAATAGTGCGCTTCTAAGGGAGAAGTTCGAATTAACTGGCATTCCATACTCGAACGAACCATTTTCAGCAGAATCAATGAATACATTGAACTTAACTGACTTAGAATCAGGATTAGCCATTAACTCAACAGAGTTACTGGTGAAATTATCTGTTACTACATGTCCAGTTATTGGTGTAACACTTAGTGTTTCATCTCCAATTGTGAACTCATATATATCTTGAGGTAGGGACATTCCAAAGTCACCTAATGTCGATACATCGGTATTCCAGTATACCCCATCACCATTTGTCGCAGTTACCGTTGGGTTATAATCACCAAATAGACTGGAATCCCAAGTCGAATTATTGCTATATACGTACAAGACACCGTTTACGTCCATCAGTTCTTCCAAGTAAATTGAGCCTAAGTCAACAGAAGATTGGTTGTCGATGTCGAAATATTGGCTACCACCAAAGTTGCCTGTACTTGAGGCAATCATTTGGAAAGCAAGGTCGCCAGGTAATTGTACGCTGAAATTACCTTCCAAGTCTGAAACTGCTTGAAGAGTTAAGTCACCAGATACAAATACAATGTTTACGTTACTTGCTGGAGTGCTATTGTTATCTGCTTCAACAGCAGACCAGTTCTCATCGAATTCTGTTGTGTATACCATCAGTTGTCCTGAGACTGTAGAGGATATTGAATAATCCATTGATATGGATAAGTCTTCATCAATCAATTCAAAGGATTCGAACAATAGGTAGTCTTCAGAATTTGAATCAAACAAATTATAGACACCAGGTACTAATTCAGTATTGATAATTCCATTCTCATCGCTTATTACTTCTATACCTAGGTCTGAGAACTCAGAAGTCAGTTGGAGAGTTATGTTATCCAAAGGCAACATTGGTTCGCCAGTGGAATCATTAACTGGGGATGTTAATTGAATAGATATGTCATACATGTTAGGAACAATGTCTATCGGTGATAATACGCTAGAAACATTGCTGACTGATAAAGTCTGATTCAACTCAAAGAAACCATCAGAGTCGATATCGATTCTAACTTGATATTCACCAGTAGAGATTGGACCAAAATTATAGCCGCCAGTTGAATTGGTAGTAATATCTAAATGATCCTCATCTAGCAACAAGTCATCCCATTCGAAAGTCACATTATCCAAAACATTTCCATCAAAGTCGGTTATGTTGCCACGTAGTACAGAACCAGGAATGGTCACTGCAACATCATAGCTTGGCGACAAGCCTACACTAACGATCTGAGGTAATTGAACTTCACGACCATTGTCTAATTGAGCAAACACTTGGTAGTCACCAGGTACTAAGCCTGTTTGGTAGAAAGAACCTGGCTTAACTAAGTCACCTGAAAAGTCACCAATTCCAGTAAACTGTCCGGTTCCATTGAATGTACCTGTTCCTTCGAATGTACCAATTCCTTCGAATGTGGAAAGTTCGATTTCTTGAACTAGGATTGTTGTGGTGTCAGAAGTAAATCTTCCATTAGCCTCAACTTCTCCATCTAACATGTAAACTGGTAAAGCGCCTGAATCATCCTTCAAACATACTGTTTGATTGACAGGCATAGAAATATTTGTACTGTCTGTGGGATCAACGTCACAAGCAGGTATTTCGGAACTTTCCATGTTTATCCATGAAGCCTTGATCGAGCCTGAACCATTCCAAGTACCATTAGCAACAAATGTTCTGCCGTCGTTAACTATTCTTGTAAAGGTACCAGAAAAGTCCACTGCAGAAGCGATTCCTTCGCTGACGAAGGTACCGTTCTCGGTAAACGTTACTTCGCCAGTACCTTGAATAATTCGAGCTTCATCTGTGGTAAAGGAACCATTTGTTGTAGTCATTGTGACATCTTCAGAAATTCCAAACGTGCTACGTAATACCAAATCAGTATCGACTAGAGGTGTTCCGTCAAACAGTTCATCTCCAACCCAAGTAACCATACCAGAAATACCGGAACTAGAGACTTCAATATCCATAGTCTCAGTAACTATCGCTGTTCTGTTAGCTTGTTCTCCTGTAACATTCATTTGAACTTCTCCCAACCAAGTCATGTTAGCAACATTACCAAGAATGGCTGTTACTTCGTTTACAGTTCTATCTTCGTTAAACTCATTCAAAACATCGTTTAGATTTTGAGCGAAAGAACCATCAGTGACTGCGTCGCGAGCTGCTGTAAAGTTTAGAGTTCCAGTGAATGCACTTACACGTATTTTACCTGCAGGAGCCTCAAATGACCACTTTCCATCTTCATCAGCATCGGTATAACCGATAGGAATCCAATATGTGTCATTATCCAAATCTTCAGAACCCTCGCCAGAGAATGCATCTCTCTCGATTAGCAATCTAACGCCAGGAAGAGCCTCTCCATTATCAGACATAGTAACTTGACCTGAAACTTCAGCACCAGAATAGTACTTCAAAATCTTAACAAGTGTATTTGTCTGACCGAAAGAAAGGTTAGAATCTTCGTTATACCAGTTAGCAATAACGAAATGGTTCATCATAGCACCTGGCATAGGCAAAGCCTGTTGTAAGTAACTACCAGGGGTTCCGGATTGACCGAAATGTTGTGATGGTTGAGGATTGCTTGAGTCAGTACTAACTCCCAAAGAGGAGGCACCATATCCAACATAAGCACGAGACAACATAGTGTCAAAGAATGCTGAGTTGTGATCGACTCTTACATCTTCAACTTGAAGAGGGTCTATATCTAGACCTGCCTGTTGGTCGAGGAAGTCATCTGTCATGGCATCATCTACTTGCTCACGAGTCAATTCTTGTGGAATTCCGCCACGAGTTGTTTCATAGACTTCGTTCATGTATGTAGAAATATCTTGACCACTAAGAATTGTAGGTGCTCCAAAGATACCCATAGGTTGACCTTGGTTGTAGGAGTAATCTTGTGTGTATCTTCCAGCTCTAGGGTAAAGTCTGTTATCAATTGCGAAATATCTAATTTCATGGTCTCTTTCAATCATCTCTCCAGGTAGTCCTTCATAATCTTGAACATTGTATATTTCAAGTCCAATCAAGTCATGATAAAGATCGTTTATTCCGTCAGATTCTAGGCTATCTGACAGTAATTGAACCGCAATAGCCAGTCTAGCATTCTTCCTGTGAATGTGTGTGGAAACAGAAGAAAATTCAGATTTCAAATCTTCAGTGTACCAGTAATCTCCGAAAATATAGTGAGTTGTGTCTTAAGTAGATTCTTGTCCAGAGCGAACTTCGTTATTGAATGACAAATTAGCATCCTCGAAACTGGACCAGTCGCCATCAGAACATGAACTAGAAACTACATCATCACAAAGTATTCTATCTCCATCTTGATATAGTCTCCAATAAGAACTAGAGGTATCTGCGATACCACCAGTTCTATGATGTCCTTCAGCCATAACTACATCACGGTTAGTCTGAATGACCGTGAAAGAATAATCATCGATTAAATCTTTCATCTCATCGAAATCAACACTTGATTGAGAGGTTTCAAATAATTCCAACTGTTGTGATGACAGATGGTTTCCTAGTACGTTTTCAAATTGGTTAGTCATATCATAACCGTCACCGTTGGAATTTGAATAACTCAAGTCACCTTGTGCTAGTTGCCAAATGAACATAGAAATCAAATCATCTTGATTTCTTGCTAGGAGCATATTTCCAGATGCGGGAATTCCAGATTGGAAGTTATCTGAGACAGATGGGTGTTCTCCAGTATCAAGTGCTTGGAATCCATAATCCCACCATGAAACGAATGCTGGTTTATCGGAATATGCATCTTGAGAGTCTTGATTGGCAAGCCAATCATAAGCGCCATTCCAGCCTTGGTCGTTGAAACCTGAGCCGAATGAACCAAGGTACCAGTTACCAGAGTAAGAACTACTGTCCAATATAGAAAATCCTGCTAATTCCCACCTTAGAGCATCAGGAATTAGATTGAATATAGATTCATCTAACTCATCTTCTGACTCAACTGAACTAGGGATCGCTGCGTCAAGACCATATGTAAACTGCTGTCCACCGAGTAGAACAATAATCAATAAGATCGCTGAGAAAGAAGGAGTTTTCCATACCGCCTTTCTAGCACCAGTGATTCTGTCAGCAGGTGTACGGATACCGAATTTCTTCCAAGCTTTTTGTAGCCCTTCCCAGTTGGCTTTGCGCCAAAGTGCGGAAATACCCCATGCACCAAGTACTGCGACTGCAGGTGTTGCATTGAACATAAATCTTGCAGCAGTCCACGCCATGTAAGTGGCTGCGAAAATCCAAATTCCAAAGACAAGGTGAGATTGATTGCGTGTTCTTAGAGAAGACCACAAACTGTAGACACCCATTGTTAGTGCAAGAACAAGAACAATTGGGCCGAGTTGAGCAAATAGTTGCCCTCTATC
>JABIUA010000156.1 GCA_018667575.1 Methanobacteriota archaeon | reverse complement strand
TTTCATGGCAGGAACCAAGGAGGCGTCCAATGACTCTGGAGCCGGCGATGTTGTTATTCGAAAAGGAGAGAGAATCCCTAGAAGAAGTCCACCTCAATTCGAGGAAGTATCAAGTCTTGCTGAAGCAATAAAACGTGACGGCTTCTTTGGAACTGCAATGAATGATAAAAATCAGTATGGTCCAGTCGTTATGATGATTCTTCTTCTCATAGTTGCAACAATAACAGGATTTATGATTAAAATCCTACCAGGATTAATGGATGTAATTGGAAATTTCTTTTCCAATATATTTGATTAATCTGAATTATCAGCCTCTGAATTTCTAAACGGACTCATTGCAAGTCTAATGAAAACTATAGCGCAGATAGTCGAAAGTATGAAGAAAACACCAACATAGGTAGAGATATTATACCACATCATACCAACACCAACTAGGGAAAAGTAGGCAATCAACTGACATAATGCTGATGCTTTTTGTAACCTATCCCTCATGCTGTCGTCTAATTTAGAATTATGTTCCATCAAAAAAGTATAAATTAAGAAATAAATCCCTTGAAATGGTATTGTAACAGCGATAATTCCTAATGCAAACTCTCTAATCTTGGTTGGATTAGCTTCTTGCTCAATTCCCTGAAAAAGCATAAACGCAGTATTTGTACCTAGCAATGCAGCCATAATTGTCCATCTTTTGTCTTGAGAAGAAGTACGACTCTCGACATTGACTGGACTTCCTGCCATGATGTCACTTGAATCTAAATAGGTTATTATTTTCGCCCAAGAATATTGATGAGTAGTATTCATTTCATAGGTGAGTTGATGATTCGAATCCAAAATTTAATTTTTTGATTCATACTATGATGTAGGAAGGTTCAAGAGTCTATTACAAGACCATTAATCATGGCCTTTTGCCCATTAGACTATCGATACGGATGCCAAGAGTTCAAACATATTTGGTCTGAACTTGGAAGACATGAAAGACAACTGGAAGTTGAAAGGGCTTTGATTTGGGCTCATATGCAACTTGGTAAGGTATCGAAACAAGATTACGAAGCCGTTGCGGCAATTGCCAATCCGACATCTGTATCCAAGGAAAGAGTCTCTGAAATTGAAGCTGAAACAAAGCATGATATCATGGCACTCACAAAAGCAATGGCTGAGGCAGCTGGAGATGCTGGATGGTGCATTCACCTAGGTGCAACTTCAAATGATATCGTAGATACTGCTGTCGCGCTTCAATTACGAGATAGTATCGTACTTCTTCGAGAGCAACTATGTCTTCTGATCAAAGTGTGTGCTGATGTTGCAGAAAGGGAAAGAGATACGGTAATGCTAGGACGTACTCACGGTCAAGCAGCAGTACCAATCACATTCGGACTAAAGGCTGCTGTATGGCTGGATGAACTTAGACGACAATTGATTAGATTGGATGAAGCATCACCAAGAATATCAGTAGGAAAATTCCTTGGTGCAGTTGGAACCGGTGCTGCTCAAGGCGTAAACGCTAGAGAATTGCAACGATTGATCATGACTCACTTAGGTCTTGGAGTACCGCTTGCAACAACTCAAGTTGTAGGTCGAGACAGATATATCGAATACGTATCATGGCTAGCCAATATAGCCGCAACCTGTGAAAAAATCCTTCAAGAAGTAAGGAATCTTCAGCGTTCTGAAATACAAGAAGCAGGAGAAGGTTTCGATATCAAAAAGCAAGTGGGCTCCTCAACAATGGCTCACAAGAAAAATCCAATCAAATCTGAAAACGCATCAGGACTTGCTAGAATCGTTCGTTCAATGATAATCCCAACATATGAAAATGCACTTTTATGGCACGAAAGAGATTTGGCTAATTCTAGTAGTGAAAGGTTCACACTTTCTCATGGCTCTGCGCTATGTGAAGATGTAATATCCAAGACAAGAGATGTTTTGACAAATATGTGGGTTGATGCTGAGAGGTGTATGGAAAACATACTATCTCAGAGAGGATTGGTTATGGCTGAAAAGGTAATGATCGAACTTGTAGAACATGGAATTCCTCGTGATGAGGCCCATGAAATACTTCGTTCCGCTTCCTTCGAGGCAGTCGATAAGAAAATTGAACTGATTGATGTCTGTTCGAGGACTCCTGAAATATCGGCAGCATTCAGTATTGAAGAATTGGAAGCAATGTTCGACCCAGCCAATCATTTAGGCGACTCAGGGGAAATTGTTGATGAATGTGTTAAACTAGCAAGAGAAGCCATTAATTCTTGATGAGAGATACTGAATCTATCTTCAACTCTCCACGCCTTCCATCCCACGATGGTTCTCCAGATATTTCCAGTGACCCATGAAAGTGTGGACCTGATACGACAAGCGTTTCATATTCCCCGCCTTCACCGTCGACATTGAATCGATACTTGCTCGAAAGTTCTTCCATTTCAGCCAGAGAGTCGTTAGTCAAAATATGACCAATCCACTTTTCTGTAAGACCTTCACATGCTACACTGGTTATCATTACCTCAAATCCATTTGAGACCAAGCCCCGCATATGACCTAGACTACTTTGATGCCACAATGGAGTCCAGCTCTTGATGCCCAATCTTTCACACATCCTTTCAATGCGTGATTTTTGATAGTCAGAACGTATCGCCCCTGATACTAATCCATCAATATTCAAATCACGTAATTTATTTTCTAAATCTAAGATTTCTTGCTCTTGAATTCCTTCACTTTCAACGCTCAACCAATCTAATCCAGCAAGTTCGGCTTGTTTCTCGACTATACTAGTTCCAGGAATTTGGAACATCCAAGAATCATTTCCAGTTATTAGTACAGTAACCAAGCAATCGATGTCCCAACCTTTGCATTTCGCCCACCACCATGCTGCCGAGGAATCTTTCCCTCCCGACGACAAGATAGCAACTCGCATGAAAAGGGCAGATACTCTTACCACATGAGTTTGAGGGTAAAACTCGTAGGAGTTATATGGGTCGGGCATGTCTATGTTGCTTAACGAGAGTGAGTCATTAGGGTGTTTCAACCCTTATGCTCATAAAGTGTCGAGTGAAGGAAGGGATAAGTGAGATTATGCAACCAAGTGGAAGAGGATACGATCATGGAATTACAACATTCAGCCCAGATGGAAGACTATTCCAAGTTGAATATGCAAGAGAATCGGTAAAAAGAGGAACTACCACTGCCGGATTGAAATTCAAAGATGGTGTCGTTCTTGTATGTGACAAGAGAATCATCAGTCGGTTAATAATTCCTGAATCGATAGAAAAAATGTTCAAAATTGATAACCACGTTGGCGTAGCTACATCAGGACTTGTTGCCGATGCAAGACAACTTGTTGCTCGTGCAAGAGTCGAAGCTCAAGTAAATCGAATCACCTATGGTGCAACTGTCCCAGTAGATGTTCTTATCAAGAAAATTTGTGACTTTAAGCAATCATTCACCCAATATGGTGGTTCAAGGCCATTTGGAACCGCACTACTTATTGGCGGCGTTGATGATAACGGAATTCATCTCTATGAAACAGACCCAAGTGGAGCATATCAATCATACCACGCTGGAGCAATCGGAAGCGGAAGAAATACAGTAATCGAATACTTTGAGAAGAACTGGAAGGAGAATATGACCCTAAATGCAGCAATGAAGATGGGACTTGAAGGACTCCGATTCTCTAACGATACTGAACTTAACCGTGATGCTGTCGAAGTATCGGTAATCGATGCTGATGGCTTTAGAGTCCTAGATAGAGCAGAAGTTAACAAACAAATCGACCGTTTGAAGCCACTTGAAGAGTGATTTCACCGTTAGACTCATTGGGTGCCTACATAATGGCACATTGAGGGAGACAGATGGTAAGCCTAGATAATTCAGTTTTGGCACGAATGGAAAAGGGCGGAAAACGCTATGAATTACTGGTCGACCCAGATTTAGTGGATGATTTCAAAAATGATCCGAAATCAGTAAATTTGGATGATTTCCTTGCCATGGATGAGGTATTTCACGACGCACGCTCCGGAGAGAGACCTACTGAAGAAGCAATCGAAAATACATTTCAAACCCAAGATATTTTACAAATCGCAATAATGATTCTGGAAAAAGGAAGCATTCAATTAACTACTGGCCAAAGAAAAGAGATGGTTGAACGAATGAGGCAGCAAATAATCCACCACATTCACAGTCAAGCAGTCGATCCAAAGTCGAAAAGCCCTCATCCAAGAACTAGAATTGAATTAGCCTTGGATGAATCTCGTTATTCGGTTGACCCTTTCAAGAAATTAGACCTCCAGATTAAGGAGGCAATTGATAAACTGAAAATCTTGATACCTCTTTCATTCGAAACCATAAGGCTGGCATTCAGAGTCCCTGGAACCGGTTATGGTTCGGCACACAGGCTGTTAAGGCAATATCAGGTCAAAGAAGGATGGCTGGAAGACGGTTCTTGGGCTTGTGTGATAGACTGTCCTGCTGGTATGAAAGGCGAAATCATCGGCATGATAATGAAAGTGTCAAACCAAACTGAAGTCAAAGAGATGTGATTTATTCACCCCCCTCTTGGGGTCGGCTTTATCATGGGTTGTCGTTTCGCCCGCTTTGGAGAAGAAAAAATGTCCCAAGGTCGAAGCGACGCCGAGCTGCGTCTCGTGACCCCGGGTATGGCAATCGGGCCATGCGCCGGGAAGCGAATAGGAAGCGGTGCAATCGCACTGAATGAAGAAATTATTGCAACCAAGTTAGGTTGGGCTAGAGAATTTAACGGCACCGTATCGGTTGACCCCATCAATAGCTCTTACATTCCTCGTTCAGGAGACCTTATTGTGGCAACAGTTGCTGAAGTTAGAAACAATCTTTGGTTCATGAATATCAACGGAGCATTCCAAGGATTGCTTCCAATGTCATTAGCACCTTGGAAAGTTGAATTTGGAGCAGCCAGACAACACATGGGAATTGGAGACGTCGCACTAGCACGTGTTCAAGAAGTCGATGAATGTCACAATGTTGTTCTAACTATGAAAGGTATCGGTCTTAGAAGGCTGAACCAAGGAGCTCTTCTTACAGTTCCTGTTAATCATATAGACAGAATCAAAGGAAAAGATAATTCAACACTTGAAAGACTCAAAGCGGCTAGCGATTGCAGAATAATCGTAGGTCAAAATGGAAAGGTTTGGGTTGACGGCGATGCGCAAGGAATCGCATGGTCACGTGCAGCAATTGAAATTGCTCAGAGATGTGGCCACAAAGAAACATTCGAAGCAGAACTTTCTGCACACGAAAATAATGCTCCAAATAGAGGTGAACAATAATGGGTGGATATGGCGATATACAATTACTAAGAGAAGATGGTCTACGATTAGACGGAAGAAAAATAGATGAAATGAGGCCGGTTAGTATCGAGGCAGGAATTTTACCTGCTGCTGATGGTTCCGCAATGGTCACACATGGATTAAATGTTGCAGTAGCAGCAGTTTATGGGCCTATGGAAGCCCATCCTAGAAAAATTCAGAGACAAGACAGAGCAGTTATCGATGTTCGATACAATATGGCTCCGTTTTCAACAAGTGATAGAATTCGACCAGGCTACAACAGAAGATCACGAGAAATCTCAAAGGTTACTGCTGAAGCATTAGAGTCTGTTGTTCTTGTAGAACGTTTCCCAAGGTCCAAAATCCGAGTCGAAATCGAAATTCTTGCTGCTGAAGCAGGTACTCGATGTGCTGGAATAACTGCAGCATCTGTCGCACTAGCAGATGCTGGAATACCGATGAGAGACTTTATTGTCGGAGTTGCTTCAGGAAAGGTCGAAGGCACTGTAGTACTAGACCTTGACAAGGCAGAAGACAACTATGGTCAAGCAGATTTACCTGTTGGAATCCTTCCAAACACTGGAGAAATCGCTTTCCTTCAAATGGACGGCGACCTATCTCCAGATGAGTATAATCTTGCAATGGAGTATAACTTCAAAGCAGCAGCTGAAATTCATGAAATCATGGTTGATGCACTAAAGAAAAGATACGAAGGAGGTGAGAACTGATGGTAGAGTTAGTTCCTACACTACTAAGACAAGAGTTGGCTAGACTCGCTGAGGCAGACCAAAGAATGGATGGCCGTGAAAGATTCGAAGCAAGAGAAGTCACACTAGAAACTGACTGTTTGTACAATGCAGAAGGTTCAGCAAAGGTCACCATGGGTAAGACCATCGTCTATGCTGGAGTTAAATTCGAAATTAGAACTCCATGGCCAGACCGACCTGCTGAAGGATCATTGATGTGCGGAGCGGAACTTAGACCCGTAGCGCACAGAAAGTACGAACCAGGGCCACCGTCTCCAGAATCTATCGAACTTGGTAGAGTCGTTGACAGAGGAATCCGTGAATCGGGATGTATTGATATGTCCGGTCTTTGTATTGTCCCAGGAGAAAAGGTATGGGGTGTCATGATTGATATCCACGTACTTTCCGACGGCGGAAATATTTTCGACGCTTGTGGACTTGCAGCGATTGCTGCACTTCGAACAGCAGTTGTCCCTGCTGAAAGATTCGATGTCGGCGAAGATTACACACTGAAAGTGAACGGAACACCCATCATGGCGTCGTTTACTCGTGTCGGTGGAAGATACATTTACGACCCCTCAGAAGAGGAAGAATTGGGCGGAGATGAGCGAATTCACATCACTTTAGGAGATGAAGGACACCTTCACTCACTACAAAAGGGGTTAAGAGGGGTGTTCACGCCCGCCGAATTTGCAGAGATATTTGATGTAGCCCAGCAACGCTGTGGCGAGCTTCGAAATCTCGTGGCAAACCAGGAGGGGAACTGATTGGCAAAGCGAACACAAAAAGCAGGCGCAACAGCAAGATTTGGTGCACGATATGGTGTATCCGTACGAAGAAACTCGGGATCCGCATTGGCAAAGAAAAGTGCCAAATACACATGTCCAGTTTGTCAATACCGGAAAGTTACTCGTAAATCCGTTGGAATATGGGAATGTGCAAAGTGTGATTACAAATTCGCCGGTGGCGCATGGGAACCTTACACTAGAGCTTCTGATGCAAATAACAGAATCCTAAGACGCTCTGTAGAAGGTGCAACAACTGCTGATATGGCATTTATTGCTCAACAGGCGGCACTAGATTACGAGCGAAGTCTCACCGAGACCTCCTCTGAAGAAGAGTGAAACCACTGAGGTTTCATTATGCCTAATGAATGGATATTGAAATTTGATATCCAATCAAGAGACTTAAACTGTACTGAGTCTCTTGCAGCAGCACTTACTACTGACTGTGAAATTAATTGGAATGGAGAAAGTTTCCATATAATGATTAATGAAGCAAAGGCTAAAGATTTACGAGCGATGTGGAACACTAGAGTAAGAGGTTTGATTGCAGTAGATTCTTTACTTGATGTAATTGATGGATACTAAGAGTTCATCAACCCCTACCCTGTGAGATGAAATGGTGAGAATATGGAAAGCATGGAACAGTTTCAAATTGTTGTAGGAGAAATTCAGTCTGCAAGACAACAAATTGCCGGTTTGAAGGCACAGATTTTAGAATTGGAAGCAACTGCTGAAGCAGTCAAGAATCAACCGAAAGAACTTGCTTTACACCAACAGTTAGGCGGAGTACTAATCGAAGTTTCAGACAGAGAATCACTTTATGATGTTCTGTTGAAAGATATTGAATCACTAAATGAACACATGACTCGCTTTGAGACTCGTGAAAAGGAACTTGTATCTTCATATGAAGAATTAAAGAAAGTTCTAGAGGGATCTCAGTGAGTTCAGAAACCCAAGATGTTTCGGCTATTATGGCCAAATTGGATGACTGGATTAACAAACATTGCTCAAACGGTGCAGTTCCTGTACTTACAGGGATGAATGGAGATATGGACACTGTAGGCTCTGCAATCGCATTAGCATCCTCACAAAGCAATATGATGGCTTGTGGACTGCATCTTGGTCGTGTAGCCAAAAAAGTATGTGAAGACCTTTCAGCACCTTTTAGAAAAATTGGGGCTAATCATACCAACTGGCCTCCATCGCTATCTGGAATAATAATCGTTGACGCTGCATCTCCATCACAAGTTGGAATTGAACTTCCAGAAAACATTCCTAAATGTATTATCGACCACCATGATACTGATGACTGGGATATTTCTGATGAAGATATTATGATTAAAATTGATGTTTCAGCAACTACTGAAATAATTACTCAATATCTTTCCCAACATTCTCCAGAATCTCTCACCACCCCGGTTAGAAAACTACTAATTGCTGGCTTGATAACAGATACCGGCAGATTTAGACATGCAGGAAAGTCGGCTTTTTCTACCACTGTAACCCTGCTAGATGATAGCGAAATTGATTATGCATCATTCGTTGAGTCTATTGAAGGCCAAGAAACAAGCCCCAGTGAAAGAGGGAGTCTACTAAGAGGTCTTGAGAGATCTAAGTCTATTGATTCTGGAAGTTGGAATATCGTTTATACAAATAGTGGCACTTTAGAAGGTCGTTTAGCAACTTTACTCATTGGAACAGGTGCAGAGATTTCCTTGGTTAGTCGAAGCCGTGAAGGAGTGTCTAGATTGACAGCAAGGGCATCAAGAAAAACTACTCTAGATGGAATCCACCTCGGAGAGATAATGGAATCGATCTCTAAGCAAATAGGCGGAGATGGCGGCGGTCATAGTGGCGCTGCTGGATGGAGCGGTAATACTGACAGAATCGCTGCTGAGTCAGCATTCATTGCTCAAGTTGCCTTAATTAAGCGTAAGGAGTGAGAAAAATGACCCACATAGACGTACCTAACTCACCTGGCTTCTTGATATCACGTTGGAGAGAGAAAGGTCCAGTTGAAGTCGATGAATTGACCAAGTGGAAAGAGGAAATGAG
>JABIUA010000180.1 GCA_018667575.1 Methanobacteriota archaeon | reverse complement strand
TTGAAACAGTAATGTCTCCAGATGGCGATTGGATTGGAATAGCATATCAAGAAAATGTAGGCGAACATCCGTTTGAAGAAAATGAAGAACAGAGATACATAAAGTTCGTTCGAGGTGATATTTCTTCATCACATAGCATTGCTGAGTCGTCATCTCAAGCAAAAGTATCGAAAATCCCTTGGTTTGAGCCAAATCAACTGATTATTGCTTCCCGAATGTGAAATTTTGATGGTATCAATCAAATTCGTAGAGGCGGGTATTTCATAGGTAGTATGCAGATTCGCCCACATGGTCGCGAAGCGATTCATGGTGTTGGCTTTGGCCGCGCTGATGATTTCATTCACGCTTCCAGTTTCTGCAGATAATAATCTTCAGAGTGCAAATATTCTCACCGAGGGGGTTTCTTCCAGCGGATATGTTTGCTATGATGATGAATGCTCCCCGGGTGATGAAGTAGACTGGTGGAAAGTCTATGCATATAGAGGAGATATAGTTGAAGTCTCATTTTCAGGAAGTATTCCAAATCCAGCTTGGTGGTGTCCAGGTGATGGTTGGGAAGGCGACTACTCAATTCATGATTCATCAGGAAGTCAGGTGGCTTCTCTTTCTTTGAGCGATGACAATCCTTCTGCTTCTCTAAGTAAGACGATGTCTACAGCAGACTGGGTTTACGTGAAAGTCAAAGGTAAGGACAGTTGGTGTAACGATGCAATTCAGTATACATTGACAGCATCTATTGATTCAGGGGATAGAGATACAGACGAAGATGGATTTATTGATTCAGAAGACGATTGTGATAATGTCCCAGGAACTTCAGTTTATGATAGAAAGGGATGCATTGACACCGATTCTGATGGTTATTCAAATCCCGAAACAGGCTGGAGCACCAATAATGGTGCTGATGCTTTTGCAAACGAACCGACCCAATGGCAAGATACTGACAATGACGGCTATGGAGATAATGTGGATGGATTTGAGGGCGACTTCTGCCCATTTAAGAGAGGATACTCTTCAATCGATAGATATGGTTGCTTAGATAATGACGGAGATGGTTATTCTGATGCAGACCCTGGAGGTTTAGATGGAATTACAGAATGGTTTGCTCACCCAATTGGACTTGCTGATGCATTCCCTTATGATGAGACTCAATGGACAGATACCGATGGTGACGGCTACGGCGATAATTGGGAAGATGGAAGTTGGAATGATACTCATCAGGCATGGGGAATTGGGCAGTGGCTTATCAATGCTACAGAACCCGACGCTTGCCCCTTTATCACCGGTTCATCTTCTACAGATCGCTTTGGTTGTACTGATTCTGATTCTGATTCATACTCTGATGGTGACGTAAACTGGACTGTCGATAATGGTTCAGATGCATTCCCTACTGAACCTTCACAATGGAGCGATAGAGACTATGATGGCTGGGGTGACAACCAAACATTTGGAGCATTATTCATCGATGACTTCCCAGATAACCCTACTCAATGGAGAGATACTGATGATGATGGCTGGGGTGACAATCAAACATATGGGGCATCACAAATAGATGATTTCCCATTTGTTGAATCCCAGTATCGAGACACAGATGGCGATGGTTATGGAGACAACCTCCTTGGTTTTGAAGGAGATGTATGTGTATTTTCTACACCTGAAGAAGTCGAATCAGGTTGGATTTCTATGTTTGATAGACTAGGATGCAGAGATGTCGACAAAGATGGTTATTCTAACCCCACTGAAGATTGGATTTCTCACCCTGATGGTTTTGCAGACGCATTCCCAGAAGAGCGTAGTCAATGGCATGATACAGATTCTGATGGTTTTGGAGACCATATGGAATATTTCGATGGTCAAACTTGGAGGGAATCATTTAGAGGAGATGGATGTAAAACTACTGTCGGGTCTTCAACTTTTGACCGATGGGGCTGTCCAGATACAGACTTAGATGGTTGGTCAGATTCAACTTCAACATGGCTTGCAAGCCCTGGTGGCTCTGGAGATGCTTGGCCTGAGGATTCTACGCAATGGCATGACAGAGATGGAGATGGCAGAGGTGACAATCCGCTTGGAACTACTGCAGACGTTTGTCCCGATGATGCTGGAACTTCAGTTGGCCCAGCCAAAGGCGGAGACCGATGGGGCTGTATCGACACTGACGGTGATGGTTGGTCTGACTTAGGTGACTCATTTATCCACGAACCTACACAGTGGCGAGATACAGATGGTGATGGCTATGGAGACTCTATAAACGGTAATCAAGGCGATGCGTGCCCTGAATTAAGAGGAACCTCGATACTTGATCGTTTAGGATGCAGAGATACTGATGGAGACGGCTGGTCTGACCCAACAAATTCATGGCAAGCCCATCCATTCGGTGCTGCAGACTCTTTCCCTAATGAGGCATTACAATGGCGAGATACTGACGGTGATGGTTTTGGTGATGTTGCCCTAGGTTCGATGAGAGACGATTGTCCTTCAGAACCTGGCGAGTCTATTAGAGACCTACAAGGATGTCCAGATGCAAATGGCGATGGCTGGTCTGATGAATACGGTGGCCTAAATGCAGCGATTGCAATCCTTGGGGAAGACCCTGCTGCTTCATGGTTGACCTACCTGGTAATTGGTTTTGGATTTATAATAGGGGCTCTATTCGCTCTTATTGTAAAAATGTCTAGGGAGGATAATGAGCTTACTGAAGAAGAAATGTTTGATTCAAAGCAACCCGCAGACTTCGAAACATTGACTGAAGGTAATCTGCCTATGGAAGCAATGATTCCACTAGACCAGTTACCACCAGTTCCGATGCCAGAACAAGGATTGGAAGGAGGTGAAATTAATGAGTGATAAAAAGTTCAGTAAGAGTCTAATCATGCTAATGGTTTTGCTTACTTCTTTGGTAATCCCTCAAATGACTGGGGGTGTATTTGCCGAAACATCGGAGTCAGAAGACCCACTTGGCGAAGCAGGGTTGACATTAATTGCTCTTCGAAATGATACTCTAGATACCAATCAAGATGGAGATATCGATTCAATACGTGTGGTAGTAGTGATGTCGACGACTGATAATTTTGTAAACTTAGAGTTGCGATTATTTGGAATCCACAAAGGTCAACAAGTAGTTGAAACACAATTAATGTCTTTCAGTGGGCAGTCAAATGCTAGTCTTACCTATGATTCATGGGCTAATGGTGAACATGAGTTGAGTCTTGCAGTGATAAATGAAGCAGGAGAAGAAATTACAACATTTGAATTACCAACATACTTACTAAAACCAGCATTGAAAACTCCTAGAGTAACTTTGGCACTAAATGCACCAGAAAACATTGAAACTGGAGATGAATGTAGCGTCAACAGAATTTTTGAGGATGAAACAGGACCTAGATATGGGGCAGAAGGGGCCAGAACATTTTCTGGCGCTCCGTTTACAGTTTTAGATTCCCAAGACGTTCTAGACTGTTCACATTGGCCTGCAGGAGATTACAGTCTTAGAGAGACTTATCGTAATGATTTATCACAAACTGCTGAAGATTGGCTTAATCTAACAATTTCGAATCGTCCAGCCCCTGCATTTTCTCTTCTGACAGAAGGTAATGGAAATTCAACAGATACTGATTGTTCAATCACTATGATTCCCGATTCATCAGACATTGATTTCACTAACTTTGTCAAGATATGGCGAATTCAAGGAGTAGTTTTCCAAAACTATAATACTTCTAAATTCGACTGTTCAATTCTTTCTGCCGGAGTTCACTTGGTTTCGCTTGAAGTAGTGAATAATGAATTAATTCACACTATTCATGCTGTTAATGTTGTTAGGCTCCCTGGTCTTAATTTGACAGACGAAGAAGCAGAATCTCTTCCTTCCCGTTCATTTGGAGAAGATACTAAAACCGACTCAGTAGGATGGATTTCAATAGGAATTCTGTGTTTTGTTGTCGCTATACTAGCATTTGTTTTCTTGGTGAGAGTGAAAGACGAAAAAGACATTTTTGAAATGCGAGACCTAGGTCCAGCACCTATGATTTTAGAGGATGGCTCGCCAGATTCTGAAGGCTTACCAACCACTGTTGATGACGAAGGAGTACTTTGGCGACAACATCCAGATGGTAACCACGATTGGTGGGATCAAGACCTAAGAATCTGGAATAGGTGGTGAAGTTCTGGAAATTCTAGGATTCGAAATATTTGGAACAATTTGGTCAATAATTCTAACCAGTGTTGTTGGTATTTTCCTCATTTCATTACTAATTTGGGTCATTAAAGTTCTACCAAAGAAACCTCGCGAAGGGGTAACTTGGAACTCGGACTGTGAATTTCGCTCTAGAGCCGTTATCGACGGTGACGATGTTACTTTTACTAAAGTCAGAGACTTTTTCTGGAGAACCACTAAGGACAGAGATGAGAATTGGGATGATGATATTACAGTCAACGTTAATGAGATCAAGGATGTGTGGTTTGTAGTTGACCACTTTCACAAAGTTCATGGTTTGGCACATACCTTTTTGACAATAGAATTTAATGACGGAACATGTCTATCATTTTCTTATGAAGCAAGGAGAATAAAAGGCCAGAGATATCACCCATGGGACGGAATGTGGAGAAATTATGAATTATTTTTACTAGTAGGCCATGAGAGAGATTTACTTGGATTAAGAACAAATGCCCGCGGTAATAAAGACTACATGTTTAGAGCGATAACTCCACCAGGCAAAGAAAAACAATTACTGCTGGGATTGGCTAAAAACATGAATTCTCTAATTGACAACCCCATTTGGTATCATTCTATTCTTACCACTTGTAATACCTCAATAGTGAAACTAGTTAACAAAGTTACACCGGGTCGTATCCCTTTCTTCCTTCGAAACTTCTTACCAGGATATACTCCTAAGGTGGCATTCAAATTAGCATTGATTGAAGATTGGGGCGGTTATGAAAAGACTTTGGAATTAGCAAGGATTGACCAAAAAGCGATGAAATGGGACGGAGAAGGCGACTACTCTGAAATGATACGCTCACATTTACCGACTTCTAAAAATCAGTAATTGTCCTTCATTACAAGATATTTCTATTTCCTTTTCTGTTGCCACATTGTGTAAACCTCTAGAATTCGGAGTAATGTCTTGGTTATCGATAATCCACTTTGAACCTTTGATAGTAACTCCTTTACAACTACCAATCGGGAACACAGAGAAAGTTGTTCCCACTTCTATAGAAAATACCACTTTGGAAGAATTAATTTTGGAAACTATACAATCTTCGAGGTGTATGTAAGACTCAATTTCACAGTCCAATATCGACCAGTAAGATGCAAATTGATGTTGATTACTACCTCCTTCAACACCTATAATATCTATTCTAGAAGCTTTTAATTCACTGGCGAAGGTTATTGATTTAGATAAATCATTATTATTTTGGTCATCTATTTTGATTACTTCTAGATCTAGCAGTTGTAATTCTTCAATAGTTTTTCTTTCTAAACTATCCATATCTCCTATCACATAATCGACCTTTATCGACCGATCTAAGCATTTCTCGATTGCACCGTCACAAGCGATTATATTATCACTTAAATCAATCAAACCCTGGGTGATTAAATCACTGGTAATTTTAGAGTTTCCAACTACAAGAACTCTAACCATATTACGGGCAGAAGTGGGCAGTTTGTCAAGGGTTCTACTAGATGATTCAAATTGACCCCCTAAGGGGGTCAAGTAGGATTATTGCACAAGTATTTTTGAAGTATACTTGGTGTCGCAAGTTTATGGCGAGAGTTAGCAAAGGCAAAACCTCGTCAGCCCCGTTACTAATTGCGTTACTTTTCTTGTTGCAATTAGCATCTCCTTTGCTCTCACCGAATACCTCTGAAGATAGTGATTTGACATATGAGGGAGTATCTCTGACTCATCCATATGTGGACGTTGACCAAACCTATTATGGCCATGATTTCGCTGGAAGCGAGATGTCAATCGATGAATTGATTGATGCGAAAGTTAGGGCTGAGTCAGCATTAGATTTGTGGAATAGTCATCTAATTTTGAATGCAGGTAACCAAACTCCGGGAACCCCGGATATAGAATACACCGGATATCAACAAATAGAGATGTGTTGGAGTACCCTTGAAGGGCATGTCCGAACCTATTCGAGAAATATATCTGGTTCTGAAACTCTCATGCATGTTGACGATGTTGGCGTTTATTCAAATATTGAAGAAATTGTAGACTGCGCTCTTGCGGTAAAGAAAAATGGTAGAAAAACTCTGCTTTATGCAGACGGGAATAATTTGAAAGCAGCTCAAATAGCACTTCAGAGTTCCTTATATTCACAAGGAGATGCTTGGCATACCCGAACTATTTTGGAGGAAGTAAATGTCACCCACATTGAATTATCAGTTTCTCCATCAGATTTAGAATGGGGAATTTATCGAAATGATTTGGGACAGTTACATGAAATCAGTTTTACTGGGACATTTTGGGAAACCAGAATATTGGATGGTGGGCCAATTGGTGAAGATATTGAATTACATATTGGTGAAGATGATAATGTTAGCATCCTGTACACTAAGTTAGATGATGTAATGATGATTAATATCGACTCTACCGTTAACGGTCTGATCTCAAAAGAAGTACTTCTAACCGATGAAAACATTGACTCACATGTAGGCTTAGATTTTGATAATAGTGGGCTTGTACAAATTTCAACATCAACATTTGATGGAAATAATTCTACCATAAATCTCAAGAGGAGTCTAGCCAATGATAAAAATCAAATTAGTTCTGAACCCACTTCATCGCTTGAAATTGGTTCTATTAATTTGGCTGACACAGCAGGGCATACAGTGTCTGGAGATTTCAACAATGATGGATTTAGTGATTTAGCAATTAGTCAACCTGAACTAAATACATGGTTATCAGTAAATTCTTCTAACCCTTCTGCTGGTACTTCTAATGGTCAAATGAATATTCATTATGGTTCAGAAACTGGTCTTTCCCAAAGTGCCGATATTGAATTCTATGGCGGTCAAGATAACCAGTATTTTGGCCAAGGACTCGCCGGTGGTGACTTTAATGGCGATGGATTTAGCGATGTCGCAGTTGGTTCACCAGGGTACAATCAGAACGATGGGAAAGTAGAACTTTTCTTCGGCTCTTCCTTGGGACTTTCTACAGTTCCAGCAATTATAACTGGAGTTTCCTTCACTACTGACAGTGGCCTAGAATATGGTTCACTGCTTAGGACAGTGGAAGATTTAGATGGTGATGGTAATGATGAGTTATTGGTCTCGTCTCTTGGAGATGACGGTCTAGGCAAACTGGAATTATTCCATGGTTCGTCACAAAATGATGGTTGGGGTACACTACAATCTCCCGAA
>JABIUA010000183.1 GCA_018667575.1 Methanobacteriota archaeon | reverse complement strand
GTTGATTTACCCATTCCATTAGGTCCAAGAATACCTACAACACTTTCTTTAGAAGGAGTTGGTAGACGAAATAGTCTAAAACCGTTCATTGAATATCTATGAATCATATCTGTTTCGAGTTCACTTGGTAGTTGCTCAATTATCAATGCATCATGTGGACATTTATTGATGCAAATTCCACAGCCTATACAAAGACTTTCTGAGATATGTGGTTTACCGGTTTTATCATCCATAATGATACATTCTTGTCCATTTCTAACCGGAGGACAGAATGATTGGCATTCATCATTACATTTCTTTGGTTGACAACTGTCTTCCTTCAAAACTGCAACTCTCAAAAAATCACCTTATCTTATTCGAATTTATTCTTACTTTTGAAACCGCTCCCAAAATCAAGAACAAAAAGGCTCTTTGATGATGGGCAAGGCCCATCTGTGCTCAAATTAGTCCCTTCAAGTGCTCGTGGCCCTTAATCAAACGGATAGTACATGGAGTTGGGAACTTCATACTAGCCTTTCTAAGAGCGTCTCTGGCAGTTAGGTAATGCTCAGGTTGAATTTGAATTGAGATAACTCTCTGTCCTCTCTTAACTCTAGCAGCAGTACCAACATTCTTTCCAAATGCACATCTCATACCTTGAGAAACACGGTCTGCACCCGCTCCGGTAGCTTGCTTGTTTTCTCTTAGAACGTGATGTGGGAAGGTATGAACTCTCAAAGCATAACCCTGAGTACCCGCTTTGTTACGAATTGTTGAATTGGATATAACACGTGCAGCTTCTAATGCTGTGTGTCTGATTTGAACGTTATTGTCAGATCTTAGTTCGATTACAACTGGGAATTGGCCTGTCTCAGCAGCCTTTCTGTTGCCAACGTGAAATTGCATAATACGGTTGTTAGGTACACCGCCGATATACTTACGTCGTGTGTACGCAGGACCTTTCAAACGGCGATACATTGATGCGGGTTTACGTGCCATATTAGACCTCCAAGCAACACTGCGAATGATGCTCCCCTTATCACTTCTCCGCATGATTTGGTTTTAAAAAATTTAACAAACACTGTTGAAAAATATGTATTTTATCAAAGCCTTCATGGAGTATACATGCGACCGGAGAACATGGCGAAGGGTTGGAGACGGTTTCTTGAAGAGGAATCTGAGCACCAATGGCTTGCAATTACGCTATTCCTTGTTTTTATCATAATCGGAGCATTTGCAATTCATGGAACTAGTAAACTAACTGGCATGGATATCGAAGATAATTCTGCCATTCAAAATTCTCGTACACTAGATATTTCGTACCAATCAAGTGGCGATCATTATTCGGTTAGCCACACATTGGATGGTACTTACTTTTACCATTACGAAGATGGCGTTAGAACTGATATAATTGACCCCGCAAATGATAATCGCGGTTCATCGATTCAATTCATGACGGAACTGAACAATGACTCCATTGCTATATCATTAGAACAAAACTCGATTATGTTGATAGACGGTTCAAATACATCCAATCTCATCTTAGATGATTCAAGAGGATTATTCAATATTATTGACCTATCACAAAACTTGGATGATGATTCAAATTCTATGATAATGGTTACAGATGAAGGAGATAATACTAGTTTTAGAGGATTATCATCAGACGGATTTCCTAGTTCCTCAATGCCTAACAATGATGGTGTTGTGTGGCAAAAAATAGAGGCTCTGAGTGATGACGAATGGATAGCAACTGGAATACAAATTTCTTCTAACTCAGGCCAAGAAAATAATCCTGCATCGCCCCAGATAAAACCAGTGATAGGCCACCTTATTTGGACTGGAGGATTTACGGCACCAATGCTTGATAAGATGTATATTGCGCCATCTGGAGAGTTTCATACAATGATTAGGATGGGTGATGATATGATTATTGCAGGAACTACCCAGACCACTATTTTTGATTCCAATGATTTGACTTTTGAACACTCCACAATAACAAGTAAAGCTGCAATTAAGAGTGATTGCAATGTTGTTTGGTTCTTTGGCTCACTAAATTCAGATTCAGTAATCAAATGGACTGAAGAAGGAAATGAAGTAATCGAAATGCAACATAAGATGCCGATTGAGATCGAAATATCTGGTTCTTCATCCGATGTAATTTACATGCATGGTAGTGATTCTAATGGAGAATATAAAATTCTAACTTTTGACACATCTGCACATGGTTCTATAGAAAGCGGAAGAGGCTTTTTGAACTTCTCTTTCATACTCATTTTTAGCATTATTTTTGCAGTGATGGGATGGAACATCATCGAGAGGATGAAATTTTGAGCCTCAGGGGCTAAAATCAAATTTAATTTCCTCTTTCTTTGGTAACCTTCATGTGCCGTATTGAACGACATTCAACTCTAGCGCAAGCCATGGATGTGATGATATGTCAAAGAGAGGCATGATGGACCAATTCATGGAAATCAAATCTGAATATCCAGATACTATTTTATTTTTTAGAATGGGCGACTTCTATGAATTATTCCATGAAGACGCAGAAGTTGCCGCTGAAATCCTAGGACTTGCCCTGACTGCTAGAGATAAAAAAGCAGATTCACCTATTCCAATGGCGGGCTTTCCTTGGCATGCCCTAGAAGATAATCTCCGTAAAATGCTAAAATCAGGATTTAAGGTCACTGTCGCTGAACAAGAAAGTGAACTGAGAGAAGGAGCAAAACTACTCGAAAGGGTAGTAACTAGAGTTTACACACCAGGCAGTCTTTACGAAGAATCATTGTTATCTAGTGAAGAACGCTCTCTGTTAACTGCAATCGTTCTTGGTAAGGAACAGTTAGGTATGGGAGTGATCGATGCATCTACTGGCGAGTCATGGGCTAGCACGTGGAACGGAGATGACCGGTACAATAGGGCAATGGACGAAATATTGAGGTGGAATCCAGCTGAAATTGTAATTTCATCTAAAGACTCACAAGACTCTACACTATGCAATATGTTTACCCACTTACAAAATACAGTGATTAGCCAGCACAATGCTTCGGAAAATAAGAGAAGAAATCGACTAAAAGAAATAATGAAAGTTGGAGACTTAGGACATCTAGACTTGGATAATGCACCTTTGTCACTGGCTGCTGCTGGACTTGCTGCTGATTATTTGGCAACAATGCATATCGCTGATTCTATACCATTAAGGGACATCTCTATAATTGAGGAAAAAGGAAACATGTTGCTAGACCAAACAACATTAAGAAACTTAGAATTGACCTCAACTCTTTCTGGAGAGTACGATGGGAGTTTACTTTCAAGCATCAATTTTTGCCGTACTGCAATGGGAAGAAGGCTATTGAAAACTTGGATACTAAGGCCATTATCAAATATTGAATCTATTACTTCAAGGCAAAATTCAGTTAACGCACTATTCCGTTCCTCTAAGCGAATTGATTCTCTGAGAGATGCTCTCAAGGGCTTAAGAGATATGGAAAGATTAGCTACACAACTTGCTTACAACAGGTCTAATGCGAGAGATCTAATTGCTACTTCTCTAGCCATTGAAAGAATGCCTGCTGTAATAGGAATTTGTCGACAGACTGATGATGTGTTACTCAATCACTTGACTTCTAAATTAGATGACTTAGATGATATGGGAGAAGAGATTAGAAGAACACTAGTAGATAGTCCTCCACTCAGTCTACGTGATGGAGGAATTATTAGAGATGGATTTAGTAAGGAAATCGATATGCTGAGGGAGACAACATCAAAAGGTCAGTCATGGTTTAGCGACCTAGAAAAGAAACTAAGAATCGATCTAGAAATACCATCTCTAAAAGTAAGAATGAATAGACAGATCGGTTGGTTCATAGAAGTTACAAAAACCCATGAGGATAAAGTTCCTGAAGAATGGAAAAGAAAAC
The DNA here is from genome assembly GCA_018667575.1 of Methanobacteriota archaeon. GTDB lineage: Archaea > Thermoplasmatota > Poseidoniia > Poseidoniales > Poseidoniaceae > MGIIa-L1. Next base: position 12,260 of record JABIUA010000183.1, on the reverse strand, counting down.
AACAGATGACAAATGGTTCGAGATATACAACTGATGAACTTATTCAGAGAGATGATTTACTACTAACTGCAGATACTAAGGTCAAAGAACTTGAATATCGTATTTTTAGACAACTAAGAGACAAATGCAGAGGTAATGCTCAGAAACTAGCCGATATCGCAGGTAAAATTGCTTCTATAGATGTGCTTCAGTGTTTCGCAATTGTGGCAAAAAGACGCTCATGGGTAAGACCTGAGATAATCGATTCACCTGTTATGAAAATAGAGGGAGCCAGGCATCCAGTTTTAGAACAACAAGGAGGATTTGTCCCAAATGATATTAATTTGGATAACAAAAAGAATTTCTTACTTATCACTGGACCAAACATGGGCGGTAAGTCTACTTATTTACGCACAACTGCACTGATTTCAATTCTTGCACAATCCGGTTCTTTCGTACCAGCCTCAAAAGCAAAGGTCGGTCTAGTCGATAGAGTATTCACACGAGTAGGGGCAAGTGATGACCTAAGAAGAGGAAGGTCAACTTTCATGATGGAAATGATTGAAGTTGCTCACATCCTGAAAAGAGCGACTAGTAATTCATTGGTGCTGTTAGATGAAGTAGGGCGAGGAACTTCAACCTTTGATGGATTATCGATTGCTTGGTCTATGACAGAAGATATTTGCAATCGGATACAGGCTAGAAGTCTTTTTGCAACCCATTACCACCAACTAATTGGACTCGAAGAGGAAATTAAAACAATCAAGAATGTTCATGTTCAAGTTGCTCAAAGAAATGGTGAACTAAAATTCCTTCATACTGTTGGAGATGGACCTTGCGATGATTCATATGGTGTGCAAGTGGCAGCATTAGCAGGATTACCGAGAAATGTAGTGGAGAGAGCGTCCGACCTTTTGCTATTCTTAGAAAGACAAGCGAAAGGTGCAAGAGCAGGAGAAACAGGAGCTCCAATAGCCAGAGATTTAGGCCAGTCAAGTTTGATGGGATATCTTGCTGCTGCTGCGGCAGGTGAAAGTAAGGACGACAAATATGAGAAAGTAATAGAAGAATTAGACCATATTTGTTCACAAATAGATAATATGTCCCCTAAAGACGCTCATGATTCATTATATAGATTGAAATCATTGAGAGAGGAAATGTGAGGTGATTAAGTGAGTGAACCAAATGTTATTGTTCAATTAGACCAAAATACAATCGGTCATATTGCAGCCGGAGAAGTTGTAGAAAGACCTGCTCAGGTAGTCAAGGAACTTATCGAAAATAGTCTTGATGCGGGTTCGTCTCAAATCAAGATTACAATTGAAAGAGGAGGTTTTGATGTCATTAAAATCGAAGATAATGGCGGCGGCATCAGAGAACAAGACCTCACTTTATCACTGGACAGACATGCTACTTCGAAATTAAAATCAGCAGATGACCTACAAAAAATAAACACTTTAGGTTTTAGAGGAGAGGCTTTGGCAAGCATTGGAATTGTATCAAGGCTGACTGTTGCCAGTAGACCAAAGGGGTGTGAAGGTCGTTGCATCAAGATGGATTTTGGCACCAAAAAGGAAGTTGAACCATATGGTATGGCAGAGGGTACAACCATTGAAGTGAAATCACTTTTTGAAAACACACCTGCAAGACTCTCTTTTCAAAGAAGACCTGCTACGGAAAATTCTCGTATCGTCGATGTTGTTGTATCTCATGCAATGGCACATATTGAGACTGGATTCAAACTCGTCAATGATGAAAGAACTATCCTTGATGTCCCAAAAAGTGAGAACTTAGCTGACCGATTGTATGATATTTTAGGAAGACAAGCTGATCGTATGATAGAGTTGAAAATTCCTAAAATAGATGAAGATGCACCTGGTAATGAAAAATGGAAAGGATGGATAAGTACACCAGATATAACCAGGGGAAAAGGTGATGACATTTACATCTTAATCAATGAAAGACCAGTTGCTTCAGGTCCATTTCAACAGGCAATACGAAGAGGTTATCGCACAAGGTTGATGCAAGGAAGACATCCTGTCGCTGTTTTGTCTTTGGAAATTCCGCCTGATGAGGTTGACGTAAATGTACATCCTACTAAGCGAGAAGTGCGCCTAAAGCATTCATGGAGAGTTTTAGAAAGATTAGAGCGAGCCATTTCTAATACATTAGAAGAAGTTCCGACTAATCCTGATTCGGCTGGTGGAATAAAAGAACTCGAAGGTTTAAATTCGATTGATGTAGAGCCTGTGGCTAATATATTTGCTAAAAATATAGAAAAGCCAAACATATCAGAGGCTGCTGGGATAAATACTGCAATACTACCTTCTATAGACCAAAAGTCGGAGAATGTGATTCCTTCGTGGGCAATAGCAGCAGGTTCTCAATTGAATCTACACGGAAGCGAGGCAATTACACCAAAGGATACAATAAAAGCTAGACCAGTCTCTTCTTCCCAAGAACCTCAACAAATACTACCAGGGATGCAAGATAAACCAATTTCACCAGCCCTCTCGTCTGCAGAAAGAGAACTCCATAGATATTCGAAGATTGGAATCAATATATCGCCGAATGATGAACAACCACTTGAAAAGGTAATCAATGACTTGCCAAAAATGGAACCTCTTGCACAATTTGCTGATTCATATATATTAGCTCAAGCAGATGAAGAATTACTACTCATTGACCAACATGCTTTACATGAAAGAATACGTTTTGAGAGACTAAGATATGATGAGAAACTCTGGAATAGCCAAAAAAGACTTGAGCCAATGGACCTGGACTTTGACGCTAAGCAAAATACTCTCTTAGAATCCTCATTTGAAAGATTAAAACAAGTAGGTTTCGAATTTGAACAGATTGGTGAATCTTGGAAGTTAATTAGTTCTCCAAATCTGCTAAAAGGTGAAGATATGATTCCATTCTTAATCGACCTACTACAAGACTGCTCCGAAGATGGAGCACCTCTAGAGACTGTTGAGAATCGTAAAGATCACTTAGCCTTCCTGAATGCTTGTAGAGGTGCTGTGAAAGCTAATCAAAAACTTACTCTTCCTGAAATGCGGAGACTTCTAGATGATATGCGTAAGATACCTAACCCTTGGGCATGTGTACATGGAAGGCCTACGGCACTTAGATTGCCAATTCACTCATTAGATCATCACTTTGGTAGACACGGATGAATGAACATTGTTAACTCAGCCTATCAATGAAAAGTTCGTCGGCTATCAAATGAAGTCCTCGACCTCTTATCTTGGCTCCGACTTTACATGCTAAGATGTAAGCAGACATGAATATTCTATGATCTCCAAAAGAATCTATTATCGCATCAGGTGTTGATGGCTTTTGATTTCCTTGTATCGTAATACCATCACTATTAATTACACAATCCATTCCAAATGATTGCAATAATAATTGTGTTGAGCGAATTCTATTACTTTCTTTGAAAGAAGCATGTGAAGCACCTGTTATAACTCCCCCGCCACCAATTGCCATCATCACACTCAAGGGAGTAATTAAATCATTACAATTAGTTATATCTACCTCTATAGAATGATTTCCTTCATTAGATACTAGAGTTTCCTTGACCCACGAAATACCCAGACTTGATGATTCACTTTTCAATATTTCATGGCCGATTGAATCTTCTTTATCAGGCCAACCAATAAGTTCGACTTCATGGTTTAAGCAGGATGAGGCTAACATTGCAAAACTTGCCATGCTTGCGTCTCTAGGTATTTCGATGACGTCAGGTAACTCAAGTACATACGGAGATAGTTGGATATTTTTTCCATCTATGATGATTTTAGAACCATACTGATTGCACATTGTATAACTTAGTTCCCAATGTCGATTAGAAACAGGAATTCCACTTCTGATAATTTTTACATCTTGGTTTAGCCCCGAACTCGCTAGCATCCAGGCAGATAGGGGTTGACTAGATCGTGAAACATCAAGTTCAATTTCATTTTTTGAATCTTTGAACCAAGGACCTGTCATTTCAACTGGTAAACGATTCTCAACATTTGTAAAAGAAATATTTACTCCTGATTGCTTAATTGAATCCCATAGAACTTGAGTGTTTCTTTCCCTTAAGGTTTCATCACCATCGATACAAACTTTGAACGTGAATCTAGAACATAGCACAGCAATCAGTCTTAAAGCAGTTCCTGAGTTCCCTACATCCAAACAATCTTTAGGTTCTGAAAAACCATTTTTACCAACTCCATATACTCTATAAGAGCTAATTTCTGAGGCATTACCAAAGTCCTCATGCTGAATAATTTGACCATTTGAATCGATACTTTCTATCTTTACACCGAGTTGAATCAGACAACTTTTCATGGATTTAACATCTTTACCGCAATTTGCAACCCCTGAAATGGTTGTTATCTTTTCACCCTGGGATGCTAGGAATAATGCCCTAATAGCATGGCTTTTGGATGGAGGTAATTGCCATTTCAAAGACTTATTCACCTCAGAAATCCCTACTGTGATTACTTCACGGCCTATTGAAGCACCTTGAAAATGGTTTGACGATGAAGTGATATCTTCATTGCCCATGAACATTCCAAGAAATCATCTAACATCAAACCTTGTAAAATAATTCAATAACCGACTAACCTTAGAAATAAACATGAGATTAGATGATTCTCTCGGTAGGCCGCTACGCGACCTTAGAATCTCTGTCACCGATAGATGCAACTTTAGATGTGATTACTGCATGCCGAGAGAGCATTTTGACTCAGAATATGAATTCCTTCCAAAGGAAAAAATAATCTCTTATGAAGAGATTATTCTGATTATTAAATCGGCTTTACCTCTTGGCCTGAAAAAGATTAGAATAACCGGAGGCGAGCCGCTAATTAGAAAAGATATTTCTAAATTAATCAAAATGATTAGAGAACTAGATGAGCAAATTGATATAGCCATGACTACCAATGGAGTACTACTTAGAAAGAATATACAGTTGCTCAAAAAGAGTGGACTGAATAGAGTCACAGTCAGCCTTGATTCAATAGATAATGATTTATTTAGAGAAATAACTGATTCAAATTTTGAAGTCAAAGATGTCCTAGATGGTATTGAAGCCGCTATTGAAGCCGGAATAAAAGTCAAAATAAACTCGGTAATAAAGAGAAATTTGAATGAAGGACAACTGATACCGCTTATCGAAAAATCGATTGATTATAATGTTCCAATTAGATTTATTGAATTCATGGACGTAGGTTCTACGAATTCGTGGAACTTAGATTCAGTCGTAACTGGTTCTGAAATGAGAAAAATTATCCACCAAAAGTTTGGTCCTTTGGTTCAAAAGAAGTCAAATTATTTTGGAGAAGTTGCGAAACAGTGGACTATATTGGATAAGGAGTATGACTTTGGATTTATTGAATCTATCAGTTCACCATTCTGTGGCTCATGCACTAGAGCTCGAATTTCTTCAAATGGACATCTATTTACCTGTCTATTTTCTGAAAAAGGAAATGATATACTAAGCATAATAAGAATGGATGCTGAAGTCTCTGATATTTCAAGAGCAATACAAAATATTTGGAATAGTAGAAATGACAAATACTCTGAAGAAAGAAAAGACAATACTGATGAAAGAGTGCCTGTAGAAATGTCTTACATCGGGGGCTAGTAATCAATTGCTGACAATTGAATATCAATCAATAATGTGTCAGAACTCAAATCGATCAACTTGAATTTCCATTCCCCGTCATCTGAACCTATTGATTTTGAATCGATGACGAAGTAATCCCCTTTTGTTACTGAATAGCCTGCATCACGGTCGTGGAATGAAACATTTGAGCCTATTACTCCGTAAACATCGGTATCGTCAACAAACCCTGTGATCATAGACCCCTGTCCTGAAATTGGAGATAATTGGAATTCTAATCTAGCAGGGTCTAGACTTTGGTCTAGACTAGCCAATCTAACTACATGGAAACCGTTGGATAAACCTCTAGTGCTTACTGATGCTTGAGGTTCAGACTTCTCTACAGTTGTCAAAGCACCTTGCATCATAACAAAAACCATGCTCGATAACATAACGGTAATTGCCAAAAGCAGAACTGTCGCAATAACAGGGCTGACTGCCCGGTCATCTTCAACCAACATCTCTCGGCGCATACAGTGCTGTGCACTGCTTAACACTTGAACCAACCGGAAATAATAATCAAATAAATGCCGATATTACTTGTTTACTATACCTGGGAATCACATTTTTCGCTTTGTGATATATTCTGAAAGAGCAAATAGATGCCTTCTAACTTCAGTATCAGAAAAGCGGTCTAGTGACTTAACTGCTCTGTCAAAATGGTTTTGAATAAGAATTTCAGTATATGTGAAACTATCAGACTTTTCCAGTAATTCGATTAGCTCATCGAATAAATCATAACTAAAATTACTAATTATCTCTGCCAGCCTTTCTCTATTAGGACCATGGAGTAATGTGAGTGAATGGATTAATGGTAATGTCATTTTTCCTTCATAAACATCAGAACCTCGAGGCTTCCCAATTGATTCATCGCCTTTTAGGTCCAGTAAGTCATCTACTAATTGATAGGCGATACCTATTTCCATTCCAAAATTAGAAAGAGCAATTTTATCTTCTTCTGATGCTCCTGCAATAACTGCAGCGGCGTGGCAACCTCCAGAGAACGGACCTGCAGTTTTTCCTTTTACAATACTCAAATAATCTTCTGGTGTTGTTCTAAGATTATTTACATGGTCAATTTGGGAAAACTCCGATACTGCTATTTCAGAACAGTAGTTTCCGATGATAGTTACAATTTCTTGATCATACCTTCCACCAAGCGCATAACCTTGAACGAAAAGCCAATCACCAGCAATAATGGCTTTTGCTAGACCGTAATCGGTATGAATTGTTGGAACTCCTCTTCTGTGTGTGGCTTGGTCATTGATATCATCGTGAACCAAGGTCGCCGTATGCAAAAATTCGAATCCCATTGCTAGAGACATCATCTCTTGAGGATTTTTCCCTCCTGCAAGTTCATAGGCGAGGAACATCATTATTGGTCGAAGCCTCTTCCCTCCGGCAAGGAGCATCTTACCTGCGAGTTCAACGACTTCACCCGAATGTATTCTTGATGCAATCAATTCTTCAAGTGATTGTTCGATGTCATTTCTTAACTCCTCGAAACGGTTTAAGTGGCCATTAGAAATCTGCGACATATTACCTCGTGGTAGGGTGTCCTTCTTAACCAATGGTCTACGCCCATAGAACGCTAGGAGTCATCTTAGCCGAGGCGAAATCATGTCAATAGAGGAGCGGTTAACCATTCTTGCTACTCCATCTAAAGGAGACGGTGTTAGAATCCACGTTGAAAAAATGGTAGAGCAAAAATCGAAGGAATTCGATTTAGTTTTGAAACAATTACCTCATCTAGAAACTGCTATTTCAGAATTAAAACTGGGTAATGCCGATCTGGTCGCAATGAGTGCTTGGGATTGGAAAGAGCATGGTGATGACGAACTCATGATTTCTGCAATATTGCCGAGGAGAGAACCGACCTGGGTTTTAGTCAGTGAAGATAAACCAGAGTACTTGGTTTCCAAGGCTAAAATAATCTGTGATAATTTACTTATTGTTAGGCAATTGGCTAGACTTCGCGATGATCTAGACATAATATCTTCAGCAGAATTTATTTCTAATTTTAATGATTCAAAATTAGATGAAATGGATGATAGAGATACTATATCTTGGCTCGAAGAATGCCGTCAAGACGACCTTATCGACGGTTTTGTAACAACAAGAAGTTTCCATAGTTCTCTAAAATTTAAATCAAGAAGGCATACTTTAGGACTACATAGAGACCATCCAGAAAGGACTCACTTTATTCCACCTCCATTGCATGGATTTACAATTCTTGTATCTAGAAAAGGGTTCCCTTCGAAGCATATAATTTCAATGAATGATGATGCTGCAGAAATATGTCACCAACTTGAATCAAGCCTCTACGAATCGCTAGATGATTTCCTTCTCCCAATAGTCGGAATTTATGTCGAGCAAAGAAAAATAGGTACAATTCTAAGAGAAGCAAAAAGAAGTAAGGATGATGCTACTATTGATTCGGTTATAGGAACCAATGGAAAACCTATCAATTCGCAAATTAGAATGCATATGGCAATAGAGACTCTTAGTAGCAACGGCAAAGTTACAGCAATGTGTGAAAGAATAGTACCTTTAGAAAAAGGTCACATGGGAATGGTGAATTTACTAAAAGAGTTCAACTTCCTTATCGAAGTGATGCAAAAAGAGCATGAAGAATTAAACAGAGTAATTCATGGAATGCCTGAAAGTTACAAAGATGCAAGAGGAGCAATTCTGAATCTTGAAAATCATTCCGATTCTGCGCCTAAAGATTTAGAACTGTCTTGATTTTGAATTAATTTATCATAACCTTGCCTAGATATGAAAGACTCTAAGTCTATCAATTCTGAAGGTTCTTGGTCATCACATAATTCACTTATTGATTGGTCTATTTCCCTACCTATTCGCTCCCATGAACCCGCAAATCTTTGTATATCAAATGCAAATTTTTCAACTGCTTCGACCGCTGACATATTTGGATGAATAACCATTGAAATAGAATCTGAGATTTTATCATTTGCTAATCTCAGTCGTGAAATATCTTTAGCCACATCGAGAAGGGTATTTCTCAAATCTTCAACATTATTATTGCGGGAAAACTTTCTCTGTGCCTTTTCGATACTCTTTCGCATAATGATAATTCCCGCAACCATCGCTTCTCTAGCCCTAGAGGATTCAATTATAGCATTCTCTGCCTCACTTAACCGTGTTCTTAGAGATTCCTCAAAAGAAGAAATGTTCGACTTAATATCATTACGAACTGTTTCCTGTAATGAATCCATCAATTGATAGGTTTCTTTGATAGAAGATTTAGCAGACTTAACGCTCCGACCCATGTACTTCCCCGACACACGCTGACAGTTCTCACCCTTCAAATAATAGGGCTATAATTAGCAAAAAATCATTATTTCGATTAAGCCCACATACCTCGAAACTAGGCAATTTTATCTAATTCGACACCGAAGACACATATACTGGTTTGAACGCATAGAGAGATAAGGTGATATGTTGACTAACAAGGGTGAACTGTTGAACGAACTTTACCAAGCTCGTTTTGACCGCCTGAAAGAGATTGCAACAAGTTATCAAATGCCCAAAAATGGCTCGGTTGAATCATTGCGAGCAAAACTGATAGCGAACCTGATCTTAGATGAATGGGATTTAGGACGTAGTGATATCAAGTCTTTGAAAAATAAAGACATAGGAGCGATTCTAGGTATTTTTGGAATTAAAAAATCTGGCTCGATACGAGAACGTCGCCAAAGACTCTACTTACATTTACACGAAGACCCTAAGCAACTGACTCCAGAAAAACTTGATTCACTAAATAAAAATCAACTACATGATTTATGCAAGATTTTACAACTCCCACTAACCGGTGATAAGCAATCACTTCTAGTCAGAGTTGCAGGTGTTCTTGCATCTCAACAAGGATCCTGGGGCAAAGTAAAAAAGACCTTACGAAGACCTAAGAATTCTAAAAACATCACGACTATTCCTTCACCGAGTGAAGATTCAACCGAGGTGAGCCAAGAGGTTGTTAGCAATGATTCTATGAAAACTTCAGTTGAAGAATTCGTATCACAACACCCTGAAGGCTGGACATTTGAGCAAGAGACTGAACTTAGAAAGGACCTTTCGAGTGATGGCTATGATACCACAAGATCTGATGTTGCCCAATCCATCGATGAAGTTTTGAGGTCAAAACAAAATATAGAAAAGAAGACTGAGAGTCCTTCAATGATACAAACACCCGAAATAACAACTCCACAAGTCAATAGTCTAGAAGTAGAAGCTGGACTTATAGAGATCAATTCACGCATGGCTGAAATTGAAGCAGCGGGAAGAGATTTCTTAATGGTTAGTTCATCCAGTGATGAAGAAGATATGGAAGCATTTATTTCTAAATTCTCTGATTATGGATTCCAAGTTAATGAACCTGCAATTCGAAATGTCATTAGAAATAAAATGATGGAATTAGATTTCCAAACCCAAAACGAAAAGCAATTAATCAATTCTATGCCTAACTCTTGGAGAGAAAGAGAAGCGATTAGAGAGTTTGAAAATGCCAGAAGTTCTTTGAGAAATCAACTGACTAATACTCTGGCTCTTCATGAAGGTGACTTAGTAAAAGCTAGAGTCGCATTTGAAGAAATAGGTAGAAGTATGAAACTCGACCTTCGAATACCAAGCATTTCTGGAAGACTTCATGCACTGTTCGACTTGCATGTCGACATAAATGAAGCTGAAGCACTACAAGACCCTAATGTGGCAAGAAGAAATCGAATTTTGAGAATATTACACCATGGCTCAATACATCTTTCAAGTGGTGAAAGAAGGACAATTGACAGACTGGAACGAAACATAAAATCATTTGAAGAAGTAGTGGAAACTATTCTTGAAACCAGTGAAGGTAAATTCAATGAATCTCAACAAGCACTAATAATAAAATTCCTAGAATCTAGAGGTTATGAAGTAAACACTAGTGACCTTAGACCAAGAATTCTAGCATGTGCTGGAATTATTGGAGCAGAATTAGGCCACTTATCACCTTCAGAAATACCGAGAGTAGCCCCTGGAGTAATGGTTTCAGAATCACAAGTCGATGCTATAGTGACTGAACTGAAGTCACTCGCTCAAGCATTCAGACCAAAGACAGAAACATTGGTTGACGTAATAGATGATGATGAGGATATCTCTGATGCAGCGGACAGACTAAAATCTGCTAGAGAAAAGATCGACCATATCGATGACGTTCTCGCAAGATTGCGTGGGTAATCATCTACTTGCGTAGAAGTTTTGTATGACTTGAGTTACTGTTTGGATATCTCTAATATCTCTTCTCAGTAAATCATCTATAATCTTTTGACGTTGTTCTACATGTCTTTCAAAAACATCTGGAGTTACGCCAGCCGCCTGACAAATAACCTCTCTAAGTTTCGAAGGAATTCCTGTTTCTTCGATTCTATCGTTTGCAGCATTATACTTCCAAATGACATTCAAACGAGGTTTTGTTCCTTCCATACCTGCAATCTCTGCAACTTCTGTAATCTTTCTTACAGTATTACCATTAACATGCAGCCTGGCCTGGATAATAATCAAATCTAGACCAGTCAACATAATTGGTGGCACGCTCATAGGTGGGTTAATCATTCTAGTAACGGTTTCTTGAGCCGTATTAGCGTGTAAAGAACCGAAGGAACCATCGTGGCCTGTGTTCATAGCAGTAAGTAGGGTAGCTGCTTCAGGACCTCTTACTTCACCAACAATTATTCTATCAGGGCGCATACGAAGACTGGATTTCAAACAGTCATTCATATCGACTTCAGGAGTTCCATCTGGTCGCTCTCTACGAGTTTCCATTCTTAGCCAGTGATCGTGATATACTTGTAATTCAGCCGTATCTTCGACTGTCAACAGTCTTCTATGCCAAGGAATATACATACCTAGACAATTGAGTGTAGTTGTTTTACCAGAACCTGTTCCTCCGGCAATAACGAAATTTGCAGGCCTACTGTCGAGACCTTCAATCCAAACCCACATCATTGCAGCCAAGCGGGAATTTACAGTCCCAAACTTAACCAAATCAAGCATTGTAAGTGGGTCTTCTCTGAACTTGCGGATTGTTAGAGTTGGTCCGTCTGGAGTGATAGGAGGGATTGTTCCATTGACACGGGAACCGTCTGGAAGCCTACCATCAAAAATTGGAACCATTCCTGGACCATCTCCGAGTGGTACATTTGTGAAAGATGCAATGTTTTTGGCTATCTGAATTCCTGCATCATCATCTATCCAGACATTTGTCCTACACATACCATGCTCTCTATGAGCCACTTTAACGCATTGTGTACCACCGTTATACATTACTTCCTCCAAATCATCATCTTCCAGTAAGACTGCAATATCTCCATATGGATTGGGTTCTATAGAACCATCTACATGGTAAATGGGCGATGGGTGATTTGGCTCTAAATAAATTGTAACTCTACCATATTGTGCTAATACTTTTTCTGACATATTTTAACCCCCAATCATCTTAACTGCGCCCAAATAAAGGCCCATTGAAACAGCCATCCAAAATGGTAACCACCAAAGGAAATCTTTCATTCTACCCAACATTCTACCAGATACCAATGATGCGATTGCAGATGAAGCGGCAAAG
>JABIUA010000179.1 GCA_018667575.1 Methanobacteriota archaeon | reverse complement strand
TGTACTAGCATTTGAAAATACCGAGGTTGAATTTCAACTATTCCTCGCTGGTACTCAACAAGTGATTTCACAATCTAGCATACCTGTAATTATCGCACCACAAATTAACTGGACATTAGAAAATTTGATTGAGGAAATTGATGCGAAAGGAAGGCTATCTATTGCTATGACATTACGTAATGACGGCAATGCAGTAGATGGCTTGGTGGTTCAACTTGAGTGCTCCCATTCAACGGCGATGACTTTCATACCACCAAATGATGCAATTATTGAAGATGGAGTGGATTTACCTCGCTCCTTTGAAATAAATGACTTACCTCTAGGATCTAATTTTACCATCAGGGCATGGGCTGAAATCCCAGAAGATCAAACTAGTAATGGAACTATGTACTTGTATACTACAATACGTTCTCGATTTGCTCCAGACCAACCATTTGTATTCACCTCATCAGCAGAATACTTAGGAGATTCATGGCGTGAGGATGTGGCAGATGATGATGATTTCAGCCTCTCAAAATTAGCCACTGATATTAAATTAATCGCCAAGTCCTGGGGGTTTGTAATACTGGCAGTAATACTGTCTACGCTATTTTTAAATCGCTCATTAAAAGATAGAAAACAGAGAATTGAAGACGAAAATCTACGTAAGTCACTATATGAAAAACCGGACCCTGAACAGGTTGAAGACTGGATGGGTAAATTTGAACAGAAAAGTTCTGATGCTCCACAAATAATAGAATCTCCTGCAATCTCCTCTGCTAGATTTGAAAATACTTTCAAAAAATACGCTGGTCCTACCAAACAAGCCTCTGAACCTGTTGATGAGAGACTTAGAGAAGCCGCATCATTGGTCTTAGACATTCACGATAAAGCGAGTATTATGGAATCAGCAGATGAGTTATTAGATAAAATATCTACAGAAGGTATCGCTGCACCTCTAACTGAAAACCAATCGCTGGAAATGAAGCCGTTGGAAACAAGCCTCACAAGTAGAAAAGACCCCAGTAACTTGGCAAATAACAATTTACAACAAGTGAAGGAAATTCAGAAGTCTGTACCATTGCCTAAAGCGATTGATGATGATTTAGATTTGTGAGGCTGTAATATGATGAAAATCGGAGCTGATGAAGCCGGAAGAGGGCCTGTGATTGGCCCTTTAGTTGTCTGCGCAGTAGCAATGCCTGCTGACGAATATGATAATTTAATCAAAGTTGGTGTCAAGGACTCGAAATATCTCACATCAAAAAAGAGACAAGAATTAAGAAATTGGTTTATGACAAACTCTGAAACCAAACCTTGGTACCATAGTATTGTTATTTGCTCTCCTGAGCGTATCGATTCATCTTCTGGAAATCAGGGATTGAATGTGCTTGAAACAGAATTATTTGCCGAAGCGATTAATGCACTACCCGATGATATCAAAAAATCTGTAGTAATTCTCAATGATGCTTGTGATGTTAAGCCACAGAGATTTAGTGACCGTATTGCTAACCAGTTATCTTCATGGCCATGGCCAGATTCTACGATGACTAGTGAACACAAGGCAGATGAAACCGACCCTTTCGTTGGTATGGCCAGTATACTAGCAAAAGAAAAAAGAGATGATTGTATAAGAGAAATATCTGAGCAATTAGGATTTTCTGTAGGCTCGGGATATCCAAGTGACCCCAATACAAAGAAGATTATCCCACAACTACTCCTAGATTCGCCACATCCACAACTTCGATGGAGTTGGGCCACTGTCGAACGTGAGTGGAAAAAAATTCATGATAAAGAATTACCAAAAAGGAACTTCGCACCAAAAAATCAGTCAACTTTATTCTAGATTACTCAATTTATGCCCATGCAATTCATGAAGTATCAGCATTAGGATTGCATGAATCCCATGTCTTGGACTCCCGATGATACGACAATGAACCTAATTAGACACATGGCAATACAAAATGCCATTGAATATGAGGGTAAGGCTAACCCTGGTTCTGTAATTGGAAGAATCATGGGGATGAACGCAGATTTACGTCCCCATGGTAAGACAATTAGTCCTATGATTGCCAAAGCGGTTGTTGAAGCTAATATGATGGCTGGAAGTAAAGGAATAGAACATCTAAAAAATATATTACAAGATGAAGCACCGCACTTGCTAGAAGAACGTCAAAAGAAAGAAAGGCGTGTTGGTCTCCCTGAATTACCAAATGCTGAAAAGGGCAAAGTAGTCTTGAGATTCGCCCCTAACCCCAACGGTCCACTTTCATTTGGACATGCCAGAGGGATAGTCATCAATGGCTCTTATGCAGAAAAATTTGATGGAGAATTAATTTTAAGATTTGATGATACAGATACATCAGTAAAGCCCCCATTGCTTGAAGCATATCAGCAAATACCTGAAGAGGCTGAGTGGTTACTAGGATTTGCCCCTCATCGTATCGTAATTGCCAGTGACCGTATGGAACATTACTATGAGCATGCAGAAATGATGTTATCGCGTGGATTTGGATATGTTTGCACGTGCAGTGCTGAATCTTTTAGAGAGCTACGTGTGGCCAAATCAGAGTGCCCTTGTCGAAATCAAGAGTCTGGTTTCAATATGGAATTGTGGAATAAAATGCTAGATGGTACATTCAAACCTGGCGACGCTGTTGTAAGAGTTAAAACTGGAATGGATTTGAAAAATCCAGCACTTCGAGACTGGCCAGCACTTCGAATGCAAGATACTGAGACCAACCCACACCCTAGAAAGGAAATTGGTTCTAAGTATCGTGTATGGCCTCTACTTGATTTTCAGAGTGCTGTCGAAGACCACCTACAAGGCGTAACACACATCATTCGTGGAAAAGACTTGATGGACTCTACGAGAAAGCAAACTCTACTTTATCAGCACTTCGAATGGGATTATCCTGAAACAATGTACTGGGGAAGAGTGAAAGTTCACGAATGGGGTGGCTTCTCGACTTCACAAATGCGTAGAGATATCGAGGCTGGACTATTCGAAGGCTGGGACGATCCACGTCTACCAACGATTTCAGCATTAAAGAATAGAGGTATTACTTCTGAAGCACTTCGACAATTCTGGATTGAGCTTGGTGTGACACAAAAAGACATTTCGGTACCACTAGCAACCCTATACTCTCACAACACCAAACAAATTGATGATGATGCGCCAAGAATTTCCTTCGTTCGTAATCCTGTGAAATTGCAAATCACCGGTGAACACCCAATGACTGTAACAACTTCTGTACATCCAAACCATGATTCGATGGGAATTCGTACATTTGACATCTCCAATCATAATGTGTTAATTGAAAAAGAAGATTCGGTTAAACCGCAAGTGAGGCTTAAAGAATTCGCTGATTTTGATTTGAGTGGACAATCCGCTAAATTTATTTCTCAGGCGAGGAGTGATAAGAGACCCATTATCCATTGGATATCAGAGAATGATTGCAAGAAAGCGACACTAATTCATCCAAGTGATGGGGAAATTTTAGAAATAGAGGGAGTTCTAGAAAATCATGAATATACCCCTGGAACAATGCTCCAAATCGAGCGTATAGGATATGGAATTCTCCTCGATGATTGCACAATAATGTTCACACATGACTAGGGTAACTATCAAAACCCTGTTCATACAGCACTAGTTGATGACACAAGAGACAAGGACCATCGCTGAACTCAACCTAAATGATGAGCATATTACAGTAGGCGTAGAAGATACACTTAGAGAAGGTGCCAAAAGACTACTCTCTGTTCCTGGTGGAATACTCATTGTTCTTGATGATGATTCAAGAGTCAAGGGTGTCATGGGATACAAGCAATTCCTACAAGCAATCGATAAAGAAATGGATATGAGTGCATCGAAGTGTGGAGACATCATGGAAATGGATTTCATGGAAGTTAAGAATACAGACTCGATAAAAGAAGTTCTCAAGCAGATTAAGAAGCGAAGCCCACAAGCCGTTGTTTCAGTAGATGGAAATGGCGAATTCTCTGGTTATTTTTCGCCGAGTGATTACAAAGAGTCGAGAGCAATAGTTCGTTCCTTGAAGTCCCTAAAACTCTGATTAGCCAACAATTTTTATCGTTCTTGTACAACCAGTGCAGGCAACTCGAAGTGGCCTGATATCACTGGTTACTAAATTCACTGTCTGACAAGCAGGGCATCCGATGGTTGGCAAAGTACTGCTACTATTATTCTGAGGAGTCGTATTATCACTTGCTACACGTCTTCTAGGACTCACAACAGATGTGATAAACCACATTGAGACAACTATGACTGATGCCCCCCCAATGAATACAGGTGGATAAGAAAAGTAGTAAATCAACATTACAAGTGGGATTAGAACTAATTCATACATCAAAAATCTACGATGTCTATTCTTAGTTATTCGTAAACAGGAAAATAAGCCAATCAACAATATTACTCCAGTCAATGAAATAAGAGTTATTGGGCCATAAAATATAGAATTTGTAGGTTGTATAGTTATTGTGAAATCTTCGTCTGAACTTACCGAATCACCTTCAACTGTAATTTTCTCTCCCCAAGGCATTCTCGAATGTTTGAATACTAAATCATCTGATTCCAAAAGTTCTGCTCCAGCAAATGAACTCATACCCGAAGATGTCGCCTCAACTGTGAGAGAATAATCTTGCCAAACACTGTTGGAACTCGAAGATGTGATGAAGGTTCGCATCAGTACAAAATTTGAATCTTTTTCAAGTGTTTGAAGTGTAGAGAATTGAAGAATTAAAGGGTGATAAACAACTTGAGTTTCACCCATGAGGTCCACTGATATCGAGATTGTATCGAAGTCTCCCGAATCACCAATCAACTCACCACTATCTAATTGCATGCCTTCAATACCAGTCATATACGTTTTATATCTGGCAACCATTTCTCTTTGGAATTGTTCCAATTCGACAGATTCAATATTTTTGTTCATCCTCTCAGCATCAGTAATAGAACCAGGATTCCAACCCCGAAGAACGGAATCTTGATTTATTTCTGGGTCACCAATGTGATCCATGCCCCATCTCATCCAAAATGCCATTTCCCCATCTATTTCTAAAGTAGTTAAACGAGAAAGCTTCAGCTTGCCTTTAGAGACTGATAACTCAACTTTTTGTTCAACTTTCAATGGACTTCCGTCTCGACTCGTACGAACTGGCTCATCATCAGGATAAAATGTACCTGACCCACTACCGCCACCAAATGTTTCTACCAAAAATTCGGACTGACCTGAAAGTAGGGGCCCATCAGATTGTAGCGATAATCGAATCGAGACTTGTATTGTTTCTTCTCCAACTGCAGCTCCCTGCCAAGTCCATGTGATTATGATTGAATCACCCCTCTCAGTTTCTACTGGATTTCCTGTGATCAAGATATTATTTACTCTGAGTTCAATAGAAGTGGAATATGCTAGTATATCAAGTCCGAATGGTGAGTCGATTTTGACAGAGATATAGATGTCACCACCGTCTATTATTGGGTCTTCAAATGTCAAATCAAGAAGAGGTATTTCAGCACTAATAATAGAATTATGTTCCGATGAACCCCAAAAAAACTCAAGCATTGCTCCACTTTCAGGAACGCTGAAAACTATATTTCTTGCACTAAGAACCAACTCAATATCGCTTGATGCTGACAATGAAGTGCTATCAACAGGAATATCAAAAGTTAGAGTTCCTTCGCCTTGGGGAAGAACCTGGAACACATTTTCAGTGGATGCTGAAAAGGAGAGAGAGCCGATTTTGATGGTTGCAGTAGCATTTATTTGTGCACCTCCAGCATCACTCACTTTGTAGTAGATTTCAAACGACCATGTAGATTCCGGTACATCTCCAGGCCAAACTTCCCCCATACTCCATGAGCCAATCTCTACTTCAGAGGTAACAGAATTGGAGATGGAAACAGAGGATGATTCAGAATCTAATTTTTGCTCAAAAGGCGTCAAATCTCCGAGTGTTCCTCCAATAAGATACAGATTCACATCAGATGGTGAATCACAGCAAACTTGAACCGGTTCTGCTGAGACTGGTATTACAATCGACGTGGAAAATGGCAGTAAAGAAGCTAAAATCAACACCACAAGTATTGATGTTGCACGACTAAACACTGATACCACAAAACTTACGGAACATTCATGGGTCATAACTTAAACTACTATAAGTTAAAAAAAAGTACGAAAAATGAGGTTCGTTTAGAAACCCAAATCATAGTGCCTTCTCAAGAAGAGCGCCTAATTCCTTCTCAAATAGAGACACGATTGCTTCTCCGACTTCACCTTGCAAATCATCAGGCAAGAGCCTTAGACCGAGACGAGTAGCAGCCCTAGTTGCTTTGAGTTCTGCATAGATCGTACGAGCCTTAGTATGAAAATAATAGGCTACTGCTTCCTTAATTTCCTGTTTCAATTCAGGGTCTTCCTCTACCTTGGAACGAATATGAGACTTTAGCTCATCTTTTACTAAATCACGAAATGCATCGATTACTAAATCCTCGGTAGACATCAAATCTTGAACCTGGTCGCGAATACTTCCGGTCAACAGTCTCTCAATAGCCATGACAAGCCGAGAAGGCAGAATGGTTTGAAGCCATCGTATACTAATTGATTAGTTTGCCTTGAGAAATCAAACCACGTAAAATGGTACTCGAATGTGATTTAACTAACTCCTCTTCTGCTGGCCAATCCAACTTAGCGAGGTGAATCTGGCTGTACAAATCCTGTTCATCGCCCCCAATAATCAAACGATGCCAGAACAATTCTTCAAGCCTCGGAGTGGATATTACTTTGTCAGTTAAAGATGGAAGTGCCAGTTCACTAATCGCCTGACCTCGAGATTCAAAATCCATTTTTGCCCATCTCTTTCTCAATCTTTTTAGCATGGTTTCCGAGAGATTAGGAATCATCCCCTGTGCTGAAACTGGCACTTCGGGTAAGGCGACAACACTAACAGAACCTTCATCTCTAAGTATATCTCTTATCGATGAATGTATTGGGTCAAATGTATTATCCAATGAATCTCTCAACCATTGACCACATATGGCAAATGGACGTAGTCGTCTGACTCGTGCCCCATTAGGAGCGATCTTCGCTGCGATAGCAGCACATTGGGACACAACATCAAGGGCACCAATTCTTTCGCTTTTCTTGGAACCCATTCTAACACTAACTGACAATGGTAAGATCTTAACATATTCACCTATGGTTAAATCTGAGCACTTCCATGTATCTTCAAAGGGTTCGATAGAAATAGTTAGGCCATCTTTCTTGACATCGACTACTTGGTTTTCACCATGCGGGATGTGTTGTTTCGATTTAACAAGTCGACGACTGTAACGAATGTCTAAATCGATACATGCAGCCTCTAAATGAGATATTGCCAAAACACCTTCCAAATCACAAGGGGCGTTAAGATAAACCATTGATGTGGATTTAATCATCTCGCATATCGATTGAAGATACTCTTTTGCATCTTCAAATGGCGCAGATTCTAACAAATCATTCATTGGGCTCAACTATACCACAATGGCTCTCATTCATCAACCTCTCCCATAAGGAAGAGAGAGATTTTTGCATCACTCGACCATTAGTCGAAGTTCATCACGCTTATAGCGCCAATCTGAAGGAAGTTTACCTTCTGATTTATAATAATTTGACAAACGTCTAATTTTTGATTCTGTGATTTCCAAGGAACGCTTGTTGTGAAGATCTTTGTGATTGCCGCTACCCAAGTGATTGATAATTGCAACAGCTTGTCTCATAAGATTCATCATATCTTCAGGGTAAGTCCCTCCGATATCATTGTCCGCCAAAACCGCTCCGATTCTCTTTCCGACAACTAGTCTAACATCAGGAACCGAATGTTGGTCTCTAAGAATGGTACCGATCTCCGAGGTAGTGTGACCGGCTTTTCCAAGCTCTACTATTAGAGAGGTGACCTCTTTTACATTAGTGTTTGACCACTCAGGAGCCTCTGAAACAAATGGCTTAGAAGAGCCACTCTTTCCCTTTCTTGATTTGTACATACGTGCCATAATAACCACTCAAAGCAAGTTGGCGACTTGCCCCCCCTTCTTAATCACTCCGCATAAGCGAGGTAGTAAGTCGTCTAGTTGATTTCACAATCTTTGATGAGATTTTGCTAAACGCCCACCAGTAGTTGGCCATTCCCATGCAGGTGCAACTGCTCTAGCCAATCCGACTGGCAATCCCTCTTGATAGACGAGAATATCATTACCTGCCTTGATATCTCCATCAAATGACTCAATGTTAGAATAGAAAATATCACCTTTCCATTTCAATCCTGACTTGAGTTCCATCTTTGAAAGTGATTTATTGTCATGAAGAATAGTTATGGCGGCTTTAGAAAAAGAAAAACCTCGGCGGTCTATCGACCAAAGAGCGATTTGTTTGTTATTGAGTTCTAGTCGCCAGAACGGCGGCTTCCCCCTAATTGAAACGCCCTTGAGCCAAGTATCATTTTTCATCTGCTTTCGTGCTACACTTGCGAATGTGTCCATCAATGACTTGTTGTTGCGCCTATTAGGGACCTCAAATTCGACTAGTGCCTCTTTAACGGCATCAGATAGATTTTCCAGTGCTTCATGTTTACCGGCAGACATACCATCTCTAGTCTCAATTAGTTTTACATCTCCAGTTGTCAATTTCATACTTGAATGATTGATGACTAACTTATATTCGTGTCTCTGAAGTAGAGAAAGTAAAGTATTTTGAGTTCTAAGAACTTCATCACTGGTCCAATCTCCGGTAACTGGAATATCATAATGAGATGCTGGCCAAACCTCTTCAAGGTCTCGAGGAACTAAACCTAGAGGTGATGTAACCATGACTTCGTGACATGAATTATTGTTTATCGCTCGTATGAAGCGGCCATGTGATTTTGAAAATCGATATGGTTTACGTGCCGAACAAGGAAGTAAAATCAATACTTTGTCCAATCCTTCTGGAGCACGGTAATTGTGAGATATGAACTCATACCATTCCCCAATAACTGGGTCACTTAAACTTGAATTACTACTACAATCTAACTGCTTCTCTTTATCGACATGACTCGACAAAAGACCATCTTGACCGGTACATAGTTTGTCATGAACTCTCAAATGCTCAACCAGTTTTGGACTGTTTAGAGATTGCTTATCGACGAGTGAACGTAAGTTTCCGCTACTCAAATGGGATTTAATAGACGCTAGAGATTGTTTCCATTGCTCAATTTGAACGCTCATATCCGATGATTCACCCATTGATTCAACAGGCATACGGGGGCCACTGGTAGAAAGAATTGCACCAGCAGAACTGCACATTCGTGAACGTGATAAGTCGAAAATATCTACACCAAACCAACACAATACTGCTGCATTATCTGGACCACCAATACCCGGCGCCCAAAGTAGGGCACCTGGAAAACGACTCTTGAGCACATGTATTGCTTTGACTAGCCTTTCAGGTTGAGCTGCGAGTTGAGCCGCATCTACTAATACTACTATAGCCGGCTTCAAATCAGGGTCAACTAAACTCTCATCATGTGACAATCTTTGCCAAGAAACTGGAAGTAGTGGCCCAATACCAGCAAGTTCTCCAGCATCGGCCTCTTCTAGCGAAGGGGGCAAAACATGACCAATAGAGGTCTCCCAATTAGGAGCATTAACAGCAAAGTCTGGTGGAGATAAATTTAATTTTGATTCTACACTAAGAGTTGCAGGAATCTTATCGTCAGTAAAGGATTTGAATGGTGCCAAAAAGTCCTCCAATTCGGGGTCCCCTCGTAACTGAATAAGAATTGGAGTCTTTACCAAAGGGTTGCCTCTATCACCCAAACTCCATGAACGTGCATAACGGTCGCGGGAAAAAACAACTCGGCCTAACTCCTGCGACATGATTAATCCTGCAGACTCATATTATTGAAGGGTTTGAAGTTTTCAATGCCTAAGTTGAAACATTGAATGCCCTAGGAATGTATATTGAGGAATGTTCTGATGTACAAATCTAATATGACCCCGGTTATTATTGCAATAATGCTCTCTATTGTGATTTTGCCAGTTTCAGGACAATCAAATAGTCCTGAAATCACTGTTAATGATGGACGTTTAACCAGCATCAATCTTGAAAGTGGAGAGACATATAGTGATAGTTGGTTGATCAAAGAAAATGAATGGTATAGTGTTCAAATGGACTGCCAATCATGTACTGGCACTGTGAAATTTAATGGTACAGAAATTGATTCATCTAGCAGCTCTTTGAACGGAATGGTATCTTCGGATGGTATTATTGAACTCAATATTGAAAGTTCGATAAGTGAAGAAGTTGGTCTATCGATAATTCAGTATGTAAAAGAGTCATTTGACTCTAGCAGGCCTGCTCCTAACCAACCTGTACAGACGATTTCCGGTGTCATCTGCTATGACATCAATGAGTGTATCAATAATTCGAGAGGTAATCTTGCTTCTATCCCTGACGGTGAATTCACTAATCAATCATTCATCACCGGCGTAATTGAGAGTGGTCAGTCAGAGTACTTCGCAATAGATGTTTCCAAGGGTGACACATTAGAATTATCTCTAGCGCATTCGACATCTGACATATATGTTGAAGTTTATTTTCAAAATCAAACCGATGAAATTTTGCTTCCAAATAGTATAAGTTCGCCAAGTAAATTATCAGTAAATCAAGCTGTAGCCCCACATTACTGGCATTTTGATGGTGATGGAAGAGCAGTCATCAAAGTTGAATCCCAGTCATTGAACACCCTATGGGCCTTACAAAGTACAATCTATGAGTCTCAAGAGATGACAGTACTACCAGATAACTCTTATTTGGAAGTCTATGGTCACAACCGTAATACTGTTGTGTTGGATGTATCAGAAGCCAAAAGATTATCACTCAAATCCCCATATTCTGAAACCGAAATCTCCACTTATCAGTTGATGAATGGCAATTGGGTAGAATCTAATTCTTTCACTTCCACAAGTAATGTTGCCACAAATCTATATGTTTATCCGAATGTCAGTGCTGTAAAAATGGACTTCTCTGCCGATGTGTTTTTTGTTCAAATAACTGTAGAGGATTATTCGGATATGGGCCAAGGAATAGAGGCACCCTCTCTAGCACCAATATACAAAGAAACTGACAATTCATCATGGCCAATAATTGATCTTGAAAACGAAACTCATGAGGGTCAGTTGACAATACCAATATCCGATTATTCCGATGTTTACAAAATTGAGATTACTGGATGGGAAGACTCGATTCACTTTGTCAAATTTACAATCGAAGGAGATATTACGGACTGTGAAGTTGAGTTGATTGAAAAGAATCAAGAAACTTGGGAAGATAAAGATACAAAAGTTAGAACTATTTCATCCGGTGATATTCAAGTTGCTCTAGAGTTAGAAAGAGGTACTCACTTTCTTCGAATAAGTATTATCAACTCATCAGCATACAATAATTCGTGGGGCGAGGATGTTGAATCTAAATTTTATACAATTACAAGCCAATATGAACTTGTTGATGAGGGGGAAGAACCTTGGTTTCCACCAGATGAAAACGCTGAGAAATGGGGCTCTATCGCCCGCTGGTTCATGGGTGGACTATTCTTAATTCCAGCCATAATAGCAGTATTGATGTACAGAAAGAATTACCAATTTGCTAATTCACTGTCCAATAAAAAGAAGCGACTAGAATGGTTAAAGAAAAAGTTGGATGATGGTACATCAACACCTAAAGAAAGTAGAAGATTTTTGAGACGTGCACTTGACTCAATAACTACGCTTGAATGGGAGCCTGCATGTGACATATGGGGCAAATATGATGTTGAACATAGAACAGAGGGTGTTGCGATAGTAGCATGGAAGTTGGATGAGCGATTATCTAAAGATGGAAAATCATGGCCAATTATTGTTGGAGTAAACATAATTGAAGGAAACTGGGAGATGGCTGCATTGAGATTAGATGCACCACAAGGTGAGCCATGGAATATCACACATGTCCATCCACGTTTCCTTTCTAGAGGTGAAGAAATATTCCTGGATTCGATGGTAACTGGAAATATTGTATTCCTTACAATTGAGATAGAGGGTAGTTCATCATGCGTGGACATTGAATTGAATGGTCGTGTCGATGGAAAACCGTTCGCATCTAGGATTCCAAGCACACTGTGGAGAACTGTTGATTCGGAAGAATGAACAATTACTTTCGGCGCTGCTTGGCATCTTCTTCTACACGAGTGACTATATCTTTTGGAGCAAGGTCGTCTCGTAATTGTTCCAGTGATTTCTTTATGCCCTTGCTAACTTTCTTAGGCATGTGTAATTTCACCAGAACTACAACATCTCCCCTACCCGAGCCTCTTACCCTAGGCAATCCTCTTTTTCTTATTTCTAAAGTCTCGCCAGAATTAGTCTGTGCAGGGACTTTTACCACTAATTCATCTCCATCGATGTGAGGAAGAGTCACTTGTGTACCCAACATTAAGTCTGAATAACCTAAAGGAAGTGACATTATCAAGTCTGCATTCGACCTTTCAAACCATGGATGTTGTTCAATTTCTAATTCGATAAACAAGTCTCCATTCTCACCATTAGCATGTACAGGTGGCTCACCCTTACCGCGCATTCTTAGCCTAGTACCGTCTTCAGCACCTAAAGGAATATTGAATCTTAATTTGGTTTCTTCTAAATTACGACCGCTACCACTACAAGACTTACACTTTGATTTGACAATTCGACCAATTCCCCCACATGGAGAACATTCTCTGACCACGTCTTGAACAAAGGGACCGATTTGTTGCCTTGCCCTAACTCGACCTTGACCTCCACAATCCGAACAGGTTTGGGTTTCTCCGTTTTCTCCGCCAGAACCATCACAATCTTCACACTTAACAGGTAACTCGATCTCAAGTTCTTCAGAGGTTCCATTCAATACAGATTCAAGGTTTATACTGTGCCTGATTAGGATATCATTACCTCGTCTTTGAGAGGAACGACGAGAACCTCCCCCTCCACCACCAAAGAAGTTAGAAAAGAAATCTCCTCCTAGTATATCCTCTAAATTAATATTAAATCCACCACCGCCAAATCCTCCAAATGGTGAACCTGAAGGACCATCATGACCGAACCGGTCATACATCTGTCTCTTATCTCCATCAGATAGGACAGCATAGGCCTCTTGTATCTCCTTGAATTTATTTTCAGCATCATCTTCAGTACTTCTATCCGGGTGATACTTTCTAGCAAGGCTTCTAAAGGCGTTTTTCAAATCCTTATCAGTAGCCTCCTTGGTAACTCCTAACACTTCATAGTAGTCCCGTTTTTGCGACATCATTTCCACCGAGCAAACCATCGGTAAACTCGATGCCCTTTGAACATCTCGGATAATATTGGATATCTAAGGTAAAATATCAAGGCCACAATTTAGGCAAAAACGCTCATTTGGAGGAGTTACTGCACCGCAGCCACGGCAAGTTTTCTGAGTACTAACAGTGGAAGCCAATTGTTGTACTGGCAGACTTTGTATTCCAGGTAACATTGCCATTGATTCAATACTTTGAGAGTTTGTAGGTTGAATCTCTTTGTCCCAAGAGTAGGCTTCTTTATCCATCGAGTAAGATGCTGGCTTTTGGCCAGTAGATGCCTCACTTGAACTAGTGAATCTTCCATCTAGAGATACTTCCGTTTCTCCTTCGTCTGTCATGGACGTAGCCTTCAATGTCGAATCGACATCTCTTCTAGTAGTTTGAAGTGGAGAGTTAGGTCTTGAAACTGAAACTGGTGCCGCATTTGCTGCTGCAGTGAGGGCGCTAATTCTCTTTTCCTCTCTCCTTTCACCAATATTTCTCTTGCCAAAGAGACCACCTATCCAATCCAATAGATTATCCATTGGGCTAGATTTCCTAGTTGAACCTATGGTTGAGTCAATAGCTTGCTCCTCAAATGTAGATTCACCAGAAACTCTCCTAGTTGCCTCGAGTACATAACTAGCCTCATTCAAAAATTGAACTTCGACTTTCTCATCTTCCCCAACTACCATTTCCGGTGATTCGGTATTAATTTCACCAATATTCTGTGACAACTTAGCCAGTCCTTCTTCGGATAATTCCGAGTCGACTTCAACATTGGTTTGCCATACACCCGCTTCTTCCGCTTGGTAGACTTTCTTCATTTTATTCATAACTTTAGAACGACGATATTCATAGTCCTTTACAAGGAATGATTTGCGATAGATGAAATATCCAATTCCGATTCCAACAGCGTAATAGGGTATCATCAATAACGGCTCGATTTTGAAAATCTCCCTGAGCGGAGTGACAAATACATGAATGAAGATAAGTAAAACCGATGGTAAAAAGGCAACACTTCGAGAACTGAGTGAGTCATTAGCCATCGTATTCATCCCTCCACCTAAGCACATCACTCAAGTATGTTCCCACCTAATGTGTTCAAAGTATCACCTGTCGTTTGATGCTCTTCCTTTTCTAAATAAGCCACTAATCAAACCAATTGAGAAAGTTGTGTGTAAAGTCAGAAGACATAGTGGCACACCAACTAGTAATGAAATACTACGCCAACTAATACTAAATTTCACGCCTTCAATAAAGATAACTAACCCATAAAGGGCGACTGGAATATACCAGTGAGGCGAGGAAATCAGCACTAATGAAAGGGTAAATATCAGCCCGAACCATGGTAGAAATTCTCTCTTACTGTGCCGCGATGGATGTTTCATAAGAAGTTTAGTTCGCCAAAAGCCATACCTGTAACCCATCTTGACCCAACTTGCGTAGTTTGTTCTTTTCACCATCTTGACGTGAGTCTGATTAGTTCGGTAAAGTTTGAATCCTGAATCTTGTAATCGCATAGACAAGTCACTATCTTGACTTGTGATGAATTTCGTATCCCAGCCACCTATGGAATCTACCGCTTGACGTGAATGCATACAAAATGCTGGAACTTTGGTCTCACCTGTTGTTGTAAATTTATCGAATTGTCCTGAGCCGCTACCAAAACTCGATGATAGAGTTGCTTCAATCCAAGTTTCTACCATTGTTTTCGCTCCATCGCTAGGCAGTACTCTAACTCCCAACCCTGCGATGGAAGAACCGGGTTCATCCGAAATTTCCTCCCACACTTCTAGCCTTTTAGACAAATGATCACTAGGTACAGTACAGTGTCCAATTAATTCTATCATCAACTTAATACTGCTAGGTAATTCTCTCAAAGCCA
>JABIUA010000177.1 GCA_018667575.1 Methanobacteriota archaeon | reverse complement strand
GTTGCAGCCGCAGGTAACGATGGCGGGAACGGTGATGACGGCAGAGTTTCAGTGCCTAGCAATGTGCCATTGGCAATTTCAGTAGGGGCTTCTTCACAAGGAGGTGACCTGTGGGATAATAGTTCAAAAGGCAATCAAGTCACTTTTGATGGAGAACAACGCCTTCATCCCAACCAGAAGCCAGAAATTATAGCTCCTGGAGTTGGTATCATAAGTACGGGGGCCGAAGATTCATGGTTCTCAAGTAGCGGAACCTCCGATTCTACAGTATTTGTCACCGGAGCATTGGCTTTGATCCTTGAAGATCAACCACAATTACGTTCATCTGCAACACAAGATAGTTCATGTATCGGCGAGGTAAAACAATCCTTACGGTTGAGTGCTAGCGATTCTATTTATCAGCATGATGATTCACTTGGGTATGGTAATTTAGACGCAGGGGCATGGTTAGAGGAAGTTAGAAAGATTCCGAACTGTTGAATCTCTCTATGAATGCGTGATACAAATAAGTAGATTTGATATTTTAGATGCATAAATATTGATACATTTGATTAGTTTTGATACTAATTGCACGACACTAAGGGAGCAGTATTATATTCGGCCCATCGATGGGAATCTTAGAGGCCGTGACATGTCAAACAAAAAATCAGGAAAAAGTATCTCTTTAGTTATGCTGTTAATTCTATCATCTCTTACTGGAATGTTAGTTTTGTCCAACTCCTCGGCTGCAGGTATAAATCAAACAACTTTTGGTACACTAAATGGCCAAGAAACTTGGTCTGGTACTCATACTCTAACCGACAATGTGACAATTGCCTCAGGTGCCAGTTTGGTTGTCAGTACAGGCACTACTGTAAATATTCCATTTGGGAAGCACATTGATGTTCAGGGAGCAATATGTGTTGCTTCCACTTCTTGTGGTGCTTCTTCAGATGGTAGTGCTTCTTCTAAGACTAGGTTTACCTGGACACTGCCTTCAGATTATACCATCAGGGGTGCTTGTGCTGCTAATGTCGATGCTGCATGTGGTGGTGGAATGATTATTCGTGATACGATTGACCAGTCAAAAACAGGATTAAATCATGTTACCTTTACAAATGCTTACGGATTTGAAATAGGTGTAAACGCAATAAGTGGTGTTGTAGCGAAGTATTCTGCATTGGTTTTCGATGGTTCGCAAACAGTTGCTAATGGACTGCAATTCGATAATATCAATGGCACCAATATTCTACTGGTCGATCTAGCAAATCCTACAATTACAGATTCCAGTTTCCAGCTTGGTGCGGATGAATATGCCATAGGTAGGTCAGCAGCCATTTCTGCATATGGTGCAGGGGCTGCAATTACTAGTCCATTCACTATCTCGGGTAGTACATTCACTGGAGATGCCGAGGGTTCATGCGGTAACAACGGAAATGGAATTTCCATGGTTTATGTTGAAAACAGTTATGTTGAGTTAGATAATATCGATATTTTAGACAACGGATATGGAGTATTTTTCCAAAAATCATCCGGTGAATTAACCAATTCACAAATAACTGTTAACTGTGCAGCAGTTGACACCAAAGGACTCAAACAAACTGGAGATATTAAGCATACATTGAAGATTGAAGACAATATATTTACCACGGTAGACGGAGCAGGAATAACTGCTTATGACCAAGCTCAGATTTCAGCATCTCGTAATACAATTTCGGGTGTTGAAAAGAGCTCTGGAATTGCAATTCGTTCTTCGATTGCAACATTGGAAAATAACATCATTGGCCCAGTGGGTGGATATAACGGACTTTGGATATATGGGACCTCTGATGTGGTAGCAATTGGTAATACTATCACAGACACGGCCAGAGAGCCAGTGGTTCATGGTGAATATCACTATCAGGATTCAGGTTGGCCTTCTGTTCAACCAACGCAATCTAGACTTTACATGGAAGGTAATACCATTTCTAACAACTCTGGAACTTGTAGTTCACAAAAGATGTATGGTGGAGAATTCCAATGTCCAGCAATCCATATTTTCAGAAGTTCTGCAACTCTACTCAACAATACTATTTCTGATAGTGTAGGGGACGCTCTTCGAATCAAAGGTGGAATTGTGAATGTTCAACAAAATGTGATGGAGACCGAGAGTTTTGCAGTTAATATATCTCATCATGATGATAATTATGGTAATAAATATGGCTCAATAGGTTACTTTTCAGGAAATACATATACTAATGCAACCCAAGTCTATAACATAACAGAATCAAGAGTAACAATTCAATCTGAATATATTCCAGATGCTGGTGGAAATGAGATTTATCCAATACAACTCAGATGGTTAAGTTCCGAATGTCCAGCGGTCCAAAATGAGTGTTTACAAGTTCCAGATACTTCCCAGATGCCTCCAATAGGTATGCCGATGTCTCTAGAACTAGTCAATAACTCTACAGTTCTATCATACGCTGGACTACAAAACTTCGACACCTCAAAAATACATGTTCAAAATCAAAACTCAGCATGGGGGACACAGGTAAGAGAAGGTGAATTGGTAAGATTCCAAATCAAGGCTCTAAACAGTAATGTAGATCAAGCAACAGTCATATTGAAGAACTCAACAGGTTCTCCACTTTACACATTGACTACAGACCAATTTGGTTACACTCCCGAAGTCACACTACCTAGTGATTTCTACTTAGACAGAAATTGGAACAACCAAGTTGGCGAACAAGGAGTAACGGTTGTTGTTGAGCCAGGGCCACCAGCAATTACTACCACAATGGACGAGAACACCTGTTCAGATGGTTATGATAACGACGGAGATACATTGACAGATGCTAACGACCCAGACTGTGCTTCTGGTCGAGAAATTCCAACATATTCGATTGAAGCATATAAATTTGGAAAGGGTATCTATGAAGCGGATTTCACCTTGACAGGGCCAATAGATGATATCATCAATTTAGATAACATGCCGCCAACTGTTACACTAACTCAACCAGACTTCACCTCTTTTGCACGCACAGTATCTCTATCAGGCTTAGCTTGGGACGGAGAGGCACCACCATATGCATCTGACATAATTGCAATGCAGAAACAGTACGGTTACGTCGAGGACGTTCAAATCCAACCTCCCGGTTCGAGTCAGTGGTACTCTGCAGTAGATACTTCAAATTCTGGTGGAGTCATTACTCAAGGTAGTTATCCATTCAGCACCTGGACATTCGACTGGGATATGTCGACATATCCTGAAGGTGAAGGTGACGTTACTTTCAAAGTTCGTGCCTTTGATGGACTTGAATACTCCCCACTTGAAGTTGGAAAGTTTAAGTTGAATCTAGATGCACCAACGATTGTCATCAACACTCCATCGGATGGTCAATCACATTCACCGAGTTCAGCAAAGGGTTCCGTGGTTTCCTTTAGCGGAACTGCTTCTGACCAATATTCTGGTCTCCAAGGTAGTGACATTCAAAATATATGGTTTGAAATTAGAAATGAGGCGAATGGCCAGACATCTAAATTTAGTTTGGACACCCTAAACGGGGCTCAGACTCTAAATGCATGGTCCTATGACTGGGATTATTCGATTTATGCTACAGGCCAGTACACATTCACAATTTGGGCAGCCGACAGCGATTTCTGTACCACAGACTACTTCGCTGAAACTTGTGATGCACAAACCATCGAAGTGAATATTGTGAATGATAATTCGATTCCGGGCATTGTACTGGAAAGTATGTATGCTGCACAAGTGATCAGAGGTAGTTCTTCAACTCCAATCAGTGGCTATGTGTGGGATAATGATGGGATTGTAACCAGAGTGGAAATCGATATTTATCAAGGTGGTCGAAACACTGGTAACTCTCCTACTAGCATAATAATTAGGCAAGACCAAATTGACTCCGGCGTATTTAATACTTCATGGGATTTAACCAATGTCTGGAAAACTAATAATTTACCACACAACTCGAATTATGAAATAGTCATGCGCTCATTTGATGGTCAAGACTTTTCTGAGGAAGTGTCAGTTACCATCACTATTGACAATTCAGTTGACAATTTGGCACCGGCATTCGACCCATTAGGGTGGGCTAATACGGTCAATGTGTACTGTGATGAAAACTCTAGGAACTTGAACCGTTGTGGCAATGGTGCTGTGTTTGATTTGAATAGTTACTTTACTGACCCAGAGGGAGGTATTTTGGTTTACGAAGTATATGATGACCCAAGTACCGAAATTGATAATTTCTATGATTCATACTTCTCGATTTCCGCCGAAGGTGTCGCAACTTACAATCCATCAGCTTCCCGCTCTGACCAAATTAAAGACTGGTCTTTGATTGATGTTAAGTTCAAAGCAACAGATAGTAGCGAACTCTCAACACTCTCACGATTGGTAGATGTAGATATCAAAGCGATTAAATTTACAGTAGTTAGAGATAATGTAGATTCGATAGTTACTACTTCAGATCCCGCATCCTTCTCGGGCGTTGGTTTACCAAACAGTCTTGTAAAGGCTAGATTCGATTCTGGCTCTGGACAAGAGATAAACTCAACAAGAGTTGAAGCGGATGGTTCTTGGCAAATGTTCCTAACTACAAGTCAATTAGGCTCTGCTGATTCAAGACAGGTAGTTTTCGAGATGAATGGTCAATTGTTCAGTAATACCGAAGACGACCAAGATACACAATTTGCTCTGTCTTTGACATCGGAAGAAGAAAGTTCAAACACTCTTCTTATCATCATAATTGTCGTGGTTGCACTAGCAGTACTTGCTGGTGTTGGTGCATTCTTTTTCACATTTGAAGAGGAATTAGATGAACTAGTTGAATCCAATTACAGTAGTGAACCTGCAGCGGACCCATATGCTTGGGCTAAGAATAAGAGCGTCCCTGGAATTCCAGCAACAACACAACCCGCACAACAGATTCAACCAGTAGTTCAACAACAGGTTCAACAGGTTCAACAAACTACATCTTCGCAGCATCCAGGATGGCTTTGGGATGAAGCTTCTAGTCAGTGGGTTCCAGATCCAAACTATGTTCCAGGTCAGAACTGAGGTTTTACCATGGTTTCAAGTGCAAAGCCAGGCGTACAAGAGCGGATATTACTCCATCTTTTGGATTATTCCGATTATAAAAACAGTGTTGAAGTTCCTTTTTCATTATCACAGATGGGAATTGCTAACGCTGTAGCTATCGCACGTTCCAATGTTCCGAGAGCCATTGCAGGTTTGAAAGACCAAGGATTGCTAATCGAAAGACAAGCTCACGTCAAAGGAGTGTCTCGAAAACGTAAGGCGTATTTCTTGACAGATTCGGGTATGAATGTAGCGGAAGAGACTTGGAATGAGTTGCGCAACTTTCCACTAAGATGTATTTTAGAAGATGGAAATATTTCTAACACTAATCTCGGAGAGATAAACACAATCTTACCCTTTAGTATGCGTTCAGTAGATATTATTCGATACTTGGATGAGAATTGTGTTTTAGATGTTAGAATGTTGTCTGCTGATTTGATAGAGAGAGACTTATCAAAGCATGTTGAAAAACAATTGGTGACCTCATTGGGAGATTTACCAAGATTGCGACATTTCTATGGTCGAGAAAAGGAACTCGATAATATGTGTAATCTTTTGGACGCTAGGGCAACAACCTTGATGATACCAGGAATTGCAGGAATAGGTAAAACTACCATGGCCTCGAAACTTATTGAGAGATTCATGCACAGACGTAACTTGTTCTACCATAGATGCCAAGACTGGGAGGGCTCACGTTCGTTTTTTGAATCGATT
Organism: Methanobacteriota archaeon; assembly: GCA_018667575.1. Taxonomy (GTDB): domain Archaea; phylum Thermoplasmatota; class Poseidoniia; order Poseidoniales; family Poseidoniaceae; genus MGIIa-L1. Next base: position 3,947 of record JABIUA010000177.1, on the reverse strand, counting down.
GCCGACTGGCTTGCAAATATTGGTGATTCAACATTTGCTGACTACATCGCTACAACTCCAGTCCCTAAACCAGCGGATTCTGCAAGATTACTCATTGATGCCTTAGGTGGAGCACCTTCATTGATTGTTATAGACGATTTCCATAAGATTTCTGATACAACACTCCACCAGACATTTCAGGCCATGGCTTTAGGTTTACTTGGTAGTGAAGAAGAAATTGGATTGGTAATGTTCTCACGCTCTTTCAAACCAGTAGTTCCAGCAAAAGATGCAGAAGGAAGAATTGCTAGTCTGGTATTACCTCTAGACGGTCTTGATTCAGACTCTGGACGTAAACTATTGAGCAGTTACGAAGATTTGGGTGAAGAGCAGTGGTTGTATATTCACGGAATATCCCGTGGCCACCCACTTGTATTGGAACTCATCAACCGTGGTGCATCTGCTGGTGCATTTCACGAGACATTGGAAAATTATGTCACCGTTGAAATCTTTTCGAAATTAAGCGGAGAACAGAAACGACTACTTTCTGCTTTATCGATATACCGTGAGCCTGTTCCTTTGGGCGCACTAGCAGAACAAGATTTAGATACCGATGAATTGGACTCACTTGTAGAACAAGGGCTGGCACGTCAAGTAGAGACTGATATTTATGATGTTCACGATTTGATTAGAGAATTCCTACTACGAAGTTTAGATGAAAAAATGAAAATTGATTCACACTCAAAGTGTGCTGAATGGTACTCTAAAGCCAAACAAACTCCTGGATTTACAATCGAATTAATCTACCATCTGATTAATTCTAATTCCAATGAAGAGGCTGCAAAGATAATAGTTGAAGATGGTCGAGGATTAGTTTCACTCGGACATATGGAATTACTGGGATTGATTGAAAATATTGAATTATCAGAAATCATTCTAGAGTCCAAAACTAGTATTAACCAACTTCAAGGGGAGATTATGGCATTATTAGGGCGATTTGAAGATGCCAAAGAAGTTTTCACCGAGGCTCAAAATGGGGCACTTAAACTGAAGAATGTTCCTGTACAGGCTGAAGTTTTATCGGCTCTCGCAGATATAGCATTGAAGCAAGGTAATCTTGAAGACGCGTTATCGATGCATAATGATGCATTGAAGAATTTTATTGAATTAGGTGATGCTACAGGTGCTGCTAGAACATATAATAATATGGGATATCTACTAAGAAGAAAGAATGACCGTTCCAAGGCACTAGAGTCATATGGAGAGGTAGAAACAATTCTTGAGCAAAATGAGAACATTGAATTGATTTCAGCACAGTTAATTCTTGCTCGTTCATTCCTCGATTTGGGAGAGATCGAGCGTGCTCGGAAGCATGCTTTGGATGCATTCGAGAAGTCTGATAATTCGGAGAATCAGCAAATCCATGCACGGGCCCAGGCTGTATTGGGGCGCTATCATGCTAAGATTGGTGATTTAGACGTTGCTTCACATCATTATTCAAACGCTCTCGAAGCAATGGGTGAAGAAGGTGATATTCTCTCTATGGTGGATATCACTATTCTGCTTGGCGAGGTTCTACAGGATGCTGGTCGTACTGAAGAGGCGATGGAGCATTTCCGTGAAGCACTAATTATTGCAGAGGCTAATGACTTACGTATGCAGATAGGTGAACTACTTACTCGATTGGGTACTGTTGCCTCTGACAAATCCCGCCGAATGGAATATCTCCAAAGGGCTCTTTCAGTGTTTAGAGAATTGGGCGCAAAGTCAAGGATGAGAGATGTCCAAACCCAAGTACACAACGCTGTGATGGGCCGGTAATTACTGCGGCCGTTCAAGTTGTATGCTAGTTACTCCATCATAGTGAACGATCCATATCGTACTGATTCCAGATAACTGAACAGAGCCAGTATGCTGGCCATTTCCTGCTCCAGAAATGGATACTTCTAAGTCCAGCGTTCCAGCGGAATCTTCCAGTGATAGTTGTTCATTTGTTAAACTTAGAATGAATTGATTTTCATCAGCTTCGGTTGCTCTCCAATAAATGGATTCAGAGTATTGTACGTCGCCCATTCTACTCGCTTCATCAGCCCTCTCCACTGCAGCTGCAATATCGTCCATGTTGGCTTGAATTGCTTCTTGGTTCCATCTTTCTCTTGTTGCAGTTTCTATGTCCCATGCCCACAGGCTAAACATCGAAAGAAGCATGACTCCGAGAAGAAATGTGAATATGTAGCCGAGTTCAGTTGCAGCCGCATTGGTATCTTTTCGAAGTGATGTCATATTCATCCAATCACCTCTTGCATGAGCACATCAAGTGAAGAGATTTGTAGCGAAAACTGAATTGGAACCCCACTTGTATGCCAAACTGCTTCTGAAGTTCCAATACTCGGGTCAGGTACCCATCCCACATAGTCGGTTAACAAGTCCAACCTTCCTGGATAAACAGCCCAATCTTCGCTAAGTTCCAGTCCATCTGATGAATCACTTGCGATTGCTGAGCCATAGGGTTCTGACCATCCACGACGAACTTCATAGGCAATGTCAGAGGCCAATGATTCTCTAGATGTTAACTCAATATCTAGAGTTAAACTTCCTCCACCAATGACTCCCTCTGTGACTGGATGTAAGGAAGGTATAGTTGCAGCAAATCTAGGGCCGGGTCCTGAGCGATCTACAGGTTCACGAATTATGGTAGGAGTGAACTCTGGATGGTTAGTAACGATTGCTCCACCCGAATAGGCAACCTCCATCCCTGTGATTGATGATGAGAATGAGTAGGCGAGTCTCGATAGGTGGAACACCCATGAAGTTGCGAGGTTAGAGTGAGTAGAGGCTCCATTATGCCCAATAAGTGTCATCATTATGCTCGCAGGGAAATCACCATTCTTCCATGCTTGTCTAATCTTCAAATCTTCTTGTCCACTCAATGAATCCCATGGTAATACTACGGTAATCCAGCCGCTTGCCATCATGTTAACGCTAGTACATCGTTGTGCTCCATCATGGACTGCTTGTGTTAGCCCACTCTCACCTGAAAGGTGATGGACTTTGACAGGATGCCCTTCAGTGATATTCATCCGGAATGTCCCTGATGAAATTGCTTGCATCACATTTTGAACTTGGCTGTCAATTGAACCCTCCAATTCAGAGTCACCAGTAATATTCCAATCGCTTGAACTACCTGCACGTGATATTGATAATGAATGGACTTGTCCATCATCTTCAATGGTTATTTCATGTTGAATTCCAGATGATGCTCCGGTATCTGCGGCAGGAATCAAGTGAATTCCTTCTCCGGAATTTCCTTGGTTAGATACTTTCCATGTTGCAAAGATATCACCATCGGCGTCTAGCATAGGTGCTCCATTAATTCCAGCCGGTGGCCACGCTACACTTGTAGTACCAAGAGCGGCAATAGAAGTACCTCCTCCTCGCCATGTTACAGTTACACTATCACTTCCAGGATTACTGAATTCCATTTTCCCTTCTAGAGAAGGGGCTATGAATCTGTGTCCGAGGTGGTTTCCATCTTGGCTAATGAGGGATGTAGAGCCGCTTAAGTTGTCGACTTCAGTTTGTAGTATCAGTTGAGACAGAGTGCTAGTAGTAATACGAATTACATCAGGCTGGGTAAGTGTAAACTGATGTGTAAAGGATACGCTTGTTCTAAATTCTTGACTATCAATAGCATAGTATGTTTCAGAGTTCGAATTCGATTCTATCTGTATCTGATTTGAATCTTCACTAAAAATGTGAATTCGACTTTCTCCAGAATCTAGCGGAATATTCCATGTTTTACCATAATTATCAGTTGGACTAGACTTAGTTGGTGTCAAGAGGGCTGCACCTCCTTGACCTTTTGAGTATATGACTACCAGTTCATGGGATGATGATATTTCTGGAGAACCAATAGATGTCAAATCGACACTTGTCGACTCATGAATTTGTAAATCTGCAGTTTGAAT
>JABIUA010000175.1 GCA_018667575.1 Methanobacteriota archaeon | reverse complement strand
GTATGGGACTGACCCCCGTTCAGAGGATTCTCATCCAGGCCTGTTAGACCCGCCAGTAGAACCAGACCCACCTGAAAAATGGATTGATGAAGATGATTTTGATTGGGAAAGCACTCCTGGAGCGGGACAAACAATATCGGTCGGTCATGATGATGACGGTGATTGTGATAGGGAGGATAGAACCGAATCCCAGAAAGATTCCAATGATAATGGCATCCCTTGCGATATCGTTCTTGAAGGTCCTCGGGTTGGGATGGAAGAAAGTGGTTTCACAGTTGATGCGGATAGTTTTGTTGACGAGGACCCCGATGATGCTGCTTATGCTAAAGAAGCGATTCACAGAGCGTCAATATTAGCTATTGGTAAACTAGGATTCGTGTTTATTATCGGGATATTTGTTCCATTATTTTTGGCAACTGGATTGATTAGAGACGAAATGTCATCAGGAACAATGCACTACATGTTATCTAAACCAATAGCAAGAACTGAAGTATTCCTTTATCGAATCTTAGGTTACCTAGGAATTGTTTGGCCCTATTTGGCGATATTGGTTTTCATTTCTGCTCTAGTGACTGGTTTGGCAGGCCCAAGTGATTCATTTTTCAGATTCTCCGAGTTTGGTATTTGGTTATCGGTCTTGTTTGCAGCGATGCTTGCGACGCTAGTGTATGGGATGTTATTCTGTTTCTTTGGAGTGCTGTGGAGATATGGAGTTATTCTTGCTATTCCATTCGCAGCATGGGAACTTGGAATGGCATTACTCTCAATGGGCATGCCTGATGCTTCTATACTCAGGTTTTCTGTAATTGGATGGTCATTGACGATAATCGACTCTGCAGCGATGCTTGTTTGGCCAGACTTAGATTTATTCGTCCAAATGGGGACTTGGGGAGGAGATGGTGATGGTACCGGCTTATTTGGTAGTTCAATTGAAGGAGCAGTTCCGCTTAGTTATTTCAGTTCAAAACCCGGCTTAGGTGACATAGGTCCTTTCCTTTCGATGTTGATTGCGAGCTTGGTACTCATTGTCCAAGCAGCAGGACTATGGCTCATCGGTGGTTTACTATTCAAAGGAAAGGAAATCGAATGAGTTCAGAAATGGAGTCTTTCACTGGCGACCTTTCACGTATGTGGAAATTACAAGAGAGGCCTCCGTTGAATCATCTAACATGGGATTGGTGGTGGTGGCTTTTGATGCTCGATGACGATAATGGAAATCCAAGTGGAAAGCAACTCATGGTATTATGGTCGACTAAAGATAATTCCAAAGTGACTGTCAGTGATACTGTTTGGGAGCCTAAGGGACGTCCTGGTTTTGACGAAGAGAGTGGTATTGCTTTAGATGGAATGGTTTGTGCTTGGTGGTATGATGGTAAGCGAATGCATGAGCCCTTAATCAAGCGAAAATGTCGGATTATTACAATGGATGATACACATTCTAAGTGGCCCAATAATACAGAAGGCTCAGGCCGTGGAGGAGGCGCGGTAGTTCCACTTCTCGAGGATGATTTATCTATGGGTCTGAAAAGTGATTTGTCAGAATTCTGGCTTAATTTAACCAGCGATGAACAACCAATTCCAGACATGGTTCCTAAGAATATGAAATTTCAGATTACTCCTTGGAATGAAGCCATGTCGACTGCGAGGCATGCTACAGCAACATATGCCATGAATATGGGTTATGACATCTTGAGATTACATGGTTGTAAGGTGGAAGGAAGTTTAGATGACAAGAGTGTCAAAGGGACTGCCTATTTTCAAAAAGTGTGTGTTCAAGCTCCATCAGTTCCGTGGTATTGGGGTGTTTTACACCTCGATGACGGTTCTTATATTGATTGGTTTTTACCTCATTTAAGTTTCACGATAACTGCACGTGATAACAGACCGTGGAAGAAACGTGATTTGAGTCACATTAGTCTTTCACAAGGTGGCTTATTCCATGATGCGAAAAACAATCGTTCTGAAAAATTCACTCACGTTCAAATAGAGAAAGAGATTTCTAACAAATCAGAAGGCAAGCATGGACATCATCCCGGTGCTCCTCTGCCAAGTTTCAATGTGAAAATGTGGAATGACAGAACTAGTATTTCCCTAAGAGTTGATGCTGTTGATCGGGCGCACTGGACATTTGAACAACCAACTCGAGGAGGTTTAACATCACATTTTACCTATAATGAGTATCCCTTGGAGACAAAATATCTGAAAATAACTGATGAGACTGGTATTCGTACGCATGATGATTACTCTTGGATAAGGGGTAATGCCGAACATTCATGGGGTCTTCTTCACTGATTTTTCCGATTTTGGAGGGGGAAGGTTCATCATGGATAAGTCACTAAAGCGATATTAGGAGGCTTACTATGAGTGATGAAGTAACCGATGAGAAAACAACTGCTGAAGAATCAGAAGTCAAAAATGCTGAAAAATTAGCCAAGACATTTCGTCTAATAGAAGGCGAAGAAATATTGTTGACAAAGAAGCCGAGTATCTTTGCTTTCCTAGGAATGTATATTCTTGGTGGTATCGTTCTAATGCTCCACTTAGTGTTTGGACATGTAGAGTCTCTTGGCAATGATGCTGAAGGTTTCATGGGTTTGGTTTGGGCCTTTATCGACCTCACGACCAGTGACCAAATGTCTTTCAGTTTTGTTTTCATGATGCTTTTCATAACTTGGATGAACAGACTCATGAATACTTCAACCTCAGGGAGATGGGTCACAATGTGGCTATTCTTGGTTGCAGTTACTCCAGTGATAATTCAGTTCGATGATTTCCTTGGCTTTGTGTCCAATTTGTTTGGAATGGAGAATGACATGGATTTCATTCCATTTGGATATAGTTTCACAATCTTTGGATTTATCTATGCTGGTCTATTTTGGATGTTGACATTTTATTATCAAAACAGTTTCCATTATGCAATTACATCTGATGCTGTGATTTTCGAACACAGTTTCCTACTATCTAGAGCACACAGGAGAATTTTATTCGATAGAATCTCTGAAGTAATTGTAGACCGTTCACCGGTTGGAACAGTTTGTGGCTTTGCAACAGTCTCAATCTTAACAGACTCTGGTGTTGGAATCGTTGATGAAACTCTAGGTGCAGGAGGGGCAGTCTCGATGCCTGGTTCTTCCGAGAGGGCGGATGATTCTGCTGCTGAAAAGGCGGGTAAGTCACTTATACGCTCATTCTTCGCATTGATGACTTATCAAAGGACTATCAAGACAGTCCGGCCAGATCCTAAGCATTGTTTTTACTCCATTAGAAACTGGGAAAATTGTAAGATGTTGCTTAATGAAATGCATAAAAAGCACAGTCAATCCAATCTTCTGAGTGATTTGAAGGACTCAATCACCGGTGCAAACTCAGACCAAGAGTGAACCGTTTCAAGCGAGTCTTTCAAGAACTGAAACCTCTCCCCTTGAATATAGAGGACTTACTATGAGTGAAGAGATATTAGCATCAGCGATTGAATTGTTTAGAGGAGGCGACCTAGCAGGCGCTGTAGCCGATTTGGAAACCAAAGCAAAAGCCCATTCGGATGTGGCCATTGTACATCACACGTTTGCGGAGTTCGCAAACATGCTAAATACAGAACAACAAGAAGATGTTGTGCCAGGTGGTAAGATCATGATGTCTTACAAGAAAGCAATGCAACTCGATGAAGAAAATGTAGAATTCATCGCAGACTTTGCAGCATTTGCACTTGAATGCCGCCGTGTTCCTGTCGCAGTAAAAGAGTTCCAAAGATATGCCAAGAAACTAGAAATTGAAGATATTCCAGTCGATGACATTCTATATCAAGCAAGTAGGAATCTTGTCGATGCAATTGAAGTTATGGACCCTTCAAGAAAAGCATCAACAGTTCAACCTTGGTTGAAGCAAGCCCTTCTCTGGGCAGTAGGCGGACTAGGCTTTAGTATCGAAGAAGCAATTGAAGTACTTGGTAGCGAAGACTGAGGTGTCGATTTGACGAACGACAACGTTCGTCTGGCATTTCGTATTGGATATCTAGGTGATAGTTTCCATGGAAGTCAAATCCAACCTGATGTAAAAACGGTTCAAGGCGAATTGATACGAGCATTCAATCAATTAAATTGGCTTGACCAGAACCAAGAGGGGCATAATTTAGTCCTATCAAGCCGCACGGATGCTGGCGTCAATGTCAGATTGAATGGCGGTGTTGTGACCATAAAAAGAACCCTTTGGGAGGCTTTAACACCACGTAAAATGATTAGAGCGGTCGACGACCACTTGTCTGATAAGATTGCTTTCTTAGATGTCCATGAAGTCGATGATGAATGGAACCCACGAATCGCTAAACATCGAGTTTACAGATATCGGTTGGAGGGTATTGAATCATGGCAATATCCGGGTGAAGTTTTTGAGGAATGGTTGAGTTTGTTTATTGGGATATATGATGCTCGTAATTTTGCTAGAATGGAAGAAGGCAAAAATCCGATGAGGAAAATTTACTCCTGTACTCCTTGGGTAGTTCAGGGGCGTGTAGTTGGATTTGAGATAATAGGTGAAGCATTCCTATGGAATCAAGTTCGTCGTACAGCGATGGCACTATTCAAATTGAGTACAGGTGAATTGACCATGGATGACATTAAGAATGCCATATCAAAACCTGAAATTTCAGTGGACTTCGGAGTGGCTCCTCCTGACTGGTTGGTACTCTGGGGCGTGTCATGGGAAAAATTCCCTATACCTTCTGAAGAGAACACAGACTTCACATTCACTGCAGTACCAAATGAACTGGCTTTGGAGAGAACCATGCGAAGTAGATGGGAAAATGGGGCTCGATTGGAAATGAAAAGTATGCTCTATCACGAGTGGGCATATCTCGGTCGTTTACCAATTGTTAGGCATAATCGGGATTAGTTAGAATCCAACACTAGTTCGACTTCATCGCCGTCTTTGAGGTCCATGTGCTCTCTCAAAAATGTTGGTGATATTACTTCGACTACATCGAAATGTCTGGTCAAATCTGGAATTAAAACAGCACATTCAACTGTAATTTCTTTTACAATGAATTTAGCATTGAATGCAGTTGCTCCTCCAAAAGAGATTCCGTCTCTAAGAAATCCTCTAATTCGATGACTTTCGATATTTTCAAGTGAAACTTGTTTGGCATCTTCTAAGTCCTGCTCATCTGCATCAAGTGTATCAATTCCAGATTTCATTCTCAAAGCGATGTAATTGATTAGATTCGATTGCGAAACGCTGAGATTTAGTGTTCCTGGCCAAACAGTTTTACCCATCAGTTTGACGAATTGCTCTTGGTAGTGCTTTTGTGCCATGAAAACATGCGCTCTCCCAAGTCCGCTACTGACTACTCCACTTATCCGCACAAGCACCCGAAGCACCAGTCCTTTTTGAGTTTCATGGATTCAATCTTAGTGAAACAATACAAAAGCACTTCAAGTGACACCTTTTCCATCGATTTGGTGAGACTATGCCTGGTGATATGTCATGGATGAAAGAAAGGTATGAACAATTATCTTCACAATCATTATTGTGGGAGCCTCCTACTTTGGAAAGTTCTAACGAACCAAGATGTACTATTGAAGGTAAACCTACGATAATGCTTTCAGCAAATAATTATCTAAATTTGACGACCCACCCTAAAGTTATTGACGCTATGGTGGAAGCAACCAAAAAATATGGTTCGGGTAGCGGCAGTGTTAGGGCTATCGCTGGCACTATGGACATTCATCTTGAAGCCGAGAAGAAAGTCGCCGAATTCAAAAAAGTAGAGTCATCATTGATTTATTCTGCTGGTTACACCGCTAATGTTGGCCTCATTCCGACACTTGTTTCAGGGCCGCAAGATGTTATTATCAGTGATCAGTTAAACCATGGCTCAATCATCGATGGAGTTAGATTGACAAAAGCAAGTCGTGGAGTTTATGCTCATAATGACATGGGTGAACTGGAAGCAGTTTTACAGCAACACAAGGATAGTGAGCGTAAATTGATTATTACCGATGGGGTATTTTCGATGGATGGTGACATGGCGCCTCTTGATGAAATTCATAAGTTGGCGGATGAATATGATGCTATGATTTACGTTGATGACTGTCACGGCGAAGGCGTACTTGGTGATGGTGGAGCAGGGATTGTAGACCATTTCAAACTTCAAGGGAAAGTAGATTTCGAAGTCGGGTCCTTCTCGAAAGCACTTGGTGTTCAAGGTGGTATTTTGGCAGGTAGTGAGATGACTAGAACATATGCTCTGAATCACTCTCGCTCATGGCTATTGTCTGGTTCACAACCACCGGGAGTGGCTGCTGCACAAAAAGCCGCAGTGGAGGTTCTAATGGATGAGCCAGAACATCACCAAAAGTTATGGGAGAATACAAATTATTTCAGAAAAGAATTACAAAGTCTTGGATTTGATACAGGCGTTTCTACTACTCCAATTATTCCAGTTATGTGCGGCGAATCTAGTGTTGCCAAGGCTATGACTCGGGCCTTAGGGGATGAAGGTGTGATGGCTGGTGCTATTGTTTTCCCAATGGTGGCTAGAGACAAAGCACGTATACGAACACAAATGTCTGCAGGACTAACCAGAACAGATCTAGACGAAGTACTTCGCCTATTCGAGAAAGTTGGTCCAAAGCTCAATCTAATCTGAGGGTTTCTTATGGACAGCGAGACACTTGACGAGCAACAAATTCTAGCACTGGATAAAAGGATTCAATCGATACCTATCGTAGAAACACTGCAAATGAAGATTCTAAAACTGGAAAAGGGCATTTGTGAAGCAACGGTTCCCCGTCATCTGCGATGGGATGGGATTTACGAAACATTTCATGGTGGAATGCTAGGAACTATCGCAGATACTGTGACTTGTTGGTCGATACTAACCGAAATTGGTGCCGAAGAAAATGTGGCAACTACTGATTTCAATATTCGCTTTTTACGACCTTGCCACACTGATGTAATCTGTAAGGCACATGTTATACGAATTGGACGAACGATGTGTCTGGCCCATGCTGACCTCTATGACACAGATGGAAAGTTGGTCGCTGTATGTCAAGTTAATTACATCAGGCTACAAAATAAGTAGAGAGCATCTTCTCACAGTTGAAAAGATATACATTCAATCACTCGGATTCAAAATCATCTACGACAGAAAGAAGTTCTGTATCTTCTTTGTCTTCATCAACTGAAAACGAATCATAATCTTTATCGTCGTTTTCCATCTCTTCGAAAGGATTTTTTCCATCCTCAATCATACAAAGAAGGCGCCACCTTGGTGCCCATGATAAATGGACATACATCGGTCCTGGGAGAAGCATGCAAATCCATGAAATCATAGCCGGTATTTCAATAATATCTGTTCTGTCTATGGTTAATAATGCCAAGCCTAAAAATGGCATTGGATACAGTATCGCACGGGGCGGGGCGGTAGGAAATCTTCCTGTGATGCTAACTATTATTGTTGAACATAGGCCAAGGAAGAAACAAGCCACGAGTAAAAGACAGCAATGCAGACCCCAATCACTAAGCCAACCGGAATAGTCATCACTCGCAAAACGGTATGGAAGTAGTAATGCAATCGCTACCAATATTCCGTAGAAACCACCAATATTAGCCGGATGCGAGATCCATAGTGGTAGTTTGGTAAACAGCTTAGAAAGAGAAGTTCCTAGCAGCGTCTCACGCTCCTTGGAATCAAGAGAGTCAAGTCTCGACTTCCAGTTTGATAGCCTATTCACGACCTTTCGAAAACGATTAAGCCTTTGAATATGCAGGGCTGAAAACCTATTTTTCATTCACTTCTTCCAATTATCTTGGAAATCGGGCCTG